>JBDIBB010000167.1:0-7932 GCA_039812685.1 Vicinamibacteraceae bacterium
ACCGCCAGCACGTGCCCGATCGTCGGACCCTGCCGCGCCGCCAGGTACACACCCAGCTCGACGGCCAGCAGGCCGAACAGCGTCGTGAACTTGATCACCGGGTTCATCGCCACCGACGAGGTGTCCTTGAACGGATCCCCCACCGTGTCGCCGACCACCGACGCCGCGTGCAGGTCGGTCCCCTTCATCTTCAGTTCGGTCTCGACGATCTTCTTCGCGTTGTCCCAGGCGCCGCCAGCGTTGGCCATGAAGATCGCCTGGAAGAGCCCGAACATCGCGATCGAGATGAGGTAGCCGATGAAGAAGAACGGCTCGACGAACGCGAAGGCCAGCGTCGAGAAGAACACGCCCAGGAAGATGTTGAACATCCCCTTCTGCGCGTACTGCGTGCAGATCTCCACGACGCGCCGCGAGTCCTCCACCGACGCCCTGACCACGCCCTCGAGCCGGATGTTCCGCTTGATGAACTCCACCGCGCGGTAGGCGCCGGTCGTCACCGCCTGCGTCGAGGCGCCGGTGAACCAGTAGATCACCGCCCCGCCCGTGATCAGGCCCAGCAGGAACGGCGGGTGCAGGATCGACAGGCTGCGGATCGCCGCCGCGTTGGTCAGGCCCTGGGTGAGCGCCATGATGATCGAGAAGATCATCGTCGTGGCACCCACCACGGCGGTGCCGATCAGCACCGGCTTGGCCGTGGCCTTGAAGGTGTTGCCGGCCCCGTCGTTCTCCTCCAGCAGATCCTTGGCCGTGCCGAAGTCGGGCGCGAAACCGAAGGTCTTCTTCACGTCGTCGACAATGCCGGGGATCTCCTCGATGGTGCTCAGTTCGTAGACCGACTGCGCGTTGTCGGTAACGGGGCCGTAGGAGTCGACCGCAATCGTCACGGGCCCCATCCCGAGGAAGCCGAACGCCACCAGGCCCCAGGCGAAGATGGCCGGGGCCTTCATGAACTCGCCCAGCCCCATCGTCGACACCCAGAAGGCGACCGCCATCAGGCCCATGATCGCCATGCCCAGCCAGTAGGCGCTGAAGTTGCCCGCGACGAAGCCGGACAGGATGTTCAGCGACGCCCCGCCCTCGCGCGAGGAGGTGACCACCTCCTTGACGTGGCTCGAGGTCGTCGAGGTGAAGATCTTCACCATCTCGGGGATGATCGCGCCCGCGAGCGTGCCGCAGGTGATCACCATCGACAGTTGCCACCACAGCGAGGTGTTGCCGCCGATGGTGGGGATGACCACCGCCGACAGCACGAAGGTGAGCGCCACCGACACGAGCGAGGTGAGCCAGACCAGCATCGTCAGCGGCGCCTCGAAGTGCATCCGCGCGGCGCCGCCGTAGCGCGCCCGGGCGATGACGTTGTTGCTCAGCAGGTAGGAGACGCCCGAGGCGAGCACCATCATCACGCGCATCAGGAAGATCCAGACGAGCAGCTGCACCTGCACCACGGGATCGGCCACCGCGAGCACGATGAAGGTGATCAGCGCGACGCCCGTCACGCCGTAGGTCTCGAAGCCGTCGGCGGTGGGCCCCACCGAGTCGCCGGCGTTGTCGCCCGTGCAGTCGGCGATCACGCCCGGATTGCGCGCATCGTCTTCCTTGATCTTGAAGACCACCTTCATCAGGTCGGAGCCGATGTCGGCGATCTTCGTGAAGATGCCGCCCGCGATGCGCAGCGCCGCCGCACCGAGCGACTCGCCGATGGCGAAGCCGAGGAAGCACGCCCCGGCCACCTCGTTGGGGATGAACAGCAGGATGGCGAGCATGAACAGCAGCTCGACCGAGATGAGCATCATCCCGACGCTCATGCCCGCCCGCAGCGGGATCTCGTAGACGGGAAAGGCCTGGCCCCGCAGGCTGGCGAAGGCCGTCCGCGAGTTGGCGAGCGTGTTGATGCGGATGCCGTACCACGCCACGCCGTAGCTGCCCGCCATGCCGATCAGCGAGAACAGCAGGATGACGAGGATCTTCGAGAACTCCAGCCCGGTCAGCGCGAAGTAGACGACGATGACGGTGCCGATGAAGAGCTCGAGCAGCAGCAGGAGCTTGCCCTGCTGGACGAGGTAGGCCTTGCACGTCTCGTAGATCAGCTCGGACACCTCGGCCATCGACCGGTGGACCGGCAGCTTCTTCACCGCGCCATAGGTCGAGACGCCGAAGGCCAGGCCGAGCACGCAGGCCACGAGCCCCACCAGCAGGATGTCGTGGCCGTTGAACCCGCCGATGAACTGCACCTGGCGCAGATCGGGCAGCTGGATGTTCACCTCGCCCCCCGGCCGGTGACCGTGCCCGGCCGCCGGCTCCTCCGGTGGCGGCTGGGCCAGCGCCGCCAGCGGCGCCAGCAGGCCCAGGGCGAGGACCAGCGCCGCCAGCAGCGGCGCGCGCAACACGCGGGAACGCTCTTCACGAATGATGACACCGGCCATCGCATCCGTCCCTTTCACCTGTGATGAGTCCCAGGGGGTTGACCAGCGGCGCATCCCCAGTCAACGCGTCAATCCGCCGGAAACCGTATCCATCCGACAGAAAGGCTGTCAAGGCGCCAGGGCCCGATCCGGCAGATCCTCGCTCCGCCGGAGGCGCATCCGCCCGGCCAGCGCCATGCCGCCGGTCAGGAAGATGCGGATGCCCTGCTCCACCGTGATGTCGGGAAACGCCACGACCTCACGCCGGAACACCAGCACGTCGCCGAGGTAGAGGTGGTTGGTGGGCACGTAGACGGCCACCATCGCCTCGGCGCGCCCCCCGCGCTCGACGACGAACTCACGCGTGAGGAACCCGAGCAGCAGTCCGCGCGACGGGTCGTCGACGAGCACCACCCGCTTGAGCCCGGACTCGTTCTCGGGCGAGAAGGCGACGATCAACTGCTTGACCGGCGCGTAGATGGTGCGGAACACGGGCACCTTGAGCAGGTAGTACTCGGTTCGCTGCAGCACGCGCTTGCCGATCACGTTGGTGGCCACCGCGCCCACCGCCAGCACCGCCAGCAGCGTGGCGGCCAGGCCCAGCCCCGGAACGTCGTGGCCGATCCAGCCCGCGAAGGCGGGTCCCAGCATCCCGTCGGCGGCACGGAAAATCCACACGAAGGTGACGATGCTGATCACGAGCGGCACCGTCACGAAGAACCCGGTGATGAAGCTGCGGCGAAGCCACTGCATGGCGAAGGCAGGCTGCGCGCGGGAAAGGGCGAGGCCGACGACGCGTCAGCCCAGCCAGGCCCAGATCACGACGCCCGCGGCGAGCGCGAGCCGATAGTACGCGAAAACGTCGAGCTGGTGTGCCGCGAGGTAACGAAGGACGTACTTGATCGTCAGGTACCCGATCAGCGCGGAACTGGCCATGCCGACCACGAAGAGCCGGAGTTCGTCGGCCGCGAGGCCGGTCCGGGCCAGCACGAGGCCCTCCTTGGCCGCCGCGGCGAGGATGGCGGGCACCCCCAGCAGGAAGGAAAAGCGTGCGGCCGCGTCACGCCGCAATCCCAGCAGCATGCCCACCGTGATGGTTGCGCCCGAGCGCGAAACGCCCGGGACCAGAGCGGAGGCCTGCGCGACGCCAATCGCCAAGGCCTCGGCCATCGACACTCCCCGCTCGTCACGCTGCCTGGGTGGAAGCCGCTCCACCCACAGCAGGCCGGCCGCACCGATCGCCAGCGTCCAGGCCGCCACCCCCGGCGTGCGCAGCCCGCCTTCGATCGCGCCGGCGAACAGCAGGCCCACGACGACGGCGGGCAGCGTGCCGACCGCCAGCAGCCAGATGCGCCGGGCGTCCGGGTCGGCCGAGAGAACCCGCGGGGTGGCCCGCAGCATCGCGAGCAGGTCCCTGTGGAAGTACCAGGCCACGGCGGCCAGCGTGCCCACGTGGCAGGCGACGTCGAAGGCCAGGCCGAACGCCTCGCCATCCCAGCCGAAGAAGGCGCGGGCCAGGATGAGGTGCGCCGAACTCGAGACGGGCAGGAACTCCGAGAGTCCCTGCACCACCCCGAGCAGCGCCGCGTAGACCAGCGACACGCGTCAGGCGCGGCCCTTGCCGGCGCTCTTCCTGGTGGCCGGGCGCGCGGGCGCGGCCGGCGCGGGCGCGGCGCGGACGGTCGACTTCCGCCGGCTGAGGATGATGGCGATGGCCGCCGCGATGAACACCGTCGAGTAGGTGCCGCTGACGATGCCCACGAGCATGGTGAAGGCGAAGCCCTCGAGGGTCTCGCCGCCGAAGAGGTAGAGGGCGAACACCGCGAGGAACGTGGTGCCGGCGGTGATGATGGTTCGGCTCAGCGTCTGGTTGACGCTGGTGTTGACGGTGGTCTCGAGGCCCTCGCGCCGCATCTTGCCAGCGTTCTCGCGCACGCGGTCGAAGATGACGATCGTGTCGTTCACCGAGTAGCCGGTGATCGTCAGCAGGGCCGCGACGATGTTCAGCGACAGTTCGTAGCCGAAGAAGGCGAGGAAGGCGAGGGTGACGAGGATGTCGTGCAGCGTGGCGACGATGGCGCCGGCCGCGAAGCTCGGCCTGAAGCGCAGCGCGATGTAGGCCGCGATGCCGAAGACCGACGCGATGGTGGCGAAGATGCCGCGGCGCTGCAGGTCGGCGCCGATCACCGGGCCGACCACCTCGGTGCTGAGCACGTCGAACTTGCCGATGCCGGCGGCCTGCACGGCCGTCACGACGTGCCGGGCCCCCTCCTCGAAGGTGACCCCCTCCTCCCGGCCGGTCTGGGGCAGGCGGATGAGCACCTGGTTCTCACCCGGGTTGCCGTAGGCCTGCACCACCTTCTCGCCGGGAATGCTGAGAACGGCGTTGCGGACCTGATCCTCTGACACGGCCTGGTCGAACTTCAGGACGACGATGGTGCCGCCGGAGAAGTCGATGCCGAGCGGCATGCCGCCGCGCGAGTACATGAACGCGCCGCCGGCCAGGATGATGGCCACCGACAGGGCGATCGCATGCCAGCGCCACTTGATGAAGTCGAAGTTGGTGTTCGAGAGCAACTGCATGTCTGCCTCCGCCCTAGATGCTCAGGGCCCGCGCGTCGCGGCGGATCAGGACGATCTCGAACAGCGTGCGCGACACGAACACCGCGGTGAAGACGTTCGACAGCAGACCGAAGAACAGCGTGGTGGCGAACCCGCGGATCGGACCCGTGCCGAACTGGAAGAGGAAGGCCGCCGAGATGAGCGAGGCGACGTGCGTGTCGAGAATGGTGAGGAAGACGCGATCGAAGCCCGCGGCCACGGCCTGGCGCACCCCCTTGCCGGCCGACAGCTCTTCCTTGATGCGCTCGAAGATCAGCACGTTGGAATCGACGCCCATGCCGATCGTGAGGATGAAGCCGGCGATGCCAGGCAGCGTCATCGTCGCGCCGATGTAGGCCATGAAGCCGAGCAGGATCACCAGGTTCATCGCCACGGAGACGACCGCGTTGATGCCCGCAAGCTTGTAGTAGAGGAGCATGAAGATCGCGACCAGCGCGAGGCCGACGATCGCGGCGAGCACGCCGGCACGGACCGAGTCGGCGCCGAGGCTGGGCCCGACGGTGCGCTCCTCGAGGTACGTGAGGCTGGCCGGCAGGGCGCCCGACCGCAGCACCAGCGACAGATCGGACACCTCCTGCTGGGTGAACACGCCGGTGATGCGCCCCTCGTCGTCGATGCGCGACTGGATGACCGGCGCGCTCTGCACGCGATCGTCGAGGATGATCGCCAGGCGCCGCCCGATGTTCTCCTGCGTCGCCCGGCCGAACTTCGCCGCGCCGTTGTTGTTGAGCGAGAAGGACACCGCCGCCTGGTTGTTCTCGTCGAGCGACGGGCGGGCGCTGCGCAGGTCGCGGCCGGTGATGACCGCCGCCTTGCGCACGAGATAGAACGCGGTGCCGGCCCCCGGCGAGTCCGAGGCTCCCGTCACCACCTCCATGTTCGACGGGACGGTGCCCGAGTAGGGCTGCAGCAGCGACTCGCGCGAGGGCGCCTCGCTCTCGACGATCTTCAGCTCCAGCAACGCCGTCGACCGGATGATCTCCTTCGCGCGGGCGACGTCGGTGACGCCCGGCAACTGCACCAGGATCTGATCGTTGGCCGTGCCGTGCGGCGCCACGATCGGCTCGGCGACGCCGAGATCGTTCACGCGCCGCTCGATCGTCTGCAGCGCCTGGCGCACCGATTCGTCGCGCAGCGTCCGCTCGGCGTTGGGCTTCATCGTGAACGTGTAGCTGCCGCCGGCACCCGACGCCCGATCGTAGGTGGCGCCGAGCTGATCCTCGGCCAGCCGCCGGAACTCCTGATCCTGCCCCTGCGCCACGCCGGTCACCACGATGCGCGTGGGCGGCTCCTCGGCGACCCCGCCGACGCCGATGTTCCGGTTGGCGAGTTCCTGCCGCAGGCGTTCGGCCGAACTCTCGGTTTCCACCCGCAGCGCGTCCTCGGTCTGCACCCGCATCACCAGGTGGACCCCGCCCTTGAGGTCGAGGCCGAGGCGCACCTTCTGGGACGGCGGATAGAACGCCCAGACGGAAAGGCCGAGCACCGCGAGGATGACGCCGACTTTCCAGGAAGAGGATTTGTTCATGGCAACACTACATGTTGTTGGACTCGGGCACCACGGGCGCCTGGCCCTGGTGGCCGCCGATGGCCGCCTTGGCGATTTCGATCCGGACGTTGGCGGCGATCTGCAGCTGAACCGTCGCCTCGTTCACCTTCGTGATGGTGCCGTAGATCCCACCTGTGGTGACGACCCGGTCGCCCACCTTCAGCGCGCCCTGGAACTCGGTCACCTTGCGCTGCCGGCGGCGCATCGGGAGCAGGATGACGAAATAGAAGATGCCGAGGATGAGGAAGAACGGCACCAGCTGCACCAGCAGGCTGGGTGAGCCTTCCGGCGGCGGCGTCATGGCGAACACGGACGGAACCAGCGGCAGCGACAGAGTCATGAGGCGATGGCGCGGCGGGAGAACGACTGGTGGAACGCTTGCCTGAACCCTTCGAAGGATCCAAACTCGATAGCCTCCCTGATCCTCCGCATGGTGTCAAGGTAGAAGTGCAGGTTGTGGATACTGTTGAGGGTCGCCGCCGTCATCTCCCCCACCGTGAAGAGATGGCGCAGGTAGGCGCGGGAGCAGGTGCGGCAGGTGTAACAGCCGCACGCCTCGTCCACGGGACGGTCGTCGTCGGCATGAACGGCGTTCTTGATGTTCAGGAGGCCGTGGCGCGTCAGCAGCTGCCCGTTGCGCGCGTTGCGCGTCGGCAGCACGCAGTCGAACATGTCGATACCGCGCGCCACGCACTCCACCAGGTCGTCGGGCAGCCCCGTCCCCATGAGGTAGCGCGGCCGGTCCCCGGGCAGCGCCGGCGCGGTCTCTTCCACCACGCGGTACATGACGTCGACGGGCTCGCCCACGCTGAGCCCGCCGATGGCGTAGGCGTCAAACCCCAGATCGACGGTCCGCGCCACGCTCTCGGCGCGCAGGTGGCGGTAGACGCCGCCCTGCACGATGCCGAACTGCGCCTGACCGGGATTGGTCACGCGCACGGCGCCGGCGCCACCGTGGACGCGCGCGAAGTGGGCCCGTCCCCGCGCGGCCCAGCGCGCCGTACGCTCCATGGCGGCGCGCGCGGCGGCCTCGTCGATCCCCGCCGGCGGGCACTCGTCGAGCGCCATCGCCACGTCGGCCCCCAGCTGGGCCTGAATCTCCACCGCGCGCTCGGGCGTGAGCTCGTGCAGGCGACCGTCGAGATGGGAGCGGAAGACGACGCCACGCTCCGAAAGGGTGCGGCGGGCGCCGAGGCTGAACACCTGGTAGCCGCCGCTGTCGGTGACCATCGGGCGGGGCCAGCCGGCGAAGCGGTGCAGGCCCCCGCGCGCCGCGATCAGGTCGTCGCCGGGCCGCAGGTGCAGGTGATAGGTGTTGGCGAGGATCATCGTCGCGCCGACGTCCTCGAGATCGCGCGC
>JBDIBB010000168.1:0-7870 GCA_039812685.1 Vicinamibacteraceae bacterium
AGCCAGCACGACGGGGCTTGTCCGGCGCCTGACCAGGTCGCGCACGCCGAAGGCGGCCAGCATGCTGAGTCCCAGCATCACCAGCACGGCGAAGCGTGCCGGCACGCGCAATCCGTCGAAGCCGGGCACGTGATGGTAGAGCAGTGCGTAGAGGCCCGGGCCGTTCAGCAGCTTCCCGCCGGCTCGCGGCTCCGGGCCGAGCGAGAGCCAGAATCCGATCAGCGTCATGACGATGAAGAACGTGATGGGCGACCGCCAGCCGCGCCGCAGCCGCTCACGGACGCGGCTCGACGCGGCGATCAGCACCGCCGCGGCCGCGCCCATCGTCCAGAGGACGCGCGTGAGGCTGTTGATCTTGAGATCGATCGGTCCCAGTGACGTCCGCCCGCCGTGGCCCGTCAGCAGGAGCAGGAGCGCGGCGGCGTAGACCAGCAGGACCGCGAGCGCGCCGCCGCCCACCAGGGCGGTCGCGCGACGGGCCGGCGATGGTGTGGTGCGCGGGCTTGCCGCCGGTGGCCGGGTGCGGCGCCAGCCCATGATGACGGCCGTGATGGCCAGCAGCACCGGCACGAGGCCGGGGAACAGGTCGCCCTCGGCGCGCGGCAGCGCGCGCATCCACCGGCCCCATGCGTGCACCTGCTCGTGGGCCGTGGCGTAGGCCAGCGCGTCGGCCGAGAACCACACCACCTCGCCCAGGCCGCGGTGCTCGCCGGTCGCCTGGCGCAGCCAGACGTACGGGAGCAGGAACGGCACTGTGAGCGCGGCGGTCGCCAGGGCGGCACCTCCCACGCCGCGCCAGGTGCGCCAGTCGAGCAACAGGCCGCGCGAGGCCATCTCCCACAGCACGTAGCCCGCCACCGCGGGCGCGAAGAACAGCAGGTAGTACCCGTTCGAGTGGTTGTTGAGCACGAGCGCCGCGACGGCGCCCGCCAGCGCCGTCAGGCGTCGTGTCACGAAGTAGCGCCGCAGGGCGTAGAGCGCCAGCGGCATCCACTGAGTGCTGAGCACCTGCAGGTGCGGCATCTGCGCGTAGCGCCACGGCAGGAACGCGAAGATCAGGCCGGCGGCGAAGCCCGCGCGCCAATCGCCGGTGATCTCGCGCGCCAGCAGGAAGGCGCCGAGCCCTGACAGCGCGAAGCTGGAGAAGATCAGCAGGTTGTAGCAGAGGATGAGGTTCTTCGTGATCGCGTAGACCGGCAGCACCTGCAGCGTCTGCGCGAAGAGCGTCTCGGAGTAGGCGAGCGCGAGCGGCTGGGGGTGGAAGATGTTCGCGTCGTAGAAGCCGTGCAGCGCCGACAGGTCGCCGCCGAGCAGGCGGAGGAACCGCTCGCCGTTCCAGGCGAGAATCCAGCAGTTGAGCAGCGAGTCGCCCAGGTCCCAGGGGATGTCGCGTGTGAGGCCCGGCACCAGCGGCCAGGTCATGAGCACGGTGATCAGGGCGTACCACGCCAGGGCGCGCCAGGCCGTGCGGGGGGCGAGCGGCGCAAGCGACCTGGCGGTCACGACCAGCGGTGGCGCACGGTCTGGCGTCGGGCGCTGCCGGACGTCAGGCGCCCAGGAACTCCGCGGTGAACGCGGCGATGTCGTCGTAGATGGCGTCGAGTTCGCGGGGCTCGGCGAGGAACACCACGCGGAAGCTGCCGTCGGCCGGATCGGCGCCGAAGCCCGAGCCGTAGACGACGAGCACGCCGCGGGCGCGAAGCAGGCCCAGCACGAAATCCTGATCGGTCTTGCCCTCGGGCAGCTTCACGCGCGGCATCGCGTAGAAGGCTGCCGTCGGCGCCACGCAGGTGATGCCGGGAATCGCGTTCAGCCGCCTGGTGGTCAGCTCGGCGCGTTCGCGCAGCGCGGCGCGCAGCGCGGGCAGGTGCGCGCGGTCGCCGTCGAGCGCGGCGGCCACGGCGTATTGCATCGGCCCGGGGCTGCACAGGCGGCCATCGGCCAGCTTCTTGATGGCGGCCAGCACGGGGTCGAGCCGCGGCGTGCGCCCCACGTTCAGCCAGCCGGCGCGCCAGCCCGGCGCAAGGTAGGCCTTCGACAGCGACGAGAACGAGATGATCGGCGCGTCGGGATCCAGGCGCGCGATGGCCGGCACCTCGCCGTCGTAGGCCAGGTCGCCGTAGACCTCGTCGGCGAGGATCGGCAGCCCGTGGCGATCGGCAAGCTGCAGCATCGCGCGCCGCGTCGCCTCCGGGTAGACGGCGCCGGTCGGGTTGTTCGGGTCGATCGTGACGATGGCGCGCGTGCGCGGGGTGATGACGCTCGCCATGTGATCGAGGTCGGGCTGCCAGCCGCGCGCCGGGTCGGTGCGGTAGTAGACCGCCCGCGCGCCGATCTTCGCCAGCACCGCCGTGTACAGCGGGTAGGTGGGCGTCGGCACCAGCACTTCGTCGCCGGCGTCGGCCAGCGCGCCGATCGTCAGCTCGATGCCCTCCGACGTGCCCGACGTGAGCAGGACGCGATCGGGATCGGTCGGCACGCCGCGTCTCACGAAGTCGCGCGCGACCGCCTCGCGCGCCTGCGGGATGCCGGGCGACGGCGTGTAGCCGTTGTGGCCCTCGCGCATCGCGCGCTCGACCACCGCCACCAGTTCCGGCGGCGTGCGGAAGCCGAAGGGGATCGGGTCGCCGATGTTGAGGTACCTGACCTTCCGGCCCGAGGCCTCAACCTTCTTCGCCTCCGCAACGATATTGCGGATCGCATACGTGAAGCCTGCGACGCGGCTGGCGACGGGGATGGCGGGCGTGGTCGGCGTGGACATGGCGGGATTGTAGCAAGCCGGCGATGCGTTGGGCTGCGCGTCGCGAGCCCCGGCTGGCTTCGGAGAGGCGCCGGACGTCACGCTGGTGTAGTTGCGCCAGGCAATTTCTACGCGATTGGCCTCCACGCCACGGACCGCGCGCGGCGGCGTCCGGACATGAAATAACACAAGTCGTTTCAACGCAGCGGTTTGCGGGATCTGGCAAGGAGCTTGGTATGAAGGACGGCGTGCACACGGGTCGGGCGGCGGCAACGGTCCTGATGCTGGTGTCGATGGCTGTCGCGGGCTCCACCCAGGGCCCCGTGCCAGCGCCGCCGGCGCCGATCTTCCGTGCCTCGGTCGATCTCGTGTCGGTGGCCGCCGTCGTCCGGGATCGGCGCGGCCAGGTGGTGCGCGACCTCGGACGCGAGGACTTCGAGGTGTTCGACAACGGCGTCCGCCGGCCGATCATCGAGTTCACGCCGAGCGACGACGGGCCGATCAGCCTGGCGCTGCTGGTCGACGTGAGCGGCAGCATGGTGATGACGCGGCACCTCGAGGCCGCGCGCGCGTGGGTGGGCATCCTGCTCGACCGGTTGCGCCCGGACATCGACGAGGTGGCCCTCTACACGTTCGACCGGGAGTTGCGGGAAGAGCGTGGCTTCGGCGGCGATCCCGGCGGCCTGCGCGCCACGCTGGCGGGGCTGCAGCCCTTCGGCGTCACCTCGCTGTACGACGCCGTGGGCGACACCGCGCGACGGCTCGCGGCGCGGACGCACCGCCGGCGCGCGATTCTCGTCGTCACCGACGGGTTCGACAACGCGAGCCGGCTGACGCCGGCGCAGGTGTCCGGGCTGGCGAGCGCGACCGACGTGCCGGTGTACGTCATGGCGGTGAAATCGGCAGTGGACCGGGTGATGACCCGTGGGGCCGAGGGCCCCGACGACGTCTCCGGCCAGATGGCGAACCTCGCGGCGTGGACCGGCGGCGCGGCGTTCGTGGTGTCGACGCCGGCCGGTGCGAGCGTGGCGACGCAGCAGATGCTCGCCGACCTGCGTCACCAGTACTTGCTGGCGTTCGAGGCGGCGGGACCGGTTGGCTGGCGTCCGCTCGACATCCGGCTGAAGCGGCGTGAGCTCACGGTGCGGGCGCGGAGCGGTTACTTCGTCACGCTCCCGCTCGGATAGTCACGACGGGGATTCGCGTGTGAACCGGCCCGCTCGGCCGGCTCGCGGAAGGAGCAGACATGCGCAAGGGATTGACGGCGGTTGCCATCGTGGCGCTCGGCATGGGCGTCACGGGGTGCGCGACCAAGACGTACGTGAACAGGAACGTTGGAGAGGTGAACGACAAGGTGACCGCCCTGTCGCAGGACCTCGAGAAGACCCAGGAGAGCACGCGGGCCAACGCGCAGCGCATCGGTGAGGTGGACGCCAGGGCGGCGGCCGCCGGCGAACAGGCTGCCGCGGCGGGTCGGTCGGCCGTGCAGGCGTTGAACGCGGCCGGCGCCGCCGATCAGCGGCTCACCGAGTTCGACAAGGCCCAGAAGCGGCTCGTCTTCCAGGTGGTGCTCAGCGAGGACAAGGCACGATTCGCCAACGGGAAGGCCACGCTGGCCCAGGAGGCCAAGGCGGAGGTCGATCACCTCGTCAGCGAGCTCGCGGCCAACCCGCAGAACTACTACCTCGAAATCGAGGGCCACACCGATTCGCGGGGTTCTGCCGAGCTGAACGAGCGCCTCGGCCTGAGGCGTGCCGAGGCGGTCAAGCGCTACCTCTACGAGCAGCACCAGATCCCGCTGCACAAGATGAGCGTGATCAGCTTCGGCGAGACCAAGCCGGCCCATCCGAACGATACTCGCGCCAATCGCGCGCTGAACCGTCGCGTGGTCATCAGGGTGCTGACCTAGAACCCCACCCGCATGCCGAGCTCGATGCGCCGCGGCGCGCGGGCGCTGGTCGGCTGGCCGAACAGCGGCGACGTGATCACGCCGCTGTACCCCATGTAGTTGACCGTGTTCAGCAGGTTCGACGCCGAGGCGTACACCTCGAAGGACACGAGCTTGCTGCGGTCGAACGGCCCCCCCCCACCGCCGCCGCGCCCGCCGCCGCCCATGTGCATGATCGTCGGCCCGCCGCCCGGGCCGCCAGGCCCCCCGGCGGTCTTCCGCGATCCGAAGCCGAAGCTGTAGCCGAGGCGCAGGTTCAGATCGACGTAGCCGTCGCCGCGGGCGCTGTTGCGGCCGACGCCGGCCGGCCGATCGTTGAAGATGGTGTCGCCGTTGTCGTCGCGGCCGGTCGTCACGTTGTAGGGCGGGGCCGACTCGGCGCGCAGGTTGCCCCCCAGCCGCAGGCTGTTGAGCAGCCGCACGTTGAAGAACACGCCCAGGCGATGCCGTACGTCGTCGTTGGCGGGGCCCCATTCGTCGGGCCTGATGCTGTCGGCCGGCAGCGACAGCGCGCCGCTGCCATCGTCGCGCGAGACGGTGAGCGTGTAATTGCCCCCGACGAAGAAGCGCATGTTCGGGCCGGCCGTGTTGAAGCCGAGCACGAGCTGGTGGCTGCGCGATTCGCCGATCGACTGCACCTCGGTGACCGTCCCCACGCCGGGCTCGGGGCGCGTGCCGTCGGCGCGCGGCGCGTTCACGTTGCGGCCGCGCAACAGGTGCACGCCGTCACGCAGCCGGTAGGTCGCATTCAGCCGGGTGCTCTGCGAGAACGCGTGCTCGACGCCGATCGAGGCCTGGCGCAGCGTCGGCATGTCGAGCGAGGCGGCCATCTGCACGCGCCCGGAGGGCTGCACCTGCGACGAACCCGACAGCCAGGGGTCGGGGTAGCTCGGGTTGTAGACGACCACGTCCTGCACGCGCCGGCCGTTGACCTGCAGCGTCTCCTCGTAGACGCTGGCGTCCATCCAGTTGAAGAAGAGGCCCGCGCCGCCGCGGAACGTCGTCTTCCCGCTGCGGAACGGCGACCAGGCGAAGCCGCCGCGCGGGGCGAAGTTCCACACGCTGTCCACGTACTGCTGCACCTCGTGGCGCACGCCGAAGGACAGCGTCAGGTCCTTGCGGATCCGGAAGTCGTCCTGCGCGAACCAGGCGCCGCGCGCCAGCGCGTAGGTGACCAGCGGGTCGCCGATGCGCTGCGTGTAGGTGGTGGGGCGCAGCGCCTCGTAGTCGGCGAGGCTGGCGAAGGTGAAGGTGCCGCCGCCGTTGCGCAGGTCGTCGCTGGTGTAGTGGCCGCGCTCGAACAGGAGTCCGGCGCGCATCGTGTGACGGCCGGCGACGTAGTCGAGGTTCTGGCCGATCTCGAAGTCGAGCGACTCGCGACCGCCCTGCGCCTGCGCGCCGCCCGCGTTGAAGGCGCCCTGCACGCGGATCGCGCGCGCCAGCGAGTCGGGCGTCGTCACGTTGTCGCGCCAGACGAACTCGCCCCAGGCGTCGCTGAGCATGTTCCGGCCGAGCGGACCCTTCACGCGCGCCGCCCACCGCGTCTGATCGTTCGTGCGCGAGTAGGCGCGCTCCGGCAGGTCGAAGTCGCCGATGCCGAGCGCGTCGTTGTTCGCCCTGCGGCGATCGAACTCCATCCGCAGCGTCTGCGTGCGCGACAGGGCGTGGTCGACGCCCACGCGGACGCTGGTGCGGTCCGTGGGCCGGCGCACCTGGTCCACGAAGGCGCCCTGCGGCGTCGTGGCGACGATGGGCCGCACGTCGAAGGCGTTGAAGCCGTCGACGGCGAACTCGATCGAGGTCCGGTCCTTCCAGAGCGGCCCGTTCAGCGAGAACGACCCGCGCTTCTGCTGCTCGTCGACGGGCCGTCGCGCAAACGCATTGCGGGCGTCCAGCGCATCGTCACGGAAGCCGAACCCGACCGACGTGCGCCACGCGTCCCTTCCGGGCTGCGTGGTGATGTCCACCGAGAAGTTGCTCGCCTCGTGGCTGTCGGCGGCGTAGGCGTTCTGGCGGAAGCGGATGTCGCGAATCTGGCTCTTGGGCGGCAGGCCGCTGTTGCGGAACCCGTTGACGCGGAACGTCGCGCCGGGACCGGCCATCTGCTGCAGCGCGGCCTCGAGTTCGTCGGGATCGTCGGGCAGCGAGTCGATCTGACTCTGGCTGAGCACCGTGCTGAAGCCGTTGCCGTTGGGATCGGTGGCCGCCTCGCGCGGGTCGCGCCTCACCTGGACTTCCTCGAGGAACTCGGCGATCTGGAGGACCACGTCGCGCCGCCAGCCGCCGCTGCCGCCGACGCGCTGGCCCTCGTACCTCGCGGCATCGAAGCCGACCGACGACACCTCGATGGTGTAGTCGCCCTGCGGCACCTCGAGGCGGGCCTCGCCGCGATCGTCGGTGACGGTCTCGAACGTCTGCCCACCGCTGGATGTCACCTTCAGCGTGGCGCCGACGATGATGGCGCTGGTCTGGTCCATGACGACCACGCGCACGGGTGCGGTTCGGACCGATGGCGCAGCGGCCGGTGGCGCCTGGGCCGCGGCCGGCGCGGCGGCTGCCAGCGCAGCCATCAACAGGAACGACGGAAGACGACGGAGCATCATGACGGTCCTCGTGGACGGATGGTGGAGCATCGGCGGGCGGAGGCGCTGCTAGCGCTTCCGGAACACGTCCGCCTTGAACGCGGGATTCACCTTGTAGCCGGTGATGACGGTCTCCTCGACGGGCGTGCCATCGACCACGCGGCTGATCTTGTGCGGCAGCAACACGCCACCCACCTTCCGGTGATCGGAAAAGAACACCTCGACCTCCTGCGTCTTCGGCGGTTCCTTCTCGGCGCGTTCGCGGGCCTCGCGGAACAGCTTCTCCATCTCCTCGCGGGAGGGCGCCGGCTGGCCCGGCTGCTGCGGCGGGCGCTGCATGTTCAGCATGCGGGGCGCCTGCTCGCGATAGGTCATCAGCAGCGGCAGGTGTGTCTCGCGGTCGACGAACAGACGGCACGGCGCGCCGCCCTCGATCGAGGCCTCGAGGACGTCGGCCTTGCCATCCGGCGACTCGGCCTCTCCCGCATAGGTGACCGTGAGCGGGGCAATCGCGTCGGGCCGTCCCAGCATGGCCAGTAGCAGGCGGCTGACGTCGGTGCGATGCCCGCGCAGCATGCGCGCCGCGCGCTCGGGATCGGC
>JBDIBB010000169.1:0-7827 GCA_039812685.1 Vicinamibacteraceae bacterium
CGCTCGCCACGCAGACCTTCGAACGCATCGACCGCCTGCATCGAGACGGCGTCGTGCCGGCGCAGCGACGGGACGAGGCCGAGGCCAACCTGAAGGCCTCGCGTGATGCCGAGAACGCCGCGAAGGCGACCTACGACCTCGCGCTCGCCGGCGCCAGGGACGAAGACCGCCGCATGGCGAGCGCGGGGTTGGCGCGCGCCCGCGCCGCCACCAATGAGGTGGAGGCCTTCGCCACCGAGCGCACGCTGCTGGCGCCGATCGGCGGTGAAGTGGCGCGACGCCTCGTGGAGCCAGGCGAGCTGGTCGGCGCCGGCGCGCCCATTCTCACCATCGTCGACCTGGAGGATGCATGGGCCGTGTTCCAGGTGAGGGAGGATCGTCTCGACGGGCTGCGGCCAGGCGACCGCTTCGTGGCGCGCGTCCCGGCGCTCGGCGGCCGCGAGGTGGAGTTCGTCGTGTCGTACGTCGCGGCACAGGCCGACTTCGCCACCGTGCGCCCCACCTACCTGCAAGGCGGGTTCGACGTGAAGACCTTCGAGGTGCGGGCACGCCCCGTACGCGCCGTCCCGAGCCTGCGCCCAGGGATGAGCGTCATCGTCGACGCTCCGACGATCCGCCCCGAGGCACGGGCCGGGCGCTGAGATGACCGCGCCGTCGTGGCTTCGGGCGGTGGCCGCCGTGATGCGGCGCGAGGTGGCCGGGTGGCGTGCGCATCCGCGCGAACTGCTGCTGCTTGCCGTGCTGCCGCTGGCGTCCGGGGGCCTCTTCATCGCCCTGCTCGAACGCGGCACACCCTCCGAACTGCCCGTGGCCGTCGTCGACTTCGATCGGTCGGCGCTCTCGCGCCGCATCACACGCGCCCTCGACGCATCGCCCTCGATGCGGGTCTCCACCGTTCTGGGCTCCACCGAAGAGGCCGCCAATCTGGTCCGGCGCGGATCGGTCTACGGCATCGTCACCGTGCCGGCCGATTTCGAGAACGACCTCCGGCGTGGCCGCGCCCCCACCGTGGTCGTTGACTACAACGCCCAGTGGATGCTGCCCGGCAGCCTCATTCGCCGCGACGCCCGCACGGCCGCCGCGACGCTCGGCGCAGGGGTGGAGATCGCCGCGCGGACCGCGCGTGGCGAGCCTGCCAGCGTGGCCATGGCACGCATCGAGCCTGTGCAGGTGGACGCCCGCGCGGTCTTCAACCCGCAGTTGAACTACGGACATTTCCTGCTGCCCGCGGTCCTGCCGGCGATGCTGCAGATCTTCGTCCTCCTTCAGGCCGTGGCCGCCGTCGGGCGCGAACTGCGACGGGCGACGGCCGGCGAGTGGCTCGGCGTGGCCGGCCAACGTCCGTGGGCCGCGCTCGCCGGCAAGATGGCTCTGCCAACCGCCTGGTTCGCCGGCCTGGCCCTCGCGATGCTGATCCTGCTCCACCGCGTGATGCACGTGCCGATGCGCGGAAGCTGGCCCGTGCTCGCCGGAGGGACCGTGCTGCTCGTGCTGGCCTGCCAGGCCGTTGGCGTGATGCTGGTCGCCTGGACGGCCAACCTGCGGCTGGCGACGAGCTTCGCCGCCTTCTACGGTGGCGTGGCATTCGCGTTCGCCGGCGTCACGTTCCCCCTGGGAGGGATGACGTGGGGACCGCGTGCGTGGGCCGACTTGCTCCCGCTGAGGCATTACGTGTCGCTCGCCTTCGAGCAGGCCATGAGAGGCGCACCCGTCTCGGCCTCGATGCCCGAGTTGTGCGCCCTGTCGCTGTTCGTGGCGGTACCGCTCGCGCTTTCGATGCCACGGCTGGCGACCGTGCTGCGCGACGCGCGCTGCTGGGGACGGCTGTGAAGACCTGGTGGCGCGCGGTGCGCGAGGAGGCACGGGCGGTCTTCACCGACGCCGGGGCCGCCCTGGTGCTGGTGGCCGCCGTGTTCGTCTATGCGGTCGTGTACCCCACGCCGTACGTGGCCGGAGTCCTGCAGCGGCTGCCCGTGGCGGTCATCGATCTCGACCACACCGCCATGAGCCGGCAACTCACCCGCATGATCGACGCGCACCAGTTCATCGAGCTCGCGCCGCCGGTGCCCGACCAGGCGGCAGCCGAACGGGCCGTACGCGAGGGCCGGCTGGCGGGCTACGTCGTGATCCCCGTGGACTTCGAGCGGACCATCCTCAGGGGCGAACGCACGAGGGTGGCGGCGCTGGTGGACGCCACCTACGTGCTCGCCTACCGGCAGGCCCTGGCGGGCCTGCTCGAAGCCGCGGGAACGCTCTCGGCCGGGATCGAGCTGCGCCGCGCGACGGCGGCCGGCGCGGCGCCAGCGGTGGCCGCGAGCCTGCGGGAACCGTTTCACGTGGTGACACGCCCGCTGTTCAACGCCACCGAGAGCTACGCCACCTACATCGTGCCTGCGGTGCTGGTGCTGATCCTGCAACAGACCCAGCTGGTGGGCGTGGGCCTGATCGCGGGCACGCGGCGCGAACGCGAGCGCGAACGCACGATGGCCGCTGCGGGTCTCCTCACCAGGCCGGGCCCGGCCGCCGCGCTGCTGCGCGTGGCCGGCCGCACGGCCTTCTACGTGCTGCTGTACGGCGTCTACGCCCTGCTCTACTTCGGGGTCATCTTCCCCTTCGAGGGCTTCGCCGTCCGGAGTCCTGCCGCCGACCTCGCGTGGTTCACGCTGCCCTACCTGCTGGCCGCCACCATGCTGGCGCAGGCGCTGGGGGCTTTCTTCACCGATCGCGAGACCGCGATGTTCGCGATCGTCTGGACCTCGCTGCCCGCCGTGTTCCTGGCGGGCTTCGCGTGGCCGCGCGAGGCGATGCCGGCGTGGACCGTGGTGCTCGGACAGTTCCTGCCGAGCACGGCCGCCATCGACGGCGTGCTGCGGCTCACCCAGCTCGGCGCGCGCCTGGGCGACGTGAGCCGGCAGATCACGGTGCTGTGGGCGTTGGCCGGTGCCTACGGCGCGCTCGCGGTGCTCCTCGAGTGGTGGCGCGCCGGGCGAGGACGGGACCAGGTCAGGCCAGCCGCCAGTGCGTGACCGTGTCGCCGGTCTCGCGGGCAGCCGCTCCGTCCTCCTCCAGCTTGATCAGGTGCGCCAGCACGCTCTCGCCGGCCGCGTCGAGCAGATCCATGCGCAGGCCGGGATAGAGGCGCGCGACGAGGTCGTCTGCCGTCAGCGGGGCTGACGCCAGCGCATCGAGTATCTGGCGTTCCCGCGCGCCCCGGTGTGCCAGGTAGCCGCGGATCAGCGCCGCGGGGTCGTCGATCGGCGGGCCGTGGGCCGGCAGGATGCGGCGCGGCCGCAGATCGAGAATCGTCCGCAACGACCGCAGGTACTGGCGCAGGCTGCCGCCGTGGCTCGCGAGGATCGCCACCGTGCCGCCGTTGATCACGAGGTCGCCGCCGAAGAGGACGCCGGAGCCGGGATCGAGGAAGCACACGTGATCGGGCGAGTGTCCCGGCGTGTGAATCACCTGCAGGGCCGCGCCGCCCACATCCACGATGTCGCCGTCGCGCAACGGCTCCCACGCCACGGCGTGGCGGCCGTCGCGGCCCGGCCAGGGGTGCTTCGCGAAGCGCACGCCGGGGAATCGTTCGGCGAGCGCTTCCACGCCCGCGACGTGATCCACATGGGCGTGGGTGACCAGCACGCGGCTGAGCCCCAGGCCGGCCGCCGCGGCGTCCACTTCATCGAGGTGCGCCCGCGCACCCTCGCCGGCGTCGATCAGCGTGGCCTCTGATGTACGGATGACATAGGTGTGGTTGCCGGCGCCCGTCCAGGGCCTGGGGTTGTGGGCGAAGGCGGCGAGGATCCGCATGCGGGCCACCGGACGGGTACAGACCCGCCCTCCGGAGAGAGCGGGGGATTCCGGTTAGCTATCTGAGGGAAGAGTGCTGCGGAGAAATTGACCGTCAGGCGGGTGTTGCTCGTCCTTGTGGCCAGTCGGGCCCGCCGTACGAGAGGTCATCGTGCGCCGGGCTTGATGGGATTGCTTGCGTTGGTCCGGAATCCCGAGGCAGATTATGTGAAATCCTTCACAGCAAGTCAAGCGCAAGATCCTCCCTGCCGGCGCCGGGCGCCTGGAGCGCGGCGCCGCACGACCGCCACCCTCACAGTTGCCGTTGCACGCCGGGCCAGTCGCGCCACACCGGAACCCCGCAGAAGTGCGTGCCCTCGGTGCAGCGTGGGCTCGCCAGGCCATTCCGCACGACGCAGGGCGGCCCGATGTGACGCGCCAGCCGCGGGTGCACGGCCCGCACCTGCTCCAGTTCATCGATCGACGCCTGGTAGATCTCCTCCTGCGCGTTGAAGCAGGTACGCATCGTCCACTTGTGCACGAGCGCGATCAGCGGACCGCTCTCGTAATACCGGACCGCCTTCGCGTTGGGCAGCACGTAGAGCGCGAACTCGATCGGCACACCCAACGCGAGCAGCCGGTTCTTGGCGTCCCAGGCGCGACGCATCTGCGCCTCGTACTCCGCGCGCGCCACCTGGTTGGCGCGGATGAGCATCGGCGTCACGTAGTCGGGCTCACGCGTGTCGGCACACGCGAGCAGCGGACGTGAGGCGGGCACCATGCGATGGCGCTGGTCCTGGCTGTCGGCCGTGTGGCTCACCTTGCGCGCGAACGTGTAGGACACGTGGTGCAGCGCGCGCATCAGCGGCGAGTGATAGGACAGGTTGAGCATGTCGAGGCGATGGCGATTGCGTGCCGGGTCGAGCGCCCGCGCGATCGCCTCCTCGTCGGACATCTGCGACTCGTCGAGCGCGAACACGGCGCGCACGGCCTCGGCCACGAGCGCCTCGGCATCCGGCGTGGCCGCGACGAGCCTTGAGGTGCGGCCGCCGAGTCGCGCGTCGAACCGCCGCGCGAAGGCCTCGCCGTCCTCGATGGGCCGGGGAAACGCCGTCTCGGGGAGGGCATCCGGGTCGATCGTCTCGATGGCGAACCGATCGACGAACTGCGGATCGTGCGCCCGCACGGCATCGATCATCGCGCCCACCACGCGGCGCGCCTCCCAGGGCGCGTCGCCCGCGCCAGCCATCCGCCACAGCCGGTAGAGCGTGAGGCCCGAGACCGTGTGGACCATCGCGGTGAAGGCGGCCAGCGGGATCACGTAGCGCGCCACCTCGATGGCCTTCTTCTCCGCGTCGCGCTCGATGGCCTTCAGCCGCTCGGCGGACACGCGCGGCGTGACGTAGCGCAGCTGCTTCAGGATGCGGAACGTATCGTCCTTCAGCAGCGCCGCCAGCCGGCCGTAGCTGCTCCACGCCTCGAGCACCGCCCGCTCGAACACGGCGCGCGCCTCGCCGTCGATCGGCGGGACGCACGCGCGCGGCTCGGCCAGCTTCACGTAGCGCTGGCTCTGCTGCTCGGAGTTGTAGAACGGGTGGCTGTGCAGCACGCTCCACACGAACTGCCGCGACACGTTCTCGAGGCCGAACTCGAAGTGCGCGTGCTGATAGACCGTGTGGTGGCCGCCCTCGTAGGTGAGCTTCCCGATCAGTTCGCGCTGCCGGTCGGTGACCTCGGCCGCCGTGATCACACGCGGGGCGTAGCAGGTGCGCGCCGCCGCGATGGCGCCGTCGTAGGGCACGACGGGCGCATTGCGAAGCGTCACCAGCGGTTCGCCGGTGACCAGTGTCTGGACCTGCGTCATGGCCGGGAGTGAAGACCCGCGGGCTGCCGCGCCCCTGCTAATCGTCCTCGTCCTGACTGCGCCAGTACCGGCCGTATTCCTCGAGGTAGGTGAGCGACTCGAACGACGACATGCGGTCGAGGAACAGCACGCCATCGAGGTGATCGGTCTCGTGCTGCACCACGCGGGAGGGGTAACCGGAGAGTTCCATCTCGAAGGGCTTGCCGCGGCGGTCCAGCGCGCGCACGACGATGCGATCGGGGCGGATGACGCGGCCGCGGATATCGGGAATCGACAGGCAGCCCTCCCAGTCCTCGACCGTGGCGGTGCCGGCCGGCGCGATCTCGGGGTTGACGAAGGGCATGACGCGCAGCGAGCCGTCGGGCTGCTCGATGCCCGCCACGAACAGGCGCAGCGATTCGTGCACCTGCGGCCCGGCGAGCCCGATGCCCGCGTACTCGTGCATCGTCTCCATCATGTCGTCGATGAGCTTCTGGAACGGCGCCGTCCGCACCTCGGTCGGCTCGATCGCGCTCGCCTTCCTGCGCAGCACGGGATGGCCCATGCGCGCAACCTTCAGGATAGCCATGGCCTCACAATTCTATACTTGTCGGGAAGCCTGGACCGCCCTCCGGCCAGCCACCACCAGCCAGTCGTGAGCGAACCCGACCCCACGTTCCGCCATTGCCCGGTCTGCGCGGGCGCGCTGCGCCCGCTGCGGGCCGACGTGCCGCCAGCGGCCGCCGCGCCCGGGGCCCGACACCTCCGGTGCGAACGCTGCGGGTTCGTGCTGTACCAGGATCCCAAGGTCGCGGCCGGAGCCATCATCCATCCCCCCGGGGCCCCTGGCGAGGTGGTGCTCGTCCGGCGCGCGATCGATCCGGGCTACGGGCGCTGGGTGTTCCCGGGTGGCTATGTGGATCGCGGCGAGCCGGTCGAGGACGCCGCGGCGCGCGAGGCGCGCGAGGAGTGCGGCCTCGAGATCCGGCTCGACGCGCTCATCGGCGTTTATTCCTATCGAGGCCGTACGCCCGTGGTGATCGTGTACGCCGCCACGTGGATGGGCGGCGTGCTCGCGCACGACGAGGAGTCGCTCGAGGCGCGCGTGTTCGCCCGCGCGGAGGTGCCGTGGGACGCGCTGGCGTTCACCAGCACGCGCCAGGCCCTGGAGGATTATTTCGCGGGTCGCCTGCACCCTGGAGGCGTGCGCGAGAGCCGCGGCACCGCGGCGGACGCTTCGCGCCTGCCCTGACGAGGCGATCCGGCGTGGCGCCGGCGGGCTACCGCGGCGGCATCGGTGTGCTCAGCCACGCCGCCACGGCCTTCGGCCAGCCTGGCGAAATCTGCCGATCGGGCAGGCTGGCGTACTCGTCCACGTCGCCCGTAGTCGCCGGCACGAACAGGTGGTTCACGCCCGGAATCACCAGGGTCTCGGCGCCGGCGTCCTTCTTCCGCGCGCGTGCGGCGGCGAGCAGCGCGTCGGCGTGGTGCGCGGCGACCTGCCGGTCCAGCGCGCCCTGCACGATCAGCACGGGCTGTCGCACCTTCCTCATCACCGTCGCCGGATCGAACCGGAGGAAGCTGGCGAACCACGGCGTGTCGGCCTGCTCGCGCACGCCGAGCGCCACGCCCTCCCAGCTCGTGCCGAACATCACGGCCGAATTGATCCGCTTCTGCAGGGCCACCTTCGCCTCGGTTTCCACCTGCGAGGTGCCAGCCTTCTTCAGCAGGTAGGCCTGCTGCTCGAGCACCAGCGCGTCGCCCGTCGTGCCGGGCGTGCCGGCAAGCACCAGGCGCGCGATGCGCTTGCTGCGCGAGGCCGCGAGCATCCCGACCCAGCCGCCCTCGGAATGGCCCACCACGCTGATGCGGTTGGAATCGACGTCCTTCCGCTTGCGCAGATACTGCACGACCGCCAGGACGTCGTCGGCGTAGTCCTGCAGGGTGGCCGATTCCGCGCGCCCGCCACTCTGGCCGACGCCGCGCTTGTCGTAGCGCACGACGAGGAATCCCGCATCGGCCAGCGCCGAGGCGAGCTGCCCGAAGATCGGGATGCCCGCGACGTATTCGTCCCGATCCATCTGACCGGAACCGGCCACGAGGACGATGGCCGGCAGTCGCGTGGGCTTTCGGGGATCGGAATCGACGGCATCGCGCGGCCTCGACACCGAGGCGGCGAGGTTGAAGCCGTTGGAGAG
>JBDIBB010000170.1:0-7826 GCA_039812685.1 Vicinamibacteraceae bacterium
TCTGGTCGCAGGCGCCTGCGTCTGGCCGGCGGTCCGGCCCAGCCGCGTCCCGATCACCGACAGCAGCACGTCGGGCGCGATCGGCTTCTGGAACACGCCGTCGGCGCCCAGCCGGTTCACGTCGGCCGACTCGTGGAAGTAGTCGCCGGCCGAGCTGAGGAAGAAGATCGGTGCGGCGACGCCGCTCTCGCGCAGGGCCGCGACGAGTGTCAGCCCGGAGTCCACCGCCTCCATCATGAGGTCGACGATCAGCAGGTCCGGCTGCAGCTGCCCGGCGGCCCGGCGTCCCTCGGCGCCGGTGGCGGCCGTCTCCACCACGTAGCCCGCCGATTCCAGCACCAGGCGCAGTGCCGTCAGGATGTCCTGGTCGTCGTCGATGCACAGGATCACGTGCCTACCGTCTCGCATCGTCGGTCTCCCATCGCGACGTGCCGATGAACCCGGTCAGGTGATCGAGGGCGGCTTCGAGCCCGGCCCGGGCCGCGGCGCTCAGGCCCTCGCTGAAGCCGTCGAGGGCGCGGCCGCGGATGGCCAGCACGTAGCCCTTCGGGGCGGCGCCGAAGCAGGTCGCGGCGAGGTGCAGCACCTGCGCGGGCGAGACGGCGTGTGAGGTGAAGGTGTCGCAGTCCTCGGGTGACAGCCGCGCGAGGGTGAAGGGCGCGTCGCCGCGCGTGGTCGCGTCGGCGAACACCACGACGTCGTGCTCGGCGGCGAGCGCGGCGTGCTCGATCGAGAGCTGGTAATCGGCCTCCACCGTCACGCCCCGCAGGCCGAGCTGCTCCAGGCGCTCGGCGAGCGCCGGGCCCAGCCCGTCGTCACCGCGGGCCGGGTTGCCGTAGCCGATGACCAGCACGCGCGGCGCGCTCACGGTCCGCCCCTCGTCCGGCGCGCGACGACCTCGCCGCCGGCGTCGACGAGCTCCACCGACAGGGCCATGCGCCCCAGCGCGTGTGTGGCGCACGAGAGGCAGGGGTCGTAGGCGCGAACGGCCACCTCGATGTGGTTGAGCAGCGCCTCGGTGATCTCCGCCCTGCCGGTGAAGTGATCGCGGGCCACCCGGGTGACGGCCTGGTTCATCGGCTCGTTGTTGTTGGTCGTCGAGACGATGAGGTTGCACATCGTCACGGCGTCGCTGGCGTCGACGCGGTAGTGGTGGAACAGCGTGCCGCGCGGCGCCTCGAGCACGCCGACCGCCTCCTCGCGGCGCGGGCCGCTGGTCATCAGGTCGTTCTCGAGCAGGTCGGCGTCGTGCAGCAGGTCGCGGATCACCTCGATGGCGTGCAGCAGTTCGATCATCCGCGCCCAGTGGTAGCACATCGTGATGTTGTTGGGGCGGCCCTTGGTGAGCGCCATGAAGTCGCGGCGCGCCGCCTCGGCCTCGGGCGTGGGGATCAGGCTGCACGTGTTCAGGCGGGCGAGCGGCCCTACGCGGTACCAGCCGTGCTCCGGGCCGAGCCGCTTGAGGAAGGGGAACTTCATGTACGACCAGGGGCGCACTTCCTCGCTCACCACCTCGAGGTAGCGCTGGCAGTCGACGCCGTCGACCAGCCGGGTGCCGCTCTTGTCGACCGCGCGCAGCATGCCGTCGTAGAAGTCGAGGGCGCCGTCGCCCTCTCGAACGATCGACAGGTGGTTGGAGTCGAAGGACCCGAAGGGGATCAGCTCGACCAGGTGGTCGTGGGTGAAGTCGCGCGCGATCGCCAGCGCGCCGCGCGCCCAGGCGAGCATCTGGTCGATTTCGCCCAGCAGCGCGTCGCGGTCGGCGATCGAGAGCGGCTTGTTCACGCCGCCGGGCACGGCACCCGTGCCGTGGATCTTCTTGCCGGCCGTGGCGCGAATCACCTCCTGCCCGAAGCGGCGCATCATCACGGCCTGCGTTGCCAGCTGGGGGAACCTTGCCGCCACCGCCAGCACGTGACGCTGCTCGATCGGCGCCGAGAAGGCGCTCGAGGCGGTGCCGTCGGTGCCAAACAGCAGGTCGGGGCTCGAGAGGTGGAAGAAGTGCAGCGCGTGGCTCTGGCACATCTGGCCGTAGTGCATCAGCCGGCGCATCTTCTCGGCGGTGGGCGTCAGCCGCTCGCCGCCGACGATGCGATCCATCGCCTTGGCCGCGGCCAGGTGGTGGCTGACCGGACAGATGCCGCACAGCCGCTGCACGATGACCGGGATCTCCCAGTAGGGGCGGCCGAGGATGAAGCGCTCGAAGCCGCGGAACTCCACGATGTGCAGCCGCGCCTGCCGCACCGCGTGGTCCTCGTCCATGAGAATCGTCACCTTGCCGTGGCCTTCGACGCGGGTCAGCGGCTCGATCGTGTACTTGCGCGTGGGCGGTGCGGTCGACACCATGGCCGGTGGCTCCTCAGTCGTATTTCAGGCCCGCGTAGGGAATCTCGACCGGTCT
Source organism: Vicinamibacteraceae bacterium (assembly GCA_039812685.1). Classification (GTDB taxonomy): domain Bacteria; phylum Acidobacteriota; class Vicinamibacteria; order Vicinamibacterales; family JAFNAJ01; genus JBDIBB01. The sequence continues at coordinate 2,402 of JBDIBB010000170.1, forward strand.
GCCGGTGAGCAGCGCCACCAGCGCCTCCCAGATGGCGTCGGCCGGCGGCGGGCAGCCCGGGATGAAGTAGTCGATCTTCACCACCTCGTGGCACGGGTAGACGCGGTTCAGCAGCAGCGGGATCTCGGGATCGTTGGGGATGACGCCGCCGGGGTTGTAGACGCCGGGCGAGCGCAGGTATGCCTCCTCGAGGCACTCGCGCAGCGGCACGTGGTTGCGCAGCGCCGGGATGCCGCCGTTGATGGCGCAGTCACCCAGCGACACGAGCACGTCGCACTGCCGGCGGAACTCCTCGAGGACGTGGACGTTCTCCTCGTTGCAGCAGCCCCCCTCGACGATGCCGACCGCGCAGCGGCCGGTGAACGACTTGTAGTCGTTGATGGGCGAGCGGTCGAACTCGGCGATCTCGGCCAGTTGCAGGATGCGCTCGTCGATGTCGAGGATCGACATGTGGCAGCCGAAGCAGCCGGCCAGGCTCACCGTGGCGATGCGCGGCTTCGCGCTCATGCGGCGCCTCCCTCCGCGGTTTCGACCTCGGCGCCGATCGGCGTGGTGTCGAAGGGGCGATCGCCCACCGGCACGGCGTAGCCGACGCGCTTGCGCATGAGCGCGCCCACCGGGCAGGAGGCGACGACGGCGTCGGTGACGCGCAGGTCGGTGGAGGCCAGCGCCTCGCCGTTGACCTGCAGCCGCTTCCTGAAGCCCCGGTTCACGAACTGGAAGACGTTCTTCTGGTCGAGGTCCTGCGACACCCGCACGCAGCGTCCGCACAGGATGCAGCGGTTGTGGTCGAGGTAGACGTCGGGATGCGACATGTCGATGTCGCGCGCCGGGTTCAGCAGCGGGTACTTCGGCGCGGTGATCCCGAAGCGGTAGGCGAGCGCCTGCAGTTCGCACAGCCCGCTCTTCTCGCAGAACATGCAGTAGTGGTTGCCCTCCACGAACAGCATGTCGATCACGTTGCGCCGGAACTCGCGCAGTTCCTCGGTCTCGCTTTCGACGACCGCGCCGTTGGTCACCGTCTGCACGCAGGCGGCCTGGATGCGGCCGTTCACGCGCACCGAGCAGACGCGGCACGAGCCGTGCGGGATCAGGTCCTTGTAGGCGCAGAGGTGCGGGATGTAGATGCCGGCCGCCTCGGCGGCCTTGAGGATCGTCTGGCCCGGCGTCGCCGGGATCGTCTTGCCATCGAGGACGAACTGGAAGGAGTTCACGCGACCCTCCGCCTCACACGTACTGGGATTGCCGGCCCACGCGCAGTTCGGCATCGACGACCGCCGACGACAGGTCGAAGGTCGACAGCAGGCCCGGCTTGCGCTCGGCGACGAGCCCCGCGTAGAGCGCGTTGAAGCTGTTCAGCGCGCCGAGCACGGGGTTGGGCGCGGCCTGCCCCAGGCCGCAGCGACTGGTCTGGCTGATGAAGCGCGAGAGCTCGCGCATCGCGTCGAGGTCGGAGGGCTCGCCGGCCCCGCGCACCACCTTGTGCACCAGCTTCTTGAGCAGGATCAGGCCCACGCGGCACGGCGTGCAGTGCCCGCAGCTCTCCGCGATGAAGAAGTCGAGGTAATGCTCGGCGACCTCCATCTGGTTGCGCGCGCGGTTGAAGATCATGATCGCGCCGCCGGTCGCGAGGTCGTCGTAGCAGATGCGTCCGTCGAAGCGCTCGGGGCCGATCATCTGGCGGCACGGGCCGCCGATGAGCATCGCACCGGGGTTGTCGGCCTCGGCCATCTCCAGCAGCTCGTGCGGCGTGATGCCGAACGGCACCTCGTAGACGCCCGGCTTGCGGCAGTCGCCCGAGATGCTGAGCACCTTGGTGCCCGTCGTCCGCGCCGATCCCATCGCGGCGAACCAGGCCGCGCCCTCCAGCAGGATCCGCGACGCGCAGCAGAAGCTCTCCACGTTGTTCACGATGGTCGGCCCGCCGAGGTAGCCCTTCTCGACCGGGAACGGCGGGCGGTTCTTCGGGTCGCCGCGCAGCCCCTCGCACGAGCTGATCAGCGCCGTCTCCTCGCCGCAGATGTAGGCGCCGGCGCCGAGCTGGATGCGGATGTCGAAGTGGAAGCCGGGCGTGCCCGCCACGTCGCGGCCCAGCAGGTTCGCGCGCCGCCGCTCCTCGAGCACCGCTTCCAGGTAGGAGAGCAGGTAGCGGTATTCGCCGCGCAGGTAGATGATGCCCGAGTCGCTGCCCACCGCGTAGCCGGCAATCGTCATCCCCTCGAGCATCTGGTGGGCGCACTCGGTGAGCAGCACGCGGTCCTTGAAGGTGCCGGGCTCGCCCTCGTCGGCGTTGCAGACGATCCAGCGCCGATCGCCTGGCGCGTTGCGCGCCATCTCCCACTTCAGCCCCGCCGGGAACCCCGCGCCGCCGCGACCGCGCAGCCGTGAGTCCTTGATCTCCTGCACCACGTCCTGCGGCGTGAGCTGCAGCGCCCGTCGCAGCGCGCCGCCCGGCTCGAAGGGCGCGAAGTGCACCGGGCCCTGCCGGCGGATGTTGTTGCGCACCATCGCTTGCACCAGCGGGTGGGCGTTGTTGCCGTCGCCGACCATCGTCACCAGTTGCTGCGGATCGAGGTGGCGGCGCAGGTCGCGCACCACGGCGCGCGCCCGCTCCGGCGTGAGCTGGGTGACGACCACGTCGTTGATGAGCGCGGCCGGCGCCTGATCGCTCATGCCGATGCACGGCGTGTGGGTGAGCGTGATGGCGCCATCAGCCGTCGTCTCGCCCATCGTGACGCCGAGCTCCTTGGCCATCGCGTCGGCCACGGCCGTGTAGCCCTTCATCCAGTCCACGATGTCGTTGCACAGCCGGATCACGACGCGGCCCTGCGGCTTGACCGAGAGGAACGCGTAGAAGGTGACGACGCTCTCCACCTCCACGCGATGGGTGTCGCACGCCCGTGCGATGACCTCCATCGAATCGGTGGAGACGCACCCGTATCGGCGCTGGACCGCGATGACGATGTCCATCATGCGCGTCCGGTCGTTGCCGAATTTCCGGCAGATGTCTTCGACGCCGGCGGCTGTCGCTGTTCTCATGCGTGCCCCCTCCGGGGAGGACCGCCGCGAGCTGGCCCCGCTATGTCGTGGCCGCGCAGCAGGTTGCCGGGCATCCTCGGCTGCTCCGCGCCGCGGGGGCCGTGACGAGGCACCCACCGGCGGCGCCCGGCGGTTGGACCCACGCGAAAAGATGCAATGCCGATGCCGCAATGCGGCGCCGCTGTGAAGCGGCGGTGAGAGGCGCGCCGTCAGATTGCCGGCATGCGCTCGAGCCGACGCTTGGCGCTGACCAGCAGGCCGTGGACGGCGTTGCGCGCCTCGCTGCGGACGCGGCCCCGCAGCAGGCGCCCGACGAACCCCGTCAGGCCGTCGGGACGGCTCCGGTTGATGGTCACCAGCCAGTAGCCCGGTCCGCGTGCCGGGTCCGGCACGAGCACGCGCAGCTCGAGCGCCGACCGGAAGTAATGGCTCGCGTAGAGCATCTTGGAGGCGACGACCGTCTCGCGATCGCCATGGTGGGCGACGAGATGACTGAGCCGGATGGTGGGTTTCAGCCCGAACTTCACCTGTTGCCAGTAGAAGACCTCGGCGGCCGGGCGCCACGCGGTGCCGGGGAACTCCGACAGGTACCGGCGCACCTCCGGCACGTCGTCGAGCAGCGGCGGCCACGAGGCCATCAGCGCCGCGAACTCGTCGGAGGCGCGTACTGGCGGATCCTCGTCGTGGTACTCGATGAGGGCGCGGTTGCCGAGCGCCTGGTAGCGCCTGACGTAGTCGAGCAGCCGCTCGCGAATCAGCGCGTCGGCGTCCTGCCCGACGGCCGGCGCCTGGAAGTCGAGCCGGGCGTGGGCCTGCTCGATCGTGTCGCGATCCAGCTTCAGCTTGCAGTCGCCGGCACGGCAGGCGCGCAGATCGCCGACCTCCTCGTCGGAGAGGCGCAGGTCGGCGAAGTCGGCGAGCGTCGGCGGCGTGCCGAGCCGCCGGGTGATCGGGAACGCCGGGCCGCGCTCGTAATACTCGATGTCGGCGATCGCCGCCACGTAGGCGCGCCGCGAGGCGTTGACCCACACCGCGCCGAAGACGGCCACCTCCCGGGCGGGGTCGGTGTCGAGCAGCTTGGTGAACGGTTCGCCGCGCAGCAACCGCTGGCGTTCGGCGCCGCTCGGCTTCACCACGTCGTCGACGTAGCGCTGCAGGCGGTCGGGCAGGCGGTCGGGCGGCTCGGGCGTGACCGGCACCGGCAGCGCCGCGACCAGCAGGAGGATGCCGGCCACGCGGCCCGCGCGCCGCGCTGCCGTTGCCGCGCCGGGAGAGCCTGTCGCAGCGCCGTCCATGCTGATGTCAGCATAGCCGGATCGCGCTCCGGCCGGGGTCGGATCGCGTCCGGCCCGCCATGCGCCCGCCCTCGCCACACCCTGGCCCCCGGCTGCCGGGGCGTTGGTGGACCGGGAGTGCGTCCGACGCGAGAGCAGTGCTATAACCCCTCCACCATGCTCCGCTCAGCCGCCGCTCTCGCGCTCCTCGCCCTGCTCCCGGTCTCCGCCGCGCGCGCCCAGGCCACGCTGCCGTCGCCCGAGTCGGTGCTCGGCCATCGGGTGGGCGCCGACTACAAGGTCGCGACCTACGACGAGACGATCGCCTACTTCCAGAAGCTCGATGCCGCGTCCGATCGCCTGACGATGATGGCGGCGGGCAAGTCGACCGGGGGGCGGACGTTCTGGCTGGCGGCCATTTCCTCCGCCGGGAACCTCCGGAAGCTCGATCGCTACCGCGAGATCGCGCGGCGGCTCGCGCGGCCGGCGGACCTGGGCGAGGCCGAGGCGCGCCAACTCGCGCGTGAGGGCCGCGTCCTCGTCCACATCGACGGGGGCCTGCACGCGACGGAGGTCGCGGGCCCGCAGCACACCATGCAGCTCGCCTACGACCTGCTGGCGAAGGCCGACGACCCCGAGTACGCGCACATCTTCGAGAACGTGATCCTGCTGCTCTGGCCCACGATCAACCCCGACGGCCAGCAGATGGTGGCCGAGTGGTATCGCGGCAACGTCGGGACACCGTTCGAGGTGGCGCCGCTGCCCCGGCTCTACCAGGAGTACGTCGGGCACGACAACAACCGCGACGGCTACATGCTGAACATGATCGAGTCGCGCGTGATGGAGCACGCCTGGCGGCAGTGGGAGCCGCAGATCATCCACGTGCACCACCAGAGCTCGCCGTTCCCGACGCGCATCTGGCTGCCGCCGTTCGCCGAGCCGATCGGATCGCAGGCCCCCTATCTCATCTCGCGCGAGATCAACATGATCGGGATGGCGATGGCCAAGGGGCTGGAGGAGCGCGGGCAGGTGGGCGCCACGCACATGGGGACCGGCTTCGACGCGTGGTACCCGGGCTACATCGACTACAAGCCGGTGTTCCAGAACATCGC
>JBDIBB010000171.1:0-7779 GCA_039812685.1 Vicinamibacteraceae bacterium
TGTCGGTGGTCGTCGAGCGGCAGAAGCCGATCCAGAAGGTGCTGCCCTTCCTGAAGGGCATGGTCGGCGTGTCCTAGCGCCAGGGAGCCCCCGTGGCCGAGTCCGAGAAGACCGACGCCCCCGCCGCACCCAAGCCGAAGCCGAAGCTGCCCAACAAGCGCGTCCGCACGCCGACCATCCTCCAGATGGAGGCGGTGGAGTGCGGCGCGGCGGCGCTGGCCATCATCCTGGCGCACTACAACCGCTGGGTGCCACTCGAGGAGCTGCGCTTCGAGTGCGGCGTGAGCCGCGACGGCTCCAAGGCCAGCAACGTGCTGAAGGCCGCGCGGAAGTACGGGCTCGAGGCCAAGGGCTACAAATACGAGGAGATCGAGAAGCTGCTCGATCTGCCGTTCCCCGTGATCCTGTTCTGGAACTTCAACCACTTCCTCGTCCTGGAGGGGTTCAGGAACGGGAAGGTGATGCTCAACGACCCGGCGCAGGGGCCGCGGCAGATCACCTACGACGAACTCGACGCCTCCTACTCGGGCGTGGTGCTGACCTTCGCGAAGGGGCCTGAGTTCAAGCCCGGCGGGCAGCCGCCCAACATGGTGCCGGCGCTGCGGCGCCGCCTGATCGGCTCGGAGACGGCGCTGCTCTTCGTGATGCTGTGCGGCCTGCTGCTGGTCGTGCCCGGCCTGGTGGTGCCCACCTTCACGCGGATCTTCATCGACGACTTCCTGGTGGGCGACCAGGGCTGGATGGTGAAGCCGCTGCTGGGGGCCATGGGCATCACGGTCGCGATCCAGGCGGTGCTCACCTGGCTGCAGAAGTACTACCTGCTGCGGCTGGAGACGAAGCTGGCGCTGAGCACCTCGAGCAAGTTCTTCAACCACATCCTGCGCCTGCCGGCCGCCTATTTCGGACAGCGGTTCGCCGGCGAGATCGGCAGCCGCGTGGCCATCAACGACAAGGTGGCACGCATCGTCTCGGGCAAGCTGGCGTCGACGGCGATCGACACGGTGATGACCGTGTTCTACGCGGCGCTGATGCTCTTCTACGACGTCAGCGTCACGCTCGCCGTGATGGGCATCGCCGCGCTCAACGTGGTGGCCGTGAAGGCCGCGGCCCGGGCCCGCACCGACGTCAGCCGCCGCCTCATGCAGGACCGCGGCAAGCTGATGGGCACCTCGATGAACGGCCTCAAGATGATCGAGACCCTGAAGGCCACCGGCTCCGAGCAGGAGTTCTTCTCGCGGTGGGCCGGCTACTACGCGAAGTCGCTCAACGCGAAGCAGGATTTGAACGTGCTGGGCCAGTTCTCGTCGACCGTTCCGCCGTTCGTCCAGACGCTGTCGACGGCGGCGGTGCTGGCGCTGGGCGGTCTGAAGGTGATGAGCGGCGACCTCACGGTGGGCTTGCTGGTGGCCTACCAGTCGCTGCTCAACAGCTTCACCCGGCCGCTGAACGCACTGGTGCAGTTCGGCTCCACCCTCCAGGAACTCACCGCCGACATGAACCGGCTCGACGACGTGCTGCGCTACCCGGCCGACCGGCAGTACAGCCAGGAGCAGGCGCCGGCGCCCGCGCCCGCACAGGGCGAGGCCGCCCGGCGCGACCCGCGCCGCATCAAGCTCACGGGCCACGTCGAACTGCGCGGCATCACCTTCGGCTACAGCCCGCTCGAGAAGCCGCTCATCGAGGACTTCAACCTCACGCTCGAGCCGGGCAAGCGCGTGGCGCTGGTCGGCGGCAGCGGCAGCGGCAAGTCGACGGTGGCCAAGCTCGTGTCGGGCCTCTACGAGCCGTGGAGCGGCCAGGTGCTCTTCGACGGCGTGCCGCGATCGGAGCTGCCGCGGTCGCTGATCGTCAACTCGGTGGCGATGGTCGACCAGGAGGTGTTCCTCTTCGGCGGCTCGGTCACCGAGAACGTGACGATGTGGGACCCGACCATCGGGAGCCAGCGCGTGGTGACGGCGTGCCGCGACGCGGCCATCGACGAGGTGATCGAGGTGCGCGAGGGGGGCTACCAGGCGCAGATCGTGGAGGGTGGCGGCAACTTCAGCGGCGGCCAGTGCCAGCGCCTGGAGATCGCGCGATCGCTGGTGGGCGAACCGACGATCGTCATCCTCGACGAGGCGACGAGCGCGCTGGACCCCGCCACGGAAGTGATCATCGACGACAGCATGCGACGCCGCGGCTGCAGTTGCATCATCATCGCGCACCGCCTCAGCACGATCCGCGACGCCGACGAAATCGTCGTCATGGAGCGCGGCAAGATCGTCCAGCGCGGCACGCACGACGACATGAAGGACGTTCCGGGACCGTACCAGCGTCTCATCAGCCTGCACTGACGGACCATGACGCCGACATCACTCAACCGGGGCCGGATCCAGCGGTCCGTGGCGGGACCGGCATGAACGAGCCGCGCGACTCGCCGGACGCCGTGATTCGTGAGTTCCACATCGCGATCGTCGCCGCCGACGCGGCCAGGCACGCCGGCGAACAGTTGCACGTGGATCGCCCGCTGGTCATCGGGCGCGAGCCGACCTGCGACCTCGTGCTCGCCGACCCGAGCGTCTCGCGCCGGCACGCGCGCGTGGAGCCCACGCCGAGCGGCCTGAAGATCACCGACCTGGGCAGCGGCAACGGCGTGTGGGTGGGCACGCAGCGCGTCACCGGGATCGTGCTGCAGCCGGGCCAGCGCGCGCGCATCGGATCGACGGTGTTCGAGTGCCGGCAGGTGGACAGGCAGGCGCCCGCGCCGCCGCCGCCGATCGTCCACCGGGCGCGCGGGGAGGAGGCCCCACGGTCCGGCGGGTTCGTGGTGCGCGTGCTGACGGCCGGCGACCACGTGAAGGCCGGGGAGGTCTTTCACGTGACGCGCGTCGCCGCCACGATCGGCCGCGCGCCCGATTGCGACGTGGTGCTGGCCGAGGCCGACATCTCGCGGAAGCACGCGAAGCTGGAGATCGCGGCCGGCGGCTTCCGCATCACCGACCTGGGCAGCGCCTGCGGCACCTGGCTGGACGACCGGCAGGTGGATGTCGGGCAGGTGGCGCCCGGCCAGCGGGTGCGGATCGGCCGGCGGGTGGTGATCGAGTGCCACACCGCGGAGGCCGAGACGATTGCGGAAGCGCCGCCGGCGGCAGCGCCGGTGGCCGCTCAGCCGGTTGCCCCCAGCCCGGTCGTGTCGCCGCCGCCCGCGGTTGTCAGGCCGCCGGCCGGTCCGGCGCCTGCCGCGACCCCGCCGCTGGTGGCCCGGGTGCCCGAGACGGCACCCGAGGACGCGACGATCGCGGCAAGGCCTGCCGTGCCTCCACGCCAGCCGTCGCCGCCAGTCGCGCCGCCCGTGCCGCCACCTGCGCCGCCGGTTGCGCCGGCTGAGGTCGAGGCCACGCCCGATGACGCCACTCGGGTCGTGCCGTCGCCTGCGATCGCGGCGTCACATGCCGCGCCGCCGCCGGCGGAGCCCGTCCCCGACGACGCGACGATGGCGGTCCCTGTCGACGTGGCGCGCGCGGCCGCGCCGCCTCCGACTGAGCGGCCGTTCGAAGCCGAGGATGCCACCAGGATGATCGTGCCGGGAGCCGTCGCCGCGTCGCGGGCTCCGGTGACGGGGCCCGCGCCGGCCGAGGCGGTGCCCGACGACGCGACACAGGTGGTGACGGCTGCGCAGATGGCCGCGCTGGCGAGGCCACCGGCGGCGCCGGCGCCACCGGCGACCGAGCCCGACGATGCGACGCGCATGGTGCCAGCCGCGCGCGCGCAGGCTGCCGCATCACCGCCGCGCGAGGAAGAGGACGCCACGCGCGTGGTGACGGCGGCCGACGTGGGGCGCGCCCCGGCGCCGGTCAGCGACGCGGTGACGGCCGAGGCGTTCGAGGAAGCGCTCTCGCACACGGTGGTGATGCGTGTGCCGGTGCCGGCGGCGGCCACCTCGCGCTCGCTCGAAGAAGAGGGTGAGGAGATCAGGCCGTCCGCGCACAAGCCGCTGCTGCTCGACGACCCGGCCCTGCTCTACTACGTCGTCACGGGCAGCCTGCTGGTCTTCTCCGTCGAGGTGCGCGACGGCGTGCCGGTGGGGCAGCGGACGCACCTGCTCGGCGTGCTCGAGAAGCAGGGCTGCTTCGGGTTCGACACCAAGCGATATGGGCTGGGCATGGGCATGGTGGTCCTGGCCAAGCCCGGCACGGTGCTGCGCGCGATTCCGCTGAGGCGCCTGCAGGAGATCGCCCGCGACGCCACGATGCGGCCGGCCGTGGTCGCCCTGGTCGACACCTGGGTGAACGGCATGTCGAAGTCGCTCATCCGCAGCCTGCCGACACGGCGTACGGGCGAGGTCGAACTGAAGTCACAGCAGGAAGCCACGCTGGGGCCGCGGCAGAAGGCGACCTCCGGCGATGGCGTGCTGTGGCTCGACATCTGGAACGGCAGCGTCCTCTTCAACGACCTGACGACGCCGACCTTCTCGCGCAAGCGGGTGCTGTTCCCGCTGACGCCGCACTCGTGGGTGCAGCCGGTGGGAGACGAGTTCGGCGATCTGGAGGTGACGCCCCTGCCAACGGAGGCCGCCGTCACGCGCGCCGACATGTGGCACGGGTTCTCCGTGTTCCAGGAGGTCCTGTACGAGACCGAGTGCGGCGGCCAGTTGCTGTCGACCGCCGACGAGTTCGTGCGCCTGCAGCAGAAGGCGCAGCACGCGGAGGCGGCCGAGGCGGCCGGCTACGGCGCCATAGGGGCGGTCCTGCGCGCGGAGAGCGAGACGCCTGAGGATCTGCTGACGACGACGGCCGCGGAGCCGGTGTTCGCCGCCTGCGTGCTGGTGGGCCAGGCGCTCGGCATGACCGTGCGCAGCCACCTGGAGGGCACCGAGCAGCTCGCGTTCGAGGATCTGGTGAACTCCATCGGCAGCGCGTCCGGCTTCCGGACACGCGTCGTGGCGCTGCACGACGACTGGTATCGACGCGACTACGGGCCGATGCTCGGCCAGCTTGGCGAGGCGAAGAGTCCCGTCGCGCTGTTGCCCACCGGTCCACGCGCCTTCGAACTGGTCGACCCGAAGACCGGCACCCGCCGGAAGGTCGATGCGGCGCTGGCCGCCGAACTGTCGCCGTTCGGGGTCACCCTCTACCGGCCGCTGCCGCCCGGGATGCTCGGGGCGCGCGAACTGATCGCGTTCGGCGCGCGCGGGCAGTCGCGCGAGTTCCTCACCGTCGCGCTGATGGCCGTGGTCCTCGGCGTGCTGGGCACCGTCACGCCCTATTTCACGGGACAGCTCTTCGATCAGGCGATTCCGCAGGCGGACCGCGGGGCGCTCTACGTCTACACGCTGGCGCTGTTCGCGTCGGCGGTGGCGACCTCGGCGTTCAAGTTCACGCAGGGCATCGCCACCGTGCGCGTGCAGGCCAAGATGGAGTCGACCATCCAGGCCTCGGTCTGGGATCGGCTGCTCGATCTGCCGGTGAACTTCTTCCGGACGTATCCCGCCGGCGACCTCGCGGATCGCGCGGCGGGCGTCGATCAGATCCAGGAACTGGTGTCGGGCGCGGGCATCTCGGCGATCCTCGGTTCGGTCAGCGGACTGTTCTACGTCGTCCAGATGTTCCTCTACAACCTGAAGCTGGCGCTGCTGGCCATCTTCCTGACCATCGTCTACGTCGGTACGACTACGCTGCTGAACTACCTGCAGCTGCGCTACCAGCGGCGCGAACTGCAGCTGCGCGGCCGCATCTCCGGCCTGGTGCTGAACCTGATTGGCGGCGTCTCGAAGCTGCGCGTCTGCGGCGCGGAACGCCATGCCTTCCGCGTCTGGGCCGAGCAGTTCGCGGCGCAGCGGCGCATCACCTTCTCGGTGGGCAGCATCCAGAACGTGGCGGCCACCTTCAGCACGGCGTTCCCGGTGCTCTCCTCCATCATGATCTTCCTGATGATGGTGTCGGAGATGCAGGCGGCGGCCGAGACCGGACAGCCCGGGCTCACCGTCGGCGAGTTCGTCGCCTTCAACACGGCCTACGGGCTGTTCCTCGGCGCGATGCAGGCGCTGGGCGACGCGTCGCTGAGCCTGCTGCGGGTGGTGCCGATTTACGAACGCCTCTCGCCGCTGGTGACGACGCCGCCCGAGGTGGATGCGAGCAAGGCCTACCCCGGGAAACTCAAGGGCGAGATCGAAATCAACAACGTGCGCTTCCGGTACACGCCGGACGGGCCGTTCATCGTCAACGGCCTGTCGCTGAAGATCAAGCCGGGCGACTTCGTGGCGTTCGTGGGCGGATCGGGCTGCGGCAAGTCGACGCTCATGCGGCTGATGCTGGGCTTCGAGCACCCCACCAGCGGGACGATCTACTACGACGGACAGGATCTGGGCACGCTCGACCTGCGGCTGGTGCGCCAGCAGATCGGCGTCGTGCTGCAGATCAGCCGCGTGATGCCGACCGACATCTGGCGCAACATCACCGGCGCCACCGCGCGCACGATCGACGACGCCTGGTGGGCGGCCGAACGCGCCGGCCTCGCCGACGACGTCCGCAACATGCCGATGGGCATGCACACCTACGTGTCGGAGGGCGGCGGGACACTGTCGGGCGGGCAGCGCCAGCGCCTGATGATCGCGCGGGCGATCGTCAACCGCCCGAAGATCATGTTCCTCGACGAGGCGACCAGCGCGCTCGACAACCGCACGCAGGCGATCGTCACCGAGAGCATGAACAAGCTCGAGGCGACGCGCATCGTGATCGCGCACCGGCTCAGCACCATCATCGACGCCAACAAGATCTGCTACCTCGAAGCCGGCCAGATCGTCGAGATGGGCTCGTACGAGGAGCTGATGGCCCTCAACGGCAAGTTCGCCGAACTGGCGCGCCGGCAGGTCGTGTGAGCGTGCTCTCCGCCGCGCAGCGCCGGGCCGTGCTGATCCAGTGCGGCGCCGACGCGGCGCTGACCGCCTCGCTGCTGGAGTACGGCGAGTCGCCGTACCAGCCTGAGTCGGCCACCGGCGGCGAGGCGGCCGGCGACGAACCGCACGTGGCCGTCTGGGAGATCTACCGCGCGCGCGCGGCGGAAGTCGGCGCCTTCGCCGCGCTGCGCGAGCGGTTCGCACAGCTCCGGTTTCCCGTCGCCGAGGGAATGAGCCGGGAGCCGGCGTACCGCGCGGCGACGCTGCGCGGCGAGTTCGGCGAGGCCGAGGCCTGGGCGCCGGGCCTGGAGCTGAGACAGCCCGACGGCCTCACGCTGGAGATCGCGCAGAGCGCCGCCGGCCGCGTGCCGGTGCTGATCGTCGCGGAGCGGGCCGACTTCGAGGCGCTCGTCCGGGCGTTCACCGAGCGCAACGAGCCCGCCGGCGTGCCGGCGTCGATGGGCGCCTGCCTCGTCAGCGGGCTGATCAACTGGCACCGCATCGCGTTGTACCGCGATGAGTGGGCGCGCAACGACGACGATGGATCGGATGCCGGCTGGGCGATGGAGTTCAAGACGCTGGTGTCGCGCAAGGCGCTCTACCAGGATCGCCTGGTGCTGCTCAGCTCAGGCCCTTACAGCGCCGTTCCCGCCGGCGAGTGTGGGGGCGCGCCCGGCGACTGGCCCGCGCGATCCGTGCTGATCCGCCGCGAGCACGAGCTGTTCCACTACTTCACCTACCGGCGGTTCGGGCGCATCCGCACCCACGTGTTCGACGAACTGCTCGCCGACTTCGCGGGCCTCGTCGGCGCCGATGGCGTCTATCGCGCCGGGCTCGCCCTGCGGTTCCTCGGCCTCGACCGCTTCCCGGCCATCAGAGACGACGGCCGCTTCCTGAATTACGTG
>JBDIBB010000172.1:0-7682 GCA_039812685.1 Vicinamibacteraceae bacterium
GGATGCTCAAACTCAAAGAAATCGAACTCAGAAACTGACAAAGTAGTACTAGCAGCCCGTGGCGAAAGTGGCGCTGCGTCCGACGGGCGGGGCATCCCGGCTGGCGGCGTTGCTCCTCCCTCAAATACTGGCCGTATTCTCGGTCGTCGCGCCTGGCCATCCGGGCGCCGCGCCCGTCTCGGCGCGACGCGGCACTTCCACCACGGACTGCTAGCGCCTCCGCGAGGCCGAACGGACCCAGAAGGGACGCCGTGTCTCGTGAGGCCGCGTCAACCGACCAGGGGGCCAGCCGACTTCAGTTCAGATTTCCGCGGTTCCTCGAGAGCGCGGACACGAAAGAGCGCGTTGTACGAGCCGGCGTCCTTCGCGCGCTTCCGCCGCTCGCACGCCGCGTAGAGCCGGTACGCGAGCTCCCTCACGACGTCGGCCTTCGAGCCGTACTTCGCCAGCAGCTGGGCTGTAACCGCCTCGCCGGCGATGCGTGCGGGTGGGATGTTGGGCCGGTGATCCTGGCTGTGCCGGTAGTCCGTGGTCTTGACGCCGTTCTCGCGGGTTCGCTTGGCCATCTGTCGGTAGGTCCCGGTGTGAAGTCGCTTCTCTGTTGACTGGCGGGATGGATCGTCAAACCGGCAGCGTTCGAGCCGCCTGCCGCGTCTCGTAGGTCTGGGTTTCGTCGCAGCGATTGACCAGGTTCGTGCCCTCCGGCGTCTCATCCATCGACCAGTACACCTTGCCTCCCTCGTGATGGTAGCGGCGCACCTGGGAGTAGAAGCGTCCCGCGACGCCGTGCTCGAAGATGTGCTGCGCGAGCGCCAGCACCATCTCCGCGTTCTCCGGCGTCCGGACGATGTACTCGTGCGGCCAGGTGGAGGCGTAGGTCTTCGCGAAGGTCCAGGGTGTCGTGTCGACGAAGGCGCGCACTTCGAAGGGCAGGGGCAGGTGGCGCTCGTCGTCGTCTCTCGTGACCACCTGTCCGAGACCCTCGAGACGCACCTGCCGGTCGCCGAGCAGGCGGTGGGACGCCCGGATGTCTCCGGGCGCGGGCACCATCAGAACTGGACCTTCTGGCGGACCCTGCAGGAGCTGGAGCGGGTGGTGCCGGTCACGGCCTCTTGACAGCGTAGGACCGCGCAGTTGCGTCCGATGATGCACAGTGTGCTGGGGATCGATCCCGCGCTCGATTGGGCCGCTATCGGCTCTGCGAAGCTGACGTTCGCGCCGGGCGGTGACGCCTTCCAGTCGGTGGCGAAGGGACAGGAGTTCGTCCTTGGCATCGAGGGAACCGACCGGCTGACGGCTTGGCTGTCGGGGATGTTCGAGAGCGACGCCGGGACCGGTTGATGCGAGCGCGCTCTGGGCGTTGCTCTCGCGCGGTCGAGTATCGTCGCTGGAATCGCCGACAGGACTGGCTAGGCTGAGCTCGAAGGTGCTCGCCCACCGCGGGAATTCGTCGTCTCATCATCGGCATGCCGGGCGCTGGGCTTGTGCAGCATCGGACGTCGCGCTACAACGATCGCACTCGGTCCCGGAGGTCCGTGATGGCGCTCCAGGCCTTCTCGTTCCGACGTGCGGCGGGTGCCGTCGCGCGGATCCGCAGCGTAGCGCCCTCAGTGCCCGCAGGGGCGCCAGGCTGGGCCACGCTGATCGTGCGGCCCGGCCGCCATCCCCTGACGAACGCCGCGGCCGAAGGCCGCTCAACTGTCCGCCAAGGCCTCTTCTCTCTTCGAACGCCGCACCGCGGGACGCGGCCTGCCGGGAGGGCGAGCGCTGTGGACGCCGTAGCCTACGATCGGTGGTATGAGACGCCGTACGGCCGGTGGGTCGGCCAGCGCGAGGTGGCGCTGCTCCTCGAGGAACTCGCCCCCCGCCCGGGGGAGACGGTGCTCGATGTCGGCTGCGGCACCGGCTTCTTCACGCGCGCCCTGGCCGCCGCAACCGATGCGCCGGCCACCGGCGTCGACCTCGACACAGCCTGGCTGGCGTACGCGCGCCGCCGCAGCGCGGCCACCGTTTCCTACGAAGTAGCCGACGCACGCCGCCTCCCGTACGGCCCCGCGAGCTTCGATCTGGTCGTGTCGATCGCCGCGCTCTGCTTCATCGAGGAAGAGCGCGCCGCCGTCGGCGAGATGCTGCGCGTCGCGCGCCGCCGGGTCGCCATCGGCCTGCTGAACCGCCACAGCCTCCTGTGGCTCCAAAAGGGCCGGCGCGGCGGCCGCGACGGCTACCGCGGCGCTCGCTGGCACACGGTACGCGAGGGCGCGGACCTGCTGGCCGGGTGGCACGCCGGGCCGGCGCGGGTGCGCACGGCGCTGCACCTTCCCGGCGGCGGGCCATTCACGCGGACCATGGAGCGGCTCTGGCCGCGATGGCTCCACACCGGCGCGTTCATCCTGCTGGTGGCAGACGTGCCTGACGCGGCACCGGCATGAGATCAGGCCGCGGGGAGCGGGCGGGCGAGCGACGATGAAGGACCAGTACTTCGGCGACGTCAACGACTGCCGGAAGTACGGGCTGACCCGCGCAACCCCCTGAACCTGAGTGGCATCACCTCGGTGCTCCGCACGGTTGCCTGTCCACTGACCTGGTCTCAGGACACGGGAGGCCCCTGGGTAGCGCGGGTGGAGCCCTGCCGTCTCGGTGCGGCCCAGCCGGCGTCACGGGTCACCTGCTGATTTTCCGTTTTGCTGTTTGTCAGCAGCTCGTGTTATCGTGATGGCATGTCGAGCAAGGTCACGATGAGCGAACGCGGGGTCATCACCATTCCGGCCGCCCTCCGGGAAACCTATGGCCTGAAGGCGAATGACGAGTTGATCCTGGAGGACACCGAAGCCGGGATCCTGCTCCGCCCGGCGGTCAGCGTGCCGATTGAGATCTACACCGAGGCTCGGATCGCCGAGTTCGCGGGCGACCAGGTGGCGATCGGCCGATACCTGCCCGGGAAACGCGCCAGGGCCACACGGTCAAAGACGAAGTAGCGGCGATGCGGGCGTTTCTCGACGCCAACGTGCTGTTCTCCGCCAGCAACGCTGGCAGCAACATCGCGGGTCTGATCGCGGTGTTGTGTGCGCAAGGCGCCGCCGCCTCGAGCGACCTCGCGGTCGAGGAGGCGCGACGTAACATCACCTTGAAGCGCGCGGCCTGGTTGCCGGCCTTCGATCGTCTGCTTCGCTCGGTGGAGGTCGTTCCGTCGGCGCTGTTCGAGTTGCCGGTACGGGTGCCTCCCAAGGACGCGGCATTGCTCTGCGCCGCCATCCGGACCCGCGCCCACCTGTTCGTGACCGGAGACAGACGGGACTTTGGTCACCTCATGGGGAAACAGGTCCTCGGGGTGGACATCGTGTCGCCGCTGCGGCTCGCCCAGATCCTGGCCGAGAGGCGTGCCGCAGCCGAGTAGGCCACACGCCGCTCCGCTCCTGCGTCGTGCCCGCTTCTCGCTGGGCAACCGAACCAGATGGTCAGGCCCCGGACAGGCGAATTCTGGCCGGATGTCGCCAACAACCCCGCGCCAGCTGGCTGACGTTCCGGCGGACGTACTCGTCCTGGGCCCACGAGAAGGGGATCCCAGGGAAGGTGGTGGCTCAGCTGATGGGGCACACCAACGTGGACGTCACGCTGAACATCTACACGCAGGTGCTGGACGGCTCGCTACGCGCGGCGGCGGAGACCGTCGGGACCGGTTTGTTCACAATTGTTCACAATTGTTCACAAACCGGAGAGGGGCATGCCGCTAAGTTGTTGAAAACATTGGCGCGCCCTGCAGGACTCGAACCTGCGACCTCCTGGTTCGTAGCCAGACGCTCTATCCAACTGAGCTAAGGGCGCGCCCGGCGGCCCGCGGCGCGCCGCAAGGGGCAGACGCACCGTCGGTCAGGAACCACGCATGGTAACACGGAACACCGCAGCGCGACAGGCCGCCGGCCCTCCGCCCGGCCGCCACGCCGCCCTCACCGCACGGCCGCGCGATCCAGGCCGTGGCCAACGGGAAACAGCCCCGGCAGCGCGATCGGCAGCCGGCCGCCTATGGGCGCCTCGCCCGCCAGCGCCCGCACCGCCGACATCTCGGGACGATCGTAGAAATCGTAGGTGAGCAGCACCGCGGGCAACTCCGGCACCGCGGCCGCCGCGTAGGGGTTCCCGAAGATGGTCGCCACCATCGGCACCCGCCGCTCGACCGCACCGCGCGCGAGATCCTGCAGCAGGCGCGTCACGGGCGGCGCGAGATCCATGCGGCCGCTGGCCGAGGCCGCGCGCACGAACATCGACACGACGATGGCGTCGTAGCGCGGCGCGGTGGCGCGCACGAGATCCAGCTCGGCCGGCGTCGTGCGATCCGACAGCTCGATGGCAATGACGCCAGGCCACCGCCGGCGCAGCTCCGGCGCGAACGTGCGGCTCGGCGCGGCAATGGCCCAGCCCGACGGGTAGTCGAGCACCGAGAGATAGAGCAGGTTCGACTCGCGCGGGAGCCGCAGCGGCACCTGCCCCTGATCGTCCTTGATGAGCGTAATCGAGCGCTGGCTCACCTCGTCGGCCACGGCCTGGTGGGCGCGGCCACCCACGACGGCCGACACGGCGCCGAGATCGACGGCACGCGCGCGGTGCAGCCCGAGCCTGGCCTTCGCCCGCAGGATGCGCGTGACGGAGGCATCCACCTGGGCCCGGTCGATCTCGCCCGACTCGACGGCCGCCTTGATCGCGGCAAACGCCGCCGCTTCGTCTGGCGTGTGCAGCACGATGTCGTTGCCGGCCTTCACCGCACGCACGGCGGCCTCGGCCGGCGACAGCATCTTCGCCACGGCATCCATCGTCATCGAGTCGGTGAACACGAGGCCATCGTGCTTCAGCTCGCCACGCAGCAGGCCGGTGACGATGGGGCGGCTCAGCGTGGCGGGAGAATCGGGCGCGGCATCGAAGGCAGGCAGCTGGATGTGCGCCGTCATCACGGCATCGGCCCCATCGGCAATCGCGGCGCGGAACGGCACGAGCTCGATCGCCTCGAGGCGCTCGCGCGGGTGCCTGATGATCGGCAGCCCGAGGTGGCTGTCGACATCGGTGTCGCCGTGCCCGGGGAAGTGCTTCAGCGTGGCCAGCGCCCCGCCCTCGTGCAGCCCGCGCACGAAGGCGGCGGCCAGCGCACCCACGCGCCGCGGATCCTCACCGAAGGATCGCGTGTTGATCACGGGGTTGCGCGGGTTGTTGTTCACGTCGGCCACGGGCGCGAAGTTCACGTGGACGCCCATCGCCCGCGCCTCCAGGCCGGTGATGCGGCCGGCCTCGCGGGCAAGCGACTCGTCGCCGGCGGCCCCGAACGCCATGGCGCGCGGGAACGTCGTCGCGCCGTTGATGCGCATGCCGGGCCCGAACTCGAAGTCGGCCGCCACCAGCAGCGGCAGCGCCGACGCCTGCTGCAGCCGGTTGGCCATGGCGGCGGCCTCCAGCGGCTGGCCGAGCACCACCGTGGAATAGGTGGGGTTCAGCAGGACGTCCGGCACGGGGATCGAGCCGCCGAAGGCGCCGAAGCCCCCGACGTGCTGTTCTTTGACGAGCTTCAGCAGCGCGTCGAAACGGGCGCTGTCGGTGCTGATGAAGGTCGACTCGAAGGTGGGCATGAGCAACTGCCCCACCTTCTGGTCGAGCGTCATCGACCGCAGCGCCTGCGCCACCCAGCGCTCGGCCTCGCGCGCCGGGTCGGGCGGCGCCGCCGCCCCGGCCACGCCGAGCGCCGCCACGGCGGCCACAACGCCCGCCACGAGCCGCGAGCGCAGGAAACGGGACGAAGGGTTCGGCGTCATGCGGGCATGGTACGGGAGGCCTTCCCGCGACGCAACGCACGAGCCGGCGGCAACGCCGATGGGGGATAATCCGCCGATGAGCGTCGCCAGCCACCGCGCGCGCGCGCCCCGGACGGCGACCTGCGCCGTGCTGACGGTGAGCGACACGCGCACCGAGGACACGGATGCCGGCGGACGGGCGATCGCCGGCCTGCTGTCGGCGGCGGGACACCTGGTGGCCGCGCGGGCACTGGTCCGCGACGAGCCGACCGTGATCGAGGCCGCGCTCCGGCAGTGGCTGGCGCGCGACGACCTCGACGCGGTGATCACGACGGGCGGTACGGGCATCAGCGCGCGCGACGGCACGGTGGAGGTGGTGGAGCGGCTGCTCGAGAAGCGGCTCGACGGCTTCGGCGAGTTGTTCCGGATGCTGAGCTACCAGACGATCGGCGCCGCCGCGATGATGAGCCGCGCGTGCGCAGGACTGGCGCGCGGGCGCATCCTCATCGCGCTGCCCGGATCGGAGGACGCGGTGCGGCTGGCGATGGAACGGCTCGTGCTGCCCGAGCTCACCCACATGGTGCAGCAGGCGCGCACACGCTGAGGCTGGCGCACGCCCCCGCACGGGCGCAGGGACGGGCGCGCAGGAGCGTCAGGATGAAACCATTCACGCACGTCATCCCCGTCAGCGACGCGCTGCGGCTGGTACGCGAGGCCGCGCGCCCGATCGAGCGCCGCGAGCGCGTCACGCTCACCGATGCGGCGGGCCGCATCGCGGCCGAGACGCTGACGGCACGCGCGGACGTGCCGCCGTTCGACCGCGCCGCGATGGACGGCTACGCGGTGCTCGCAACCGGGACGGACGGCGCCACGGCCGACGCCCCGCGCCGGCTCCGGATGGCCGGCGTCACCTACGCCGGCGACGCCCCGCACGCGGCGATCGGCCCTGGCGAGTGCGTGGAGATCGCCACCGGCGCCCCGCTACCGCCAGGCGCCGACGCGGTCGTGATGGTGGAGCACACGGCGCGCGAGGGCGCCGACGTGCTGATCCGCGAGCCGGTTCGCGCGGGCCGCAACGTCAGCCACCGCGGCAACGACCTGCCGGCCGGCACGGCGGTGGTGACGGCCGGCCAATGGCTCTCGCCGGCGCGCGCGGGCGCGCTGGCGGCGGCCGGCGTCGCCGACCTGCTCGTCTTCGCGCAGCCGATCGTGGCGCTCGCCTCCACGGGCGACGAGCTGGTCGAGCCCGGCCGGCCGCTGGGGCCGGGCCAGATCCACGACGTCAACCGCTACACGCTGCCGCCGGTCATCGCGGCGCACGGCGCGCTGGCGCGGCACCTGCCCCCGATCGGCGACGGCCTCGACGACGCGCGGGCGGCGCTGGATGCCGCCGCCGGGGCCGATCTGGTCGTCTTCACAGGCGGCAGCTCCGTGGGCGATCGCGACCTGGTCGCGGCGGCCGTTGCCGAACGCGGCGAGATCGTCTTCCACGGCGTGGCGATGAAGCCGGGCAAGCCGACGCTGCTGGCGCGGCTGCGCGCCGAGGCGGACGCGCCGGCGGGCCGGCTGTTCCTCGGGCTGTCGGGCAACCCGACGTCCTGCCTGGCCAACGCCTACGTGATCCTGGTGCCGCTGCTGCGCCTCATGGGCCGGCTGCCGGCCTGGCAGCCGCGCCAGGTCACGGCAACGCTGGGCCGCGACATCCTCGCGCGGGCCGAGCGCCACGAGTTCCACCCCGTGCGGATGGACGGCGACACGGCGGTCACCGCCTTCAAGGGTTCGGGAGAGATCACGAGCCTGTCACGCGCCGACGGCTACATCGAGATTCCGGCCGGCACGGGACGGTTGGCGGCCGGAACCTCGGTGAGGGTGACGCTGTTCGCGTCGTCGTAGCGCGCGGGTTGCTCTGCG
>JBDIBB010000173.1:0-7591 GCA_039812685.1 Vicinamibacteraceae bacterium
CCGGGGCGAGACTCGCGACCGCGGATCCTTGATCATCGAAGGGACCCTCCGCTGTCCTGTGCCGTGCTGGCGGGATGACTGATAGTGCCGGCGATCGGTCTGCTTGTCAACGTGAATGCCGTGTTTTCAGAAAACGTACACAGAACATACGGAATCCCAAATATCGGGTTACAGCGTCTGGCAAGTGTGGGTACTGGCGGCGTCGCGGTGAGGACGGGAGGGCGGCAGCGCCACGCGTCGCAGGTGACTGTTACCGTTTTTCAGTAATGACAGCACTGGTGGGGATTTTTCTGAAAACTCAAAATTCCATGTTGACACTGCGAGAGGATTCACGTAGAAGATCCCGCATCACCACAGTGATTCGCGACGCGTGTCGCGTCTCCGGCCACGACGTGCCTGTCGTCCCGGTTGATGTTGTCGCGTCGAAGGAGAGAGGTACCGATGCGATGTGACAGACCCCCGCGCCTGTGGCGCACGGTTGTTGCCCTCCTCGTCGGGCTCCTCTGGAGCACTCTGCCGCCCGGAGTCGGCCGTGCGGCGGCGCAGTTGGTCACCGGCACGATTGTCGGCAGCGTCAGCGACGAACAGGGCGGCGTCATGCCAGGCGTCGCCGTCTCGATTTCGAGCGAGAACCTGATTGGGGGCGTCCAGACGCAGCACAGCGGCGCCAACGGAGGCTACCGGTTCGACAACCTGCCGCCGGGCCTCTACACGGTGAAGTTCGAACTGGAAGGCTTCGCCTCGGTCGTCCGGTCCGAGATCCGCGTCACCTCCGGCGTGGTGGTGACCGTCGACGCGAAGCTCAAAGTGGGCGATCTGACTGAGGTCATCACCGTAACCGGTGGTGCCCCGGTGGTCGATACGCGCTCCAACGTGCAGCAGGCGGTGTTCGATCAGGAACTGCTCGAAGGGGTACCCACGGGGCGCGACGTCTGGTCGGTGGGCAAGCTCATCCCCGGCGTGAACGTCGGCACCTACGACGTCGGCGGCACCCAGGGCATGCAGCAGAGCGCGATGTCGGCGCACGGGTCGCGCTCCGACGACAAGACGTTCGCCATCGACGGCCTCGCGGTGAACTGGCCCGGCGGCGGCGGCGGCGGGACGATGGTCTACTACGACCAGGGCATGTTCGAGGAGGTGAACTACCAGACGTCGGCGATCCCCGCTGAGGTGTCGATCGGCGGCATCTACATGAACATGGTCACCAAGTCGGGCGGCAACGTCTGGCGCGGCGACGCCCGCTACTACTACGCCGACGAGAGCATGCAGAGCAAGAACTTCGTGCAGGTGCCGCGCACGATCGCGGGCAAGCCGACGATGCTGACGATCGGCAACCCCATCTCGGGGCAGTACGACTTCAACGCCACGGGGGCCGGGCCGCTCGCCAAGGATCGGCTGTGGTTCTTCGGCTCGTACCGCCGCTGGCGCGTCGACAAGCGCCTGCTCGGCGTCTTCAATTCCGACGGCAGCACGGCCATCGACGACAACCTGATCTGGAACTGGTCGGGCAAGCTGACCTTCCAGATCTCGCCCAACCACAAGCTGGGCGTCGTCTACAACTACAACCAGAAAGATCGCTACCACCGCCGCGACACGCCACCCAACTTCGTTGCTGACATCGCCTCGTATCTCCAGAACCAGCCGGGCCGAACGGGGCAGATCAAGTACACGGCCGTCCTCGGCGGCACGACGGTCTACGAGACCACGCTGGGGGGCGTCAACGGCGTATGGCCCCTGCGGTATCAGCCGGGCACGCCGCCTGGTGCGCTGCGCCGTGAGGATGATGCGCTGCTCACCGGCTGGGGCGCGGCGCCCCGCGAGTACGAGAACCCGAACTACCGCCTCCAGTTCGACAACGTCGTCAGCCACCACAAGAGCGGCTGGGGCGGAACCCACGCGCTGAAGGCCGGCGTCCAGTTCACGCGGCAGTTCTACCAGGAGATCAACCGCGTCAACGGGGACGTCCGTCTCTTCTACACCAACGGCGTCCCCACGCGGGTCGTCGCCCTGAACACGCCGGTGGACGCGAAGAGCTATGTCGGTCAGCTGGGCTTCTTCGCGCAGGATGCGTGGACCGTCGGACGCGGCCTCACGCTGAACGTCGGCTTCCGGCTCGACCGCGCCACCGGCTGGTATCCGGCGCAGACCAGCCCCGCCGGCCGCTGGGTGGCCGAGCGCAGCCTGCAGAAGACCGACGTCTACAAGCAGTGGCTGGGCGTCTGGCGCGCGGGTGCCGTGTACGACGTGCGCGGCGATGGCCGCACCGCGATCAAGGGCAACTTCAGCCGCTACGCCTTCCAGGTCGGCATCGACCTCGTCACCACCGTGCACCCGTTCACGCTGAGCACGGCCAACATCGCCTGGAGCGACCGCAATGGCGACGAGTTGCCCCAGCCGGAGGAACTGGGTCGCTTCGAGGGCTTCACCGGCGGCGCCAGCACGGCCTACACCGACCCGAACGGGCCGAAGTGGGGATACTCCGACGAGATCACCGCGGGCATCGAGCACCAGATCGTCAGGGACGTCCGCGTGGGCCTGATGTACTACCACCGCACGAACCGCCGCCTGATCGGCACGCGCAACCTCGCCGTGCCATCCGACGCCTACACGCCGGTGACGCTGACCAGCCCGCTCGGCGGCAACATCACGATCTACAACCTCAGGCCGGAGTACGTCGGGCGGCAGCAGAACGTCCGCGAAAACATCGACCTCCTCGACAACGACTACGACGGCCTCGAGCTGACCGCGGTGAAGCGCTTCGCGAACCGCTGGCAGATGCTGCTCGGCTACACCTACGGCCGGAACGTCGGCGGGCTCAGCTTCGGTGACTTCAACGATCCGAACAACCTCGTCAACCAGCAGGGCCGCGTCGCCACCGACGCGCCGCACACCTTCAAGGTGTCCGGCTCGTACCTGATGCCGAAGACCGAGATCATGGTGGCGGGCAGCGTCATCCGCAACAGCGGCTATCCGCGCCAGCCGACGTGGACCGTCACGCGCGGCACCTACCCGGGCCTCACGCGCTCCTCGCAGGTCGTTCGCCTGCTCGAACGCGGCGAACTGCGCCTGCCGACGGTGGCGATGCTCGACCTGCGCTTCTCGCGCCGCTTCAAGGTGGGTTCGCTCAGCTTCGAACCGCAGGTGGATCTGTTCAACCTGACCAACGCCGGCACCTTCGTGGGCGTGGTCGAACCCATCGGCAGCAGCTACGAGCAGCCGACCGAGATCCTCGCGCCGCGCCTGCTGCGCGTAGGCTTCGTGGTGAACTTCTAGCGGGCGACGTTGCGCGGTTTCGCCGCGGTTGCCCGTCAAGGGCGGCACTCGGGATTGCTGGTGTGCCGCCGGGCCGTGACGGTCCGGCGGCGTCTGGACGCACGACGGCACTGGATCGACACGGGGGACACAGGATGAGGAATCGGGCCTTCAGCTCCTGGCTCGGAATCGGCATGGGCGGCGTCGCCATCGCGGCGATGATGGCCCTCACGCCGGCGCAACCCACGGCTCAGCAGGCCGCGGCCTCGCCCAAGGCCGCCGCACACAACGGCACCTACAAGCGCCTGCTGATCAAGAACGCGATGGTGATCTACGGCAACGCCAAGCCGCCGTACGGGCCGATGGACATCATCGTCGAAAACGGGCTGATCGCCCGCGTGCTGCCCTCGCCCAACGGCGCCACGCAGCCCGGCATCGACGCCGTGATCGATGCCACGGGCAAGTACGTCATGCCGGGCATGGTCAACACGCACATGCACTGGCACGAGGAACGGCAGAAGGGGATCCCGCAGCCGATCCAGTACGAACGCAACCTCTACCTCGCCACCGGCACGACCACGGCGCGCGAGGTGGGCGGCAACACGGAGAAGACGCGTCAGTGGCGCGAGGAGAGCAACGCGCACAAGATCATCGCACCGCGCATCCTCCTCTGGAACCGCCCGTCGCTCGGCCCCGATCGCACGCCCGAGCAGATTCGCGCCGGCGTCCGCCAGGCAAAGGCCGACGGCTACGACGGCCTGAAGATCGGCGGCCTCGACCGCGATCAACTGGCGGCGCTGCTGGACGAGGCGAAGAAGGTAGGGCTGTGCACCACCACGCACATCGCCGTCGAGGAGACCACCGCCCGCGACTACGTCGATCTCGGGGTCTGCTCCATCGAGCACTTCTACGGGGTCGGGGATGCGGCGCTCGACGGCATCCAGGACTTTCCGCCCGAGCACAACTCCAACAACGAGATCCATCGCTTCGGCCGCGCCGGCGAGCTCTACACGCAGGCCAACCGCGACAAGCTCATGAAGTTCGTCGAGTACATGGCCGAGAAGAACGTCGGCTGGAGCCCGACGATGTCGATCTACGAGGCCAGCCGGGACATCATCCGCGCCCAGAACCAGCCCTGGTTCAGGGACTGGCTGCACCCCTCGATGGCGGAGTACTTCAAGCCGAGCCTGACCAACCACGGCTCGTACTTCGGCGGCTGGACCACGTCGCAGGAAACGGCCTGGAAGCACAACTACCGCGTCTGGATGGACTCGCTGCTGCACTTCGCGCGCAGCGGCGGAAACGTCACGGTAGGCGACGATGCGGGCTACATCTGGTCGCTGTACGGCTTCGGCATGCTGCGTGAGCTGGAACTGCACCAGGAAGCCGGCTTCCATCCGCTCGAGGTGCTGCGCCACGCCACCTGGAACGGCGCCACCATGGTCGGCCTCGGCGACAAGCTGGGCAAGGTCCGCCAGGGCTGGATCGCCGACCTGCTGGTGGTCAATGGCAACCCGGTCGACGACCTGCGCGTCCTGAACCCCTACGGCGTCGACATCATGACCTACGACGGCAAGCCGGTGTCGAGCTACTCGCCGGTGGCCGCCAACGACCCGAAGGTGAAGTTCACCCACGGCGGCGGCATCGAGTGGACCATCAAGGATGGCATCCCCTATCACGCGCCGACGCTGATGAAGGAAGTGAAGGACATGGTGGACAAGTCCCGCGCCGAGCAGCGGAAGGCCGCGCCGACGGCGGCGCAGTAGGAGCGCCGCGCGAAACCGGGCGCGCCGGCCGCACGGGATCCCGTGCGGCCGGCGCGCCCGATCCCTCACCGTTCGGCGTACGGCGCCGCCGTGACCAGGCGTCCGGTGCCAGCCCCCGGCGCCGGGCGCCAGAGGACCACCAGCAGTTCCGCCCCGACCGTATCGTAGGGAGTGATCCTCGCCTGCGAGAACGCGTGCGGCACCGTCGCATCGAGCATGCACGAGTCACCGGGGCCAAGCACCTCGGCCGCCCCCTCCCCGTCGTGCGTCGTGACGAGCTTCACCGTTCCGTTCAGCACGTAGACGAACTCCTGGCCCGCGTGGGCCACCAGCGGAGGCGACTCGGTCCCGCCCGGGCGCAGCCGCACGAGGTATGGCGCCATGCCGGTCCGGCCAAACCCCGCCGTCAGCGGCGTGAAGACGCCATCGAGGCAGCCACCCTCCGGCGACGGCGCGTCGTCGGCCTCGGCACGACGCCGGACGTCGGCGGCCCGGACCACGCAGAACAGCGGACGCTCGACCACGGCCCCGGTGAGGAAGTAGTGAAGCGGCTTCCGAAACGTCGCGCAGATCCGGAGCAGCAGCTTCAGCGGCATCGGCCGCCGGCCCTGCTCGAGGCTCATCAACCGGCGTGTGCTCAACCCGATCTGACGGGCGAACTCCGCCGACGACATCCCGTGCGCGTGCCGCAGGTGAATCAGCTTCGTCGCGATCTGCTCGACCGCGCTCTTGCGCGACGCCTCGCGCAGGTAGATGACGGGGCCCGACACGCTGTCGGACGCGCCCGAATCGGCCGGCTCGTCCAGCGCGCACTGCACGTGAACGGATCGCGCCGGCTGGTCGCCCGTGGAGCGGATGCAGTGCGGAAGGTAGCTCCAGAAGCAGGCGTAGTCCCCCGCCTGCAGCGTCTCGCGCGCCAGCCCGTCGGGGCCCTTCACGAGAATTTCGAGGCTGCCCCGCAGGACGAAGACGAACTCCTCGTGGTGGTGCGAGATGAAGCGCAGTTCCTCCTCTGGCGCCGGATGCACCTCGATCTCGAACGGCTCGAGGTACCGGCCGGCGAAGCCCTCCGCCAGCATCCACAGCCGGTTGTGGTAGGCGGTCGTCGAACGCCGCGTGCGGCTCACCAGCCGCATCGGCGCCGGCGCCGTCGACTCGATGGCGGCACGGCGCGTGATCTGGAAATGCGCCGACGCCAGGCGCGGCAGGAGAGTGTCGAGCGAGGTGTCGAGCGCTTCCGCCAGTCGCAGCAGGAGGTCGATGCTCGGAGAGATCCGGTGGTTCTCTATCGCCGAGAGCGTCGCGATCGAGATGTCAAGGCGCGCGGCGACATCCTGCAAGGTGAGGCGCCGCTGCTTGCGGTGATCCCGCAGGCGTGCGGCCACCTGACGTGCCACCTCCGCCTCATCGAGTTGAACCTGAACAGCCATCGTGGCGAGAAGTATAGAAACTTCGCTTACTGAACGCCACAATGGCGTGATTCTTCAAGAAACCCAGCTCGGGTTAGTTGCTTACAGAAACCAAACCACTCAGCGACGTATTCCAGGAACTCGAACCACTGCGGTCAATGACGCCGCCGACAGAATCGTCCCGACGGCGTCGTGACACCAACCCGGCCATCCACAGGACGTCACCAGATGCTGGACTCCGTTTCCAAGAACGTCTTCCATGCCCTCGCGGCCAGCGGCAGGCTGAAGTCGGTGGCCTCGCGCCACGGCATGCGTCGCCCAACCAGTTTCGCACGCCGTTTCGTGGCCGGTGAGACAGTGGACGAGGCGATCGCCGCCGCGCGCGCGATCGAGGCCAAGGGCCTGGCCCAGACGCTCGACCTGCTCGGCGAGAGCGTGGACTCGCCGGCGGCGGCGGCCACCGCCACGCGCGGCTACCTGGCACTGCTCGACGCGATTGCGGCGGCCGGCATCGGGCGCAACATCTCGCTGAAGCTGACGCAACTCGGCCTCGACATCGACCAGGCCACCTGCCTCGACAACCTCACGCGAATCCTGGAGGTGGCCGGGGAGAGCGGCTTCTTCGTGCGCATCGACATGGAGAACTCGCCCTACACCGACGCCACGCTGGACGTCCTCGAGACGGTCTGGACCAACGGGCACCGCAACGTCGGCACGGTGCTCCAGACCTGCCTCTACCGTACGGAACAGGATCTCGAGCGCCTGATTCGCCTGGGCGCGCGCGTACGGCTGGTGAAGGGCGCCTACAGGGAACCGGCCGCCGTGGCGCACCAGAGCAAGGCAGAGGTCGATGCGGCCTACGCACGCATGGTGCAGACGCTGCTGCTGCGCGGCACGCACCCCGCCTTTGCGACCCACGATCCGGCGATCATCGAGCAGGCGCGCGCCTTCGCCGGGCAGCACAAGGTTCCGGCGGACGCCTACGAGTTCCAGATGCTGTACGGGATCCGGCGCGACCTCCAGACGTCGCTGGCCCGCGCGGGCCACACGGTCCGCGTCTACGTGCCGTTCGGCCACGAGTGGTTCCCGTACTTCATGCGGCGCCTCGGTGAGCGGCCGGCAAACGTCTTCTTCGTGCTCAGGGGTATCCTCGGCGAGGCATGA
>JBDIBB010000174.1:0-7538 GCA_039812685.1 Vicinamibacteraceae bacterium
CCAGAACGACATCCTCAAGGAGTTCATGGTCCGCAACACCTACATCTACCCGCCGGCGCCGTCGATGCGGATCATCGGCGACATCCTCCGCTACTGCGCCGCCGGGATGCCGCGCTTCAACGGCATCTCGATCAGCGGGTACCACATGCAGGAAGCCGGCGCCACGGCCGACATCGAGCTGGGCTACACGCTGGCCGACGGGCTGGAGTACGTGCGGACGGGCCTGCGCGCGGGCCTGGACATCGACGCGTTCGCGCCGCGCCTGAGCTTCTTCTGGGCGATCGGCATGAACCACTTCATGGAGATCGCCAAGCTGCGCGCCGCGCGCGTGCTGTGGGCCCGGCTGATCAGCGGTTTCCAGCCGAAGAACGCGAAGTCGATGGCGCTGCGCACGCACTCGCAGACCTCGGGCTGGAGCCTGACGGCGCAGGACGTGTTCAACAACGTCGCCCGCACCTGCGTCGAGGCGCTGGCGGCGGCGCTCGGACACACGCAGTCGCTGCACACCAACGCGCTGGACGAGGCGATTGCGCTGCCGACCGACTTCTCGGCGCGCATCGCGCGCAACACGCAGATCTACCTGCAGGAGGAGACCGGCATCACGAAGGTGGTGGATCCGTGGGCCGGCAGCTTCTACGTGGAGCGGCTCACGCACGAGCTGATGCGGCGCGCGTGGGATCACATCCAGGAGATCGAGTCGCTGGGCGGCATGGCGAAGGCCATCGAGACCGGGCTGCCCAAGATGCGCATCGAGGAGGCGGCGGCGCGACGGCAGGCGCGCATCGACTCGGGGCGCGAGACGGTGGTCGGCGTCAACAAGTACCGCCGCGAGCACGACACGCCGATCGACGTGCTCGAGGTGGACAACCGCGCCGTGCGCGAGAGCCAGTTGCGCCGGCTGGCGCAGGTGCGCGCCGCGCGCGACCCACGGGCGGTCGCCGGGGCGCTCGACGCGCTGTCGCAGGCGGCCGGGCGCGGCGACGGCAACCTGCTGGATCTCGCGGTGGCCGCGGCGCGCGCCCGCGCGACGCTCGGCGAGATCTCGGCGGCGCTCGAACAGGTGTACGGACGCTACCAGGCGGTGAACCGCACGATCTCGGGCGTCTATTCCTCCGAGAGCCAGGGCGATCCCGAGTTCGTCAAGGCCCGCGCGATGGCCGACGCGTTCGCGGCGCAGGAAGGCCGCCGGCCGCGCATCCTCGTCGCCAAGATGGGCCAGGACGGCCACGACCGCGGGGCGAAGGTGATCGCCACGGCGCTGGCCGACGAGGGGTTCGACGTCGACGTCGGACCGCTCTTCCAGACGCCGAAGGAGGCCGCGCGCATGGCGGTGGAGAACGACGTCCACGTGCTGGGCGTCTCGAGCCTCGCCGGCGGCCACAAGACGCTGGTGCCCGAGGTGATCGCCGAGCTGAAGGCGCAGGGCCGCGACGACATCCTGGTCGTGGTGGGCGGCGTCATCCCGCCCAACGACTACCCGTTCCTGCGGGCGACCGGGGTGACGGCGGTGTTCGGGCCCGGCAGCGTGATTCCGCTGTGCGCGCAGGAAATCCTCGAGGCGCTGATGGGGACGACCGGTGCCCGACGCTAGGTCGCCAACCCGTCCCCGCCCGGGGCGCCGCCGGCTCCCGGTCGCCGACTACGCGCGCGGCGTGCTGGCCGGCGACCGCGTGGCGCTGGCGCAAGCGATCACGCTGATCGAAAGCGATCTGCCGTCTGACGCGGCGCTGGCGGCCAGCCTGCTCGACGCGCTGCTCCCGCACACGGGCCAGGCCCGTCGCGTGGGCATCACCGGCGTGCCCGGCGCCGGCAAGAGCACGTTCATCGACGCCCTGGGCCTTCACCTGATCCGCGATCGGGGCGAGCAGGTCGCGGTGCTCACCATCGACCCGTCGAGCCCCGTCTCGAAGGGGAGCATCCTCGGCGACAAGACGCGCATGGAACGGCTGTCGGTCGAGCCGCGCGCCTACATCCGGCCGTCACCGTCGCAGGGACACCTGGGCGGCGTCGCCCGCCGCACGCGCGAGACGATGCTGCTGTGCGAGGCGGCGGGGTTCGAGACGGTCATCGTCGAGACGGTGGGCGTCGGGCAGTCGGAGGTGGCCGTCCGCTCGATGGTCGACTTCTTCCTGCTGCTCATGATTCCGGGCGCCGGCGACGAGCTGCAGGGCATCAAGCGCGGCATCGTCGAGATGGTCGACGCCATCGCCATCAACAAGGCCGACGGCGAGAACCGCCGCCGCGCCGAACGTGCCCGCGCCGACTACGCGAGCGCGCTGCACCTGTTCCCGGCCGCGCCCGATGGCTGGGTGCCGAGGGTGCTCGCCTGCTCGGCGCTCACCGGCGAGGGCATCCCCGAGGTGTGGGAACGGGTAGTCGAACACAGGCAGGTGCAGACCGCCAACGGACACCTCGAGGCGAGACGCCGCGGGCAGGCGCTCGACTGGCTCCACGAGCTGCTGTCGGACGGCCTGCGGCGGATGCTCCGGGCCGATCCGAGGTTCGCGGCCCGCCTGCCGGCGCTCGAGGCGGCGGTGGCCGCGGCGAAGATGACGCCGTTTGCCGCGGCGCGCGAACTGCTCGGGATCGTGGCCGGTCAATCTGCGTGAAGGCGAGGCCTCGCGCCAGCCCGATCCCTCACGGGCGCTTCTTCGCCGGATTCCGCCGAGACGACGGCCGGGGCGCGGCGGCGCGCGGCTGGTTCCGGGTCGTATCGGCGCGAGTGGGCGGCCGGCGCGCGGTGTCGGGCGGCGCGCCCGGGGCGTGAATCGCCAGCCGTGCGACGACGCCGGCGCCCAGCAGCCGCGCCAGCCGGGCCACGAGTTCGTCTCCGGCCCGCGCGATCTCCGCCGCCCACAACGGCCCCGGCGTCTCCACCCGCAGGATCCTGTCCTCGAGCCACACCCGGCTGGCACGCGCCAGGGCCGGTCCGACCGTCGCCCGCCACGCGACGTCCAGCTTCGCCTGGCTCATCGGCTGGTCGCGGAGGAGGTCGGCGAGCGCCTCAGGCACGATGTCGCGCAAGGGACGTGGCCTGAGCGAAGCTGGCTGGCGGGGCATGCCGCATGGTGCCCGCAACGCCGCCCGAATACAAGACGCGTCGTCGCGGCGTGGCGCGCCTGCCACGGTGTGACCGAAACGGTGCGGCGCGCGTGCCCGCGGTATCATCCGCGGGTGAGACTCCTGCTGGCGTCGGCCTCGCCCCGGCGCGCCGATCTGCTGGCGGCCGCCGGCTATACGTTCACCGTCGTGGCCGCCGATGTCGACGAGGCGCCGCGGCCCGGAGAACCCCCGGCCGACTACGTCCGCCGTCTTGCCGAAACCAAGGCCGAGGCCGTGCAGGCGGCCGATTCCGCCGATCTGATCCTGGCCGCGGACACGACCGTCGTGCTCGATGGCCGGATCCTCGGGAAGCCGGAGGACGCCGCCGACGCGGTCCGGATGCTCGAACGACTGGCCGGCCGCGAGCACATGGTGCACACCGGCGTCGCCGTTCGCGGCGACGGCCGGATGGCGAGCGAGGTGGCGACGACGCGGGTACGCTTCTTGCCCCTGACCAGCGCGGCGATCGCCTGGTACGTGGGCTCGGGCGAGCCGTTCGGCAAGGCGGGCGCCTATGCGATCCAGGGTCGCGCCTCGCGGTTCATCGACTGGATCGAAGGGTCGTATTCGAACGTGGTGGGGCTGCCGGTGCACGTGGCGCACAGGCTGCTCGCACGGGCGGGCTGGGAACCGGAGGTTTGCGGGCCGCCGCGTTGACCGGCGTCGTCGAGACGCATATTCTTGAGTATCAGAGAGCGCGCCCGTGCCTGTCGCGCGCGCTCGATTCGACCGCGGTGGCCGGCACGTCGTCGCCCCGCGCGGTGCGACACCCGGAATCACAGAGACCCCCAAGAGAACATGTCCAAGAAGACCGCCAAGATCGGGTTGACCAGCCTGGCGCTCGTGCTGGCATTCGCCGGGCTGTTGTGGACCACGCTGAGCGAAGGCACCGAGTACTACAAGCACGTGGACGAGGTGATGAGCGAGCCGGCCGCCTGGTATGGCAAGAAGCTGCAGCTGCACGGCCACGTGGTCGACGGGTCGATCCTGCGCAAGCGCGACTCGCTCGACTACCGGTTCCAGGTGCACGCCAACGGCAAGGTCGTCACCGCGTCCTACGCGGGCATCGTGCCCGACACCTTCAAGGACGGCGCGGAGGTGGTGGTGAAGGGGACGCTTGGCCCCGACGGGTTCGTCGTGGAGCCCAACGGCGTGATGGCCAAGTGTCCGTCGAAGTACGAGTCGGCGGCGACCGGCCCCAACGGCACGGTGGCCAAGTCGTCCTACTGAGGCCCGCGTCCTCCGGTGGAGTGGCCTGCCTCGAGCCGCGTGCGCGCCCGGCGCGTCGCGGCGTCACCCGCACGCAGAATCATCGAGACGCCCCGTTCGGGGGCGGCGGCACGCGCGTGATCCGCCCCCCACGTTCACCCGATAGCCCAGCCCCCAGGAGCCCATGGCCAGTTTCGGCACGTTCATCCTGCTCGCCACGTTCGTGATCGCCGCCTACGCGGCGGCGGCGTCCATCGGCGGCGCCCGCCGGCGCGACTCGCGCCTCGTCGAGAGCGGCATCGGCGCGTTCTACCTGATCGCCGCCATGCTCACGGTCGCCTCGGCGGTGATCGTCCACGCCTTCCTCGTCGGCGACTATTCGATCAAGTACGTCGATCGCTACTCGGACATCGCCCAGCCACTGTTCTACAAGCTCACCTCCTACTGGGGCGGGCTCGACGGCTCGATTCTCTTCTGGGCGTTCCTGCTCTCGGTGTTCGGCGCGCTGGCGGTGCGCATGAACCGCGTGGCGCACCGCGAGCTGATCCCGTACGTGGTGGCGGTGATCTCCATCGTGCAGATGTTCTTCCTGTTCCTGATGGTGATTCACAACAACCCGTTCTCGACCTACCTCACGCAGGTGCCTGACGACGGGCGCGGGCTGAACCCGCTGCTGCAGAACCCGTACATGGTGCTCCACCCGCCGTCGCTCTACATCGGCTTCGTGGGCATGACCATTCCGTACGCGTTCGGCATGGCGGCGCTGATCACCGGCTACCTCGACGACTCGTGGCTGCGCGCCGTGCGCCGCTGGACGATGCTCAGCTGGCTGTTCCTCTCCTTCGGCCTCGTGCTCGGCATGATCTGGGCCTACGAGGAGCTGGGCTGGGGCGGCTACTGGGGCTGGGATCCCGTGGAGAACGCCGGCCTGCTGCCGTGGTTCACGGCGACGGCGTTCCTGCACTCGGTGCTGGTGCAGGAGCGGCGCGGCATGCTGCGCGTCTGGAACGTCACGCTGGTCATCGTCACGTTCTTCCTGACGATCTTCGGCACGTTCATGACGCGGTCCGGCGTGGTGCAGTCGGTGCACGCCTTCGGCGAGGACCGCGAGCTGGCCTGGATGTTCACCATCTTCATGGTGCTCATCCTCGTCGTCAGCTTCGGCTACGTCATCCACCGGCTGCCGCTGCTGCGCTCGCGGCACGAGCTCGACTCGTGGGTGTCGCGCGAGGCGGCGTTCCTCGCCAACAACTGGATCCTGCTCTTCTCGGCGCTGTTCATCCTGTTTGCCACGATGTTCCCGACGCTGAGCGAGGTGCTGGTGGGGCAGCGGCTCACGGTCGGACCGCCGTTCTTCAACAAGTGGATGCTGCCCATCGGGCTCATCCTGCTGCTGCTCACGGGCGTGGGGCCGCTGCTGGCCTGGCGCAAGTCGACGCCCTCCAACCTCCGCTACCAGTTCCAGTGGCCGGTGCTCTTCGCCGTGGCCACGGCGGGCGTGCTGCACCTGCTGGGGCTGCGCGTGTGGAGTTCGGGCCTGTGCTTCGCGCTGTCGGCGTTCGTGCTCGCGACGATCGCGCAGGAGTTCTGGCGCGGCGCCCGGGTGCGGCAGCGGGCGACGGGGGCCGACCTGGTGACGTCGATGATCGGCCTGGTCTCGCGGTCGCACCGGCGCTACGGCGGCTACGTCGTGCACCTGGGCATCGTGCTGATGTTCCTCGGCTTCGCCGGCGAAGGCTACAAGCGCGAGGTCCAGCTGCAACTGGCGCCCGGCCAGACGGCGACGCTCGCCGGCTTCACCTTCACGCACCGCTCGATCAAGGTGACCGACGACGGGCAGAAGCAGATGGTCACGGCGCACGTGGAGCTCTCGCGTGACGGCAAGGTGCTCGACACCATGGAACCGGCCAAGTGGTTCTTCCGCAAGCGCGAGGAGGAGCCGACCACCGAGGTGGCGATCCGGCGCGGGCCGTGGGAGGACGTCTACGTGGTGATGGCGGCCTTCGACGTCCAGCAGCAGGCCGGGCAGTTCCACCTCGTGGTGAACCCGCTCGTGAACTGGATCTGGGCGGGCTTCGGCATCCTGGTGCTCGGCACGATCGTCGCCATGCTCCCCGAGAGTTCGTTCGCCTTCGCGGCCGCGCGCCTGCCGCAGGGCGAGGGCAAGGTGACGGTGGGCTCATGAGTGCCGGCGCGGAGAAGGCCAGCGGCCTGCAGCCCTGGCACCTGTTCCTGGCGGCAGGCCTGGCGGCGAGCGTGGCGGCGGTGACGCTGGCGCGCGACACCCGCCCCGAGAACCTCGTCATGCTGAGCCTCACCGCCTTCTCGGCGGTGCTGGTCGGCGTGGCGTTTCACCGCATGCTGCAGCCCTTCGGCGAGGACGGCGTCGAAGGGGGCAGCCCCGCGCTCAGCGCCCGGGTGCGCGCGGCGCTCGAACGCGAGAAGATGTTCGTGCTGCGGTCGATTAAGGAGCTCGAGTTCGACCGGGCCATGGGGAAGGTGGCCGACGCCGATTTCACCGACATGGTGGGACGGCTGCGCGCGCGGGCCATCGGCCTGCTGGCCAAGCTCGATGCCGAGGCGGCGGGCTACCGCGGCCTGATCGAGCGCGACCTCGAGGCGCGGCTGGCGCAGGCCGGTGTGAACGCGCCGGTCGATGCCCCGCCGGCCGTGGCGGCGCCCGCGCCCGCCTGTTCGGCCTGCGGCACCAGCAACGATCACGACGCGCGCTTCTGCAAGTCGTGCGGAGCCAGGCTCGATGCGTAGACCGACCCGATGTGACGCGATGCGGCGCCTGCCGCCGGTGTTCGCCGCGCTGGTTGCCGCGTGCCTGTTCGCCGCCGCGCCGGCCACCGCCCAGATGCCCAACCTGGCCGGGATGTCGGGCACGCCGCTGCCCGCCGAGGACCTGCCCGCCGGGACCGTGTCGGTGCGCCTGGTCCGCGGCGATCTCGCCAACAACATCGCGGGCCACCCGGTGGAACTGCACGGCGGCGTCAGCCTGCGGGGCACGACCGACGAGAGCGGCCGGGCGACGTTCTCCAACGTCCCCCTCGGCGCGACGGTGCACGCGCACGCGGAGGTCGACGGCGAGTCGCTCAACTCGCAGGACTTCACGGTGTCGGCCGGCGGTGGCGTGAAGGTGATGCTGGTGGCGGGCGCCGGGACCGCTGCCGCGGGCGCCGCGCCGCAGGCGCCGGCGACGCCTGCCGAGCCGGCGGCCCCGG
>JBDIBB010000175.1:0-7510 GCA_039812685.1 Vicinamibacteraceae bacterium
GCCGCGGCGACAGGCACGGACCTCGCGCAGGGCGCCTGTCTTCGGCTGGCGAAGCACCCGCACGGCCACGCGCCCGCGCAGAAGCGGTCGAGATCCCCACGCGGACCGGTGATTGCGAGCTCCTGCCGACCCAGTTCGCCACCTCTCTCCCCCCATCTGCTGGGGTCAGTCCTCCATTCGAGGCGCGGCGCCTGACCAGCCCGTGCTCACTCAGTCCACCGCCGGCGCCGGCGCTCGCTGGCCGACTGCATCCGGCCCCGCGGTCTGACCTGGTCCTCCACCGGGAAGCCGACGAAGTGAATCAGGCGCGCATCCAGCCGGAGTCCGGCGGCCGTCATGCCCGGGGCATCCCAGCGAAGCGCTACCCCGAGGCCGACGGTGTCGTGCTCCCGAGGCGAGTGAACGTTCAGGCGATCGACCCAGTCGCGCACGGCGTCAGGCCCGACCGGCGGCACCGGGGCCGCGGCACGGCGAGGCGGCAAGAAGGCCGCATCGAGCGCGTAGCTGCTGACGATCTTCGGAAGCAGCTTGTGGAGCGCTGCCGGCGCGTCGAACCACTCGAGTCCGGCCAGACGCCCGCCGATGGCGAACGCCGCGCCGGCCTGCCCCTCCACGGCCGCCAGGGCCCGGACGTAGTCCTCGACATCCTGGTGCCGCGCCTCGAACACGTCGGCCATGGCCGCCGTCGGCGCGTGCGCGCCGGACAGCGCCACCCGATGGCTGATCCGATCCCACACGTCGCCCTGATCGGCGTGCGCCCCCTGGTCCATGGCGAGCGAGTGGGAGACCTGCCGGGCCTTGCGTGCCCGCCCCTCGGCGAAGTGCGCGCGCGACGAGCCGGCGAGCGCCTCCGACACGTGGTGCCAGCGGCCGGCTTCAACGCAGGAGACGGGGATGGTCAGGTCCGCGCGGGCAGGCACCAGGATCGTGAGGTTCACGATGCGGTTCTGCTTGGCGCCGACCAGCTCCTCGCCGTCGAGCAGGAGCACGGCGACGTCGAGGTCGTTGCGCACGCGAAGCTCCGGCACGTGGCCGAAATCCGAGACCTCGGTGACCCGAAAGCGCCCCGTGGCGAGGGCCTCCTCCAGTGTGAGATAAGTCGCCTCGCGCTGGCCACGATAGAGCAGCGGAATCATCGTGAGGTTCGCGAAGACGAGGGGCTGACCGAAGTCGAACTGGCCGAATGCCTGGCCGAGCAGGTGCATGTCTCTCCCTCCCGATGGCTCGCCCGGCGGGTCCGGCGAACCGGAGTGTGCGCGGAACAGCGGGCAGTGAAAGCTGTCGTGGACCCCGCCGCTGATCGCAGTATCGATGGGACCCCTGACAGGGTGGGTCACACTGCGCGCGGGCGTGTCAGCCACCCCCTGGAGCTGCCGGCCGGCGGCCTCCATCCTCTCGTCCTCCTGGCGAGGCCGGGGGTTCGGGAGCTGCCCGAGAAGCGGGATGGCCTGACGGCCTACGCCGTCACGGGCGCAGAAGGAACGGAGCGGGTCATCGCGCCGGTCATCAACGCCTTCGTGGTTCGGCGCACCGGCGGCCGTCAGCGTGCGAAGTCACGCCGCCGCTCGGCCGTGCGACGCTTCACCTGCGCCGTGATCCGCGTACTCCCGTCGTCAGGCCCGCCGCTCATCAGGCCCGCCGCCACGGGCCGCCTCCGCATCCGACACGGCGCCCATCACGGCGGCGCACGCCGCCCGGCCCACGATCACGATGGCCACGCCGGCAATCGCAAGGCCGGCGATCACCACCGCGTCGTCCGCGCGCACGGCCACGCCGCCGCGACCCGCCATGTGCGCGAGATGCCTGCCCGCGTAGCCGGCGTAGACCTCGACCAGCAGGTGTGGCGCGCTGGCGAGGAAGGCAACCATGAACCCGCCGAATGGCACACCCGCAGCCCCGAGCAGGTAGCTGAGCGTTGCGGGGTTGAGCGGCGTCACCCGCAGGAGCGCCTGGAGACGAAGTGGCCGGGCGATCACCGCGCGCTCGATGGCGGCCAGCGACGGATGCGCGTCGAGCGCACGCCGGACCCGGGCCCTGAGGACGCGCCGCGACAGCGCATACTGCGCGGCGGCCGCCACCAGCGCCCCCGTTGTCACGACGGCGATGCCCAGGCGCAGCCCGAAGAGCGCGCCGCCGGCGACCGCGACGACCGACTCCGGCAGCAGCAGTGATGTCAGGAGAACGTAGAGGCCGATGAAGGCAGCCACGCCCCACGGGCCGAGGTCGGCGATCCACGCCTCGACGGCGGCGATGTGGTGGTCGATGGCGCGGCCCGCCAGCAGGACGGCCAGGGCGACCAACAACCCGGCGGCGACGTAGGGAAGGGCAGCGCGCGCCGTGGTCGGGGTGAGCCTCGCCGGCAGCGCCGCGATCCGTGACCGAAGCTCCACGCCGGGTATCACGCGGACCTCCCTCGCCGCGGCGCATCGCCCGGCCCATCAGCGCGGCTATGATAGGCGAGCTCACGGCAGCAGGGAGATCGAGCGTTCCCGCGAGCGCCGATGCGCCGCCCGACGCCCGCGACCGAGTTCCAGGCAACGCGCCGGGGCCGCATCGCTCGAGGCGGCGGGCGTCCCATCTCATCCACTCATGGCCGGGCGGCGTGACGACGCCCGGTACCGCACCCGAGAGACGCAGGCTGATGACCGAGCAGTTCCTGACGCTGGCCGACAAGGAGATCCTGAACCCGAAATCGGTGCTGGGAGCGGTCTTCTACGCGGCCGTCTTCCTCGGGATCGCCGCGGCCGCGGCCGCCGGCATCGGCCGCCTCGCACGGCGGCTCGAGCCGAGCCTCTCCGACGTGACGGCGCTCCGGTTCGTCGCCGCGCTCACCAAGGTCGTCGTCTATCTGATCGGCTTCATCGCCTACGCGCACCTGGTGCCCGAGCTGCGGGCCCTCGGCACGGCGCTGCTGGCCGGTGTCAGCGTCATGTCGCTGGTCGTGGGGCTGGCGGCGCAGAACACGCTGGCGAACCTGGTGGCGGGCATCTCGCTGGTGCTCTATCGCCCGATCCGCATCGGCGACATCGTGCAGCTGGACTCGCCCAAGGGCCTCATCACCGCCACCGTCAAGGTCATCTCGCTGGGTTTCACCGCGCTTCGCACCGCGGATGGGCACGAGGTGATCGTGCCCAACAGCGTGATGATGGGCAGCGTCGTCATTCGCCTGACCGGTGACGATGCGGCGCGCGGCGGTTCCGGCTCGCACTGAGCCCACCGAACGCCTGTCGTGCGGGAGGCTGTCGTGGTGGTTGCGCGCGCGCCGCGCGCGGAAGCGGCCGCGGGATCCTGGGTCAGTGTTCCGGCAGGGCCGGCCAGGTGGCGGGCCATTCCACGAGCGTTCGGTCGAGATCCGCGACCGACGCGCACCCGACCAGCTTGAGCGTCCGCACCAGGTCGGCGCGCAGGATCTCGATGGCGCGGGCGACGCCGGCGCCGCCGGCCGCGCCGAGGCCGTAGGCGCAGGCGCGCCCCACGAGCACGGCGCGGGCGCCAAGGCACAGCGCCTTCGCGACGTCGCCGCCGCGCCGCACGCCGCCATCGAGCAGCACCTCGATGCGGCCATCGACGGCGGCGACGATGTCGGGCAGCGCGCGCAGCGTCGGCGACACGCCATCGAGCTGGCGCCCGCCGTGATTGGAGACGACGATGGCATTGGCGCCTTCGTCGACGGCACGCCTGGCATCCTCGCCCGTGTGCACGCCCTTGACGACGATCGGCCCCCGCCACGCCTCGCGGATCCAGCGGAGATCGGACCACGCGGTGGCCGACTGCTCGAGCGCCGTGCCCACGTCGGCATATGGCATCGGGCCGATGCCGGGAAGCTGGATGTTGGGGAACGACATCAGGCCGCCGTCGCGCAGGAAGGCCACGAGCCATCGCGGGCGCGCGAGGAACTGCCAGATGAAGGGCAGCATGCGCCAGAAGCGGTAGGAGAGCAGCTCCGTCACGCCGTTGCGCACGTCGCGCTCGCGGAGCCCGGCGACGGGCGTGTCGATCGTCACGACGAGCGCCGAGTAGCCGGCGCGGCGCGCGCGATCGATGGCCGCCAGGGCCACCTCGCGCCCCCCGACGAGATACAGCTGGTACCACGCGGGCCCGGACGTCGCGGCCTTCACGTCCTCGAGGCGGCATCCCGAGAGGGTGGAGAGCGTGTAGGGGATGCCGGCCTCGCCCGCCATCCGCGCCGCCACCACTTCGCCGCGCGGGTAGAACATGCGGCTGCTGCCGACCGGCGCCAGGATCACCGGCATCGCGATGGGCGCGCCGAGCACGGTCGTGCGCAGCTCGCACGAGGGCGTTGCGACGGCGCAGCGCGGCCGCCACAGGACGGCCTCGAACGCGCTGCAGTTGCCGCGCAGCGTCGCCTCGTCGCCGGCGCCGCCGTCGATGTAGTCGAAGACGGCACGCGGCAGCCGGCGTCGGGCGGCGAGTCGCAGATCGGCGATGTTGACGCTGCGCGACGGGGCGAGCGGCCTGGTGAACATGGGCCGACTCTACACCACGGGGCCGTCGTCGCGGCGCGTCTTCACGGGTCTCTGGCCGGCCTCAGCCGGCCGGCTCGCGGAACAGCGCGTCGAGTTCGGCATTGGAGGGCGCGCCGGCGAGGGCGTCGAACCTGCCGTGCGCCGCCATGTCGCGGGCGGCGCGCAGGAACGCGCCCCACGCCAGCCGCGCCAGCGCGCTGCCCAGGCTGATGCGCCGCACGCCCAGCGCGGCGATCTCGGCCAGCGTGAGCGCGCTGGCCGGGCCAATCAGCAGGTTGACGGGTTTGGGCGCCACCGCCGCCACGACGGCGCGGATTTCCTCGCGCGTGCGGATGCCAGGGGCGTAGAGGCAGTCGGCGCCCGCCTCGGCGTAGGCCTGCAGGCGCGCGAGCGTGTCCGGGAGGTCGTGACGGCCGACGATGTAGTTCTCCGCGCGCGCGACGAGCAGGGTGTCGCCACCGCAGGCGTCGATCGCGCGGCGCGCGGCGCGCACCCGGCGAACGGCCTCGGCCGTGTCGTGCAGCGGGCGATCGGGGTTTCCGGTGGAGTCCTCGATGGAGAGCCCGGCCACGCCGGCCTCCACTGCCAGGCGAACGCTCGCGGCCACGGCGTCGGGGTCGGCGCCGAAGCCGCTCTCGAAGTCGGCGTTGACGGGCAGGTCCGTCGCGGCAACGATTTCGAGCATGTGCGCCAGCGCCATCTCGCGCGAGACCCGTCCGTCGGATCTTCCTGCCGACCACGCATAGCCGGCGCTGGTCGTGGCCAGGGCCTTGAACCCGAGATCCCGGAGGACGCGCGCGGTCCCGGCATCCCACGGGTTCGGCAGGACGAAGCAGCCGCGCTCGTGCAGGGCGCGGAACGCGGCGCGTTTCTCCGACACGGTACGGTTCATGGACGCTCCCTTCTGCCGGGCCGGAGGACAACGTGGCCGTCCGGCGCCCGGCTTGCCGCCAATCGCCGTGCGCGTCGATGCGGGCGCACGACGGCATCGCGCGCCTACTTCACGATGGGGATGTGGAACGCCAGGTCCAGCGTGGACGGCTCGTCGGAATCCTCGTCAGCGTACTTCAGCGTCGCCTGCACGGCGCCGGCGGGCTTCTGCGCCATGTCGATCGCCAGCGCGCCGAGGCCGCAGCCCTTCGCGTGCTCCGCGACGATTTCGTTGATGCCGGTCTTCGGATAGTCGACCAGCCAGTCGCACAGATCGACGGAGGCGAGGTCGCGCCCGGCGCCCCGGAACCGCAGGGTCAGCGAGATGACCGGCTGATCATCGCCGGCCTCGCCCCTGGGGGCGGCGGCCACGGTTGCCGCGCTGGGGGCGTGATCGAAGAGTTGCACGATCAGCGTCGCCTGCTTCTGCCGCGTGTCCCACCAGGAGAAGGCGTGCGTGGCCCGAACGGTCTGGCCCTGGTAGGCGGCCCTCCCGGTGACGGTGTTCAGGGGGACGGTGGGCGTCGCCGGCCGGGGAGCCGGGCCACTCGCAGGCCCTGTGGCTGGCGTGGACGCCTCGAGGAGGGTCGTGGCAAACGGCAGGCGCAGCGTGTAGCCGGCGCCCTTGCCCTCGAGCAGTCCCGCGATGCCGCCGCCCGACTTCAGCAGGCCGCCGATTGACACGACGTGGCATTGCGCGGCGCCGCCCTTCACGCTCCACGCCGACTTGAAGCCGATCGCCCTCAGCCGGCATTCCTTCAGATCCTTGACCAGCCCCGACGTGGATCCGGGAGTGTAGTCGAAGTCGACGATCGCCGCGGGAGCCACCGATGGCGCCACGTCCTCCCACGTGCCCTTCGCGCGCGCCGCGCTCTCCACGCCGGCGGCGAGCGGCGTGTGCGGGAAGAGCACCGAGACCCGCATGGCGCCGGCATCCAACAGCGCGACTGGGTCACTGAATGTGGCGGCCTGGCCGCCGACGGTGAGCGTGGGCGGCGGCATCTGCGCCACGAGCGGCCGCGGCGCGGCCAGGGCGGCGAGGGCGAGCATTGACGCAATCGACATGCGGGACACTGACGAGCCTCCTTTGGGTATGTGAGCCCCCGGGAGTTGCGGCTGCAACGAATCGTCCCCCGCGCGATCGGGCCGCCCGGTCCGTCCAGGCTGGCGCCGAGGCTGGCGGCGGCCAGCGCTTCAGCGAGGAGCACGAGCGTCCCGGGGTGTACTACGCGACGAACATCATGCCGGAGCCGGAGACTGGAATGGAAGATCGGCCGGAGGATGTTCCCGTTGAGCGCGTCCGCGTCTTCGCTCCGGAGGAAGCGGACGTCAGCAGTGGCCCGTGGCCGATCGCGCCCGCGCGCGATGCGTCCCGCAGGCGCCGCGTGAGCGCGCGCCCCGCGGGGTGACGCCCGCATCGTCCCGCGGGTGTATAAATCAGGAGAGGCACCACAGGGCAGTCCCCCATCCGCCCGTCGCGGCTCTCCCCCTGACGGATGGCGACGCAGGAGGCGCAGCGATGATCATGGTGAAGCGCGCGTACGAGCCGGCGGAGGGAACCGATGGGACCCGGCTGCTGGTCGAGCGCCTGTGGCCGCGTGGCCTGACGAAAGAGGCGGTGCACGTCGACGCGTGGCTGAAGGACGTGGGCCCGAGCACCGAGCTCCGCAAGTGGTTTTCGCACGACCCGGCGAAGTGGGATCGCTTCCGCGAGCGCTATTTCGAGGAACTCGACGCGCAGCCGGATGCCTGGCAGCCGATCGTCGTGGCGGCGCGGCGCGGGCCGGTGACGCTCGTCTACAGCTCGCACGACGAGGAACACAACAACGCCGTGGCGCTGCGGCAGTACCTGGCGGTGAAGATGCGACGCCCCCGCTCCGCGCCGGGCCGGCCGGCCGCGCGGCGGCGCGCGTGAGCGCCACCGGCCAGGGCGCCGCGCGCGCGTGGACGCTGCGTCCGGTGCCGCCGTTCCGCCTCGACTACACGGTGTGGGCGCTGCGGCGGCGGCCGCGCAACGGCGTCGACCGGTGGGACGGCACGACCTACCGGCGCATCCTGTTCGTCGACGGCCGGCAGGTGGAAGTGGCGGTCGC
>JBDIBB010000176.1:0-7433 GCA_039812685.1 Vicinamibacteraceae bacterium
CGGGCGGGGCATGCCGGCTGGCGGCGGTCACGATCCCGAGGGCAGCTCGCGCAGCAACCGCAGCAGGCCCGATCGCGGGAGGTAGCCGGCTTCCTGCAGCGTGCGGCCGCCGGCGTCGAGCACGAGAATGGTGGGGATGCTCGACACCTTGAAGCGCTCGGCCGTGCGCG
Organism: Vicinamibacteraceae bacterium; assembly: GCA_039812685.1. Taxonomy (GTDB): domain Bacteria; phylum Acidobacteriota; class Vicinamibacteria; order Vicinamibacterales; family JAFNAJ01; genus JBDIBB01. The sequence continues at coordinate 171 of JBDIBB010000176.1, forward strand.
GATCGCGATCGACGTCGATCATCACCGGCACCACGCGCGCGTCAACCAGCCGGCCCACCTCGGCGTCGGGCCACACGTCGTGCTGCATCGCCACGCAGGGCGGGCACCACGAGGCGCTGAAGTCGACGAGCACCGGCACACCGCGGGCGCCGGCCTCGGCCAGCGCCGCGTCGAGGTCGGTGCGCCACTGGAAGGCCGCGGCGGGCGGCGGGCCAGCCGCCCGGCGGTAGACGAGCCCCTTGATCATCGGCCATTGCAGGTAGAGCACGGCGAGGATCAACGCCGCCCAGAGCCAGGGCTCCTTCGACCGGCGGGGACGCGGGGCATCGCTCATCAACCTGTAAGAGACGCCGCGCGCGGGCATCGGTTACACCCGCGCGTTAGAATGCCCGCGGCATGACCGTTCTTCACCTGCCGGGCGGCCCGGCCCTTTCCGGCTTCCGCCTCGACAAGCTCAACCAGCGAATCCGCGACGCCGTCGGCGGTCCGGCCGTGCTGGCCGCCGACCACTGGCATTTCGTCGAGACGGACCGGCCGCTCGCCGATGACGAACACCGGCGGCTGGAGGAGGTGCTCGCCCACCGGGGGCCGGTCGCGGCCCCGGCCAGTCGTGTCCGCACCGGCGCCACGCTGCTCGTGACGCCACGGCCCGGCACCGTCTCCCCCTGGTCGTCGAAGGCCACCGACATCGTGCGCCAGTGCGGACTCGAGGCCGTGCGGCGCGTGGAGCGGGGCACGCTCTTCCACCTGGCGACGGGCGGCGACCTCCGGCGCGTCGCGCCGCTGCTGCACGACCGGATGACGGAAGCCGTGCTCGACGGGCTGGACGAGGCCGACACGCTGTTCCGGCGCGTCACCCCGCGCTGGCTGACGGCTGTCGACGTGATCGGGCGCGGCCGCGAGGCGATCCTCGAGGCCAACGGCGCGCTCGGCCTCGCGCTCACCGACGAGGAGGTCGACTACCTCGTCACCAGCTTCCTCGCCGCGGGCCGCAACCCGACCGATGTCGAGTTGACGATGTTCGCGCAGGCGAACTCGGAGCACTGCCGTCACAAGATCTTCAATGCCGCGTGGGAAGTCGACGGCGAGCCGCAGGATCTCTCGCTGTTCGGCATGGTGCGCACGACGCACGCCCGCCACCCGCAGGGCACCATCGTCGCCTACGCCGACAACGCGGCGGTGATGGAGGGCGGCCTCGCGCGGCGGTTCTTCGCCTCGCCGCTCACCGGCCGCTACGGCACGCACGCCGAGATCACGCACACCGTGATGAAGGTGGAGACGCACAACCACCCGACCGCGGTTTCGCCGTTCGCCGGCGCGGCCACCGGGGCGGGCGGCGAGATCCGCGACGAGGGCGCCACCGGCCGCGGGGCGAAGCCGAAGGCGGGCCTGTGCGGGTTCTCGGTGTCGCACCTGCGCATTCCGGGCTGCGAGCGGCCGTGGGAGGGCCCCGAGCAGCGGCCCGATCGGGTCGCATCGCCGCTGGCGATCATGATCGAGGGGCCGCTGGGCGCGGCCTCGTTCAACAACGAGTTCGGCCGGCCGAACCTCGCGGGCTATTTCCGCACCTACGAGCAGGTGGTGGCCGGCACGCGTCGCGGGTACCACAAGCCGATCATGCTCGCCGGCGGCGTGGGGAACATCCGCGCGGCGCACACCGCGAAGGCCGGCGTGCCACCCGGCGCCCTGCTGATCCACCTCGGCGGGCCAGGGATGCTGATCGGGATGGGCGGCGGCGCGGCATCGTCGATGGCGAGCGGGGTGAATGCCGCCGATCTCGACTTCGATTCGGTGCAGCGCGGCAACGCCGAGATGCAGTGCCGGGCCCAGCAGGTGATCGATGGCTGCTGGGCGCTGGGCGATCGCAACCCGATCCTCTCGATTCACGACGTCGGCGCCGGCGGCCTGTCCAACGCCCTGCCTGAGCTGGTGCACGCCGCCGGCCGCGGCGCCCGCATCGACCTGCGCGCGGCGCCCAGCGAGGAACCGGGGATGGCGCCGCGCGAGGTGTGGTCCAACGAGGCCCAGGAGCGCTACGTCCTCGCGATCGCCCCCGGTCGGTTCGCCGAGTTCGAGGCGCTCTGCCAGCGGGAGCGCTGCCCGCTGGCCGTGGTGGGGGAGGTCACCGCCGACGAACGGATCGAGGTCCGCGACCCGCTCTTCGGCAACGTGCCGGTCGACATGGAGCTCGCGGTGCTGTTCGGCCGGCCTCCCCGGATGCTGCGGCGCGTGGCCCGGAGAAGGCCGGCGTGTCGGCCGCTGCACTTCCACGGCGTCTCGCTCGCCGACATGATCGGCCGTGTCCTGCGCGCCCCGACCGTGGCCGACAAGACGTTCCTGGTGACCATCGGCGACCGCTCGGTCGGTGGCCTCTGCGCCCGCGATCAATGCGCCGGCCCGTGGCAGGTGCCGGTCTCCGACTGCGCCGCGACGCTGCTGGACTTCGACGGCTGTCGCGGAGAGGCCTTCGCCGTTGGCGAAAGGGCGCCGCTGGCCGCGATCGACGCGCCGGCCTCCGGGCGCATGGCCGTGGCCGAAGCGCTCACCAACCTCGCGGCCGCGCCCATCGTCTCGCTCGACCGCGTGAAGCTCTCGGCCAACTGGATGGCGTCCGCGGGGTCGCCTGGCGAGGACGCGGCGCTGTTCGACACCGTGCGCGCCGTCGCGCTCGACCTGTGCCCGGCGCTCGGCGTCAGCATCCCCGTCGGCAAGGACTCGATGTCGATGCGCACGGCGTGGACCGAGGGCGGCGTACGGCGCGAAGTCGTCAGCCCCGTCTCGCTGGTCGTGTCGGCCTTCGCGCCGTGCGGGGACGTGCGCGGCGTCTGGACGCCCGACCTGCGTCGCGATGCGGGCGACACGCTGCTCGTCCTGATCGATCTCGCCGACGGCAGGACGCGGCTGGGCGCGTCGATTCTCGCGCAGGTGTTCGATCAGACCGGCGACGAGACGCCCGACCTCGACGACCCGTCACGGCTGCGCGCCCTGTTTGCCGCCCTCGCGGACCTGCGATCGGCCGGACTCGTGCTCGCCTATCACGACAGGTCAGACGGGGGATGCCTCGTCACGCTGCTCGAGATGGCCTTCGCGGGGCGCACGGGGCTGACAGTGGATCTCGACGCCCTGCCCGGGGCCGCGGGTGATGCGGCGGCGGCGCTCTTCTGCGAGGAGCCGGGCGCCGTCATCCAGGTCGCCGCCGCGCGCCTGGAGGAGGCGACCGGGATCCTCCGCCGCCATCGGCTCGACGCGCGCGTGGTGGCCTGGCCCGAGGCCTCCGATGAGGTGCGGATCGTCTCGGCGGGCCGCACGCTGTTCGCTGATGCCCGGACGGCACTGCAGCGCGCGTGGAGCGAGACCACCTGGCAGCTTCAGGCGCTGCGCGACAATCCCGCGTGCGCCCGGGAGGAATACGACCGCATCCTCGACACGGAGGACCCCGGCCTGCACGCGGCGGTCACCTTCGATCCCGCCGAGGACGTGGCCGCGCCGTTCATCGCGCGCGGCACCCGCCCGGCCGTGGCCATCCTGCGCGAGCAGGGCGTGAACGGCCACGTCGAGATGGCCGCCGCATTCGATCGTGCCGGCTTCACCGCGATCGACGTGCACATGAGCGACGTCGCCGATGGCCGTGTGTCGCTGACGACGTTCCGCGGCCTGGCGGCCTGTGGCGGCTTCTCCTACGGCGACGTGCTCGGCGCGGGCGAGGGCTGGGCCAGGTCGATTCTCTTCAACGCGCGCGCGCACGACGAGTTCGCGGCCTTCTTCTCCAGGTCCGACACGTTCGCGCTCGGGGTGTGCAACGGGTGCCAGATGATGGCCGCCCTGAAGGACCTCGTGCCGGGCGCGGTCGCCTGGCCGAGGTTCGTCAGGAACACCTCGGAGCAGTTCGAGGCACGGCTCGTGATGGTGGAGGTGTTGCCCAGCCCCTCGATGCTCTTCGCCGGCATGGAGGGCAGCCGATTGCCCGTGGTGGTGTCGCACGGGGAAGGACGGACGCACTGGGACGACGAGGCGGCGGCCTCGCGGGCGATCGCCGTGATGCGCTTCGTCGATGGCCGTGGCGCGCCGGCCGGAGCCTATCCGGCGAACCCCAACGGCTCACCGGGGGGCCTCACGTCGTTCACGACGCCCGACGGGCGCTTCACGATTCTCATGCCGCATCCCGAGCGCGTGTTCCGGTCGGTGCAGTTGTCGTGGTCGCCGCGCGGGTGGGGTGAGGACAGCCCGTGGATGCGGCTGTTCCGCAACGCGCGGACCTGGGTGGGGTGAGCCGGGCGCCGGCGATTCGCGCGGTCTGGGACCGGCGGCAGCCGCAGGTGGAAAGCGAAACGGGCCGGCCCGCAGGCCGGCCCGTGAGGGTGTTGAGACCGGGGCGGGCTGTTACCAGCGCGGCTCGCGCCGGTTGCGGCCGCCGCCGCCACCACCTCCGCCGCGGTTGCCGCCGAAGCCGCCGCCGCCCGAACGCTCGGGACGCGGACGCGCCTCGTTGACCGTGAGCGTCCGGCTGCCGAACTGGCTCTCGTGGAGCTGCTCGACGGCCTGGCGCGCGCCCTCGTCGGTGCCCATCTCGACGAACGCGAACCCGCGCGCGCGGCCAGTGGCCTGATCGCGCATCACGTTCACCGACTCCACCGAGCCGATCCGACCGAACAACTCCTGGAGATCCTGCTCGCCCGTCTCATACGGGAGATTTCCGACATACAACCTGCGACCCATGTGACTTCACTCCTGCTCTCGATCATCCTCGATCGAGTGGCCGGCACGTGCCGGCCGTGTTGTTGATGGTCGCCGGCGTTCCAGTTCCGGAACGCACCCAAGCTGGCGACCCTGCTGACACTGACGTCGAGAGGCTGCGAGTGAAGATACTCGAACGATCCTGACGTGGGAGCACGCGACACGCGTGCGTCAATCAGCGGAAGGCTGGAGTATAGCACAGCCGTGGCCGGATCGCGCCAGCCAGGCAGGGGCGGCTCTGAGCCGGCCGTCGGCCCGCGGCCCGGCAGTGGCCGCCGCGGCTATCGCCGACGGGGCGCCGCGGCCGGCACCAACCCCGGATCCCCGGGCCCGACGATCGCCTGGTAGACCAGGCTCCGGAACTTCTCGTTCAGGTCGAGGTCGCCGGCGGGGATCAGTTGCGTCATGAACATGGCCACCAGGCCGTCGGCCGGGTCGACGAAGAAGCGGGGATAGTAGGCGCTGCCCCAGGAGAACTCGCCGGCGGCGCCGAGGCGGCCGGCGCGACCGATGTGCTCCACGACCTCGAACCCGAGGCCGAAACCGAGTTGTCCGCCGCGATAGAGGTCGCCCACCTGGTTCGAGGTCATCGCCGCAATCGAGGCGGGGCTCAGCACGCGGACGCCGTCGAGGTCCCCACCGTTGAGCAGCATCTGCAGGAACCGCGCGTAATCGGTGATCGTCGAGACCAGCCCGGCCCCGCCGGCGAAACACTTCCGCGGGCCGGTGACGTAGGCGCCCTGGCCGGTGCTGCCCATGCCCTCGTCTCCGGTCTCCGGGGCGCGGGTGAGGGCGCCGTCCCGGGAGAGGCCGTAGACGGTGGCCAGGCGCGACGCCTTCTCGCCCGGAACGAAGAACGAGGTGTCGCGCATGCGCAGCGGATCGAGGATGCGCTGCCGCAGGGCCACGTCCAGCGGCTGGCCGGCGGCCACCTCGATGACCCGTCCGAGGATGTCGGTGCCGAACCCGTACACGAACTGCTCGCCGGGCTGCGCGGCAAACGGCATGGTGGCCAGCCGGTCCACGAACTGTCCGATCGTCTCGTCGTGGTCGGCGCAATACCACCCGAGGAGGTTCGCGGCCTTGTAGTCGGCCTCGAGAGCGCCGGAGCCGTAAGAAATGCCCGCGGTGTGCGTCATGAGGTCGCGCACGGTGATCGGCCGTTTCGCGGGGACGCGGCCCAGCCGCGTGCCGGGCGGAGCGGTTGGCGCGGGCGCGACCACCACGTCGGTCTTCGCGAACGCGGGGATGTACTTCGACACGGGATCGCCCAGCAGCAGCGCTCCCTCCTCGACGAGGGTCATCGCGGCCGCGACCGTGATGGCCTTGCTCATCGACGCGAGGCGGAACAGGCTGTCGGTGGCCATCGGCACGTCGCGCTCGATGTCCTGTCTGCCGTAGGCCTTGAGGTGAACGATGCGGCCGTGGCGCATCACGAGGGCGACGGCGCCGGCGATCCTGCGATTGGCGACGTGCGCCTCCATCACCGTGTCGATCCGGGCGAGCCGCTCGGCCGACATGCCGTTCGCATCCGCCGCCGCGATGCGCGACGGGACGGCAGGACGCGGGGCCTGCGCGAGTGCCGGGGGCAGCGGCAGCGCGACGAGCGTGAACGCAAGCAGCCAGGCGCCAGGTCGACGGGGGTGGAGCAGCATCCGCGCATTCTACAACCCGCCGGCCGCGACGGCCCGGCGGCCGACGTTGACCCGCGGGCGGGCCTGCGCCACACTCCCGGGCCGAGTGTCCCTGCCGCGCTCCGAGCATCCCACCGACCTGCGCCTGGCCGCGTGCTTCATGGTGCTGTCCGCCTTCGCGTTCTCCCTGATGGGCGCGGCCGTGAAGGTGGCGGCCGGTGACGTGCCGAACACGATGGTGGTGTTCTTCCGGAACGCGGTGGCCTGCGCCGTGCTGGTACCGTGGGCGGCCAGCGCGGGCCCGCGCGCGCTGGCCACGCGGCGTTTCGGCGGTCACTTCGTCCGCGCCGTCGCCGGGCTGGCCGCGATGAGCTGCTACTTCTTCGCGCTGGGACGTATCCGGCTCGCCGACGCCACGCTGCTCAACCAGGCCTACCCGCTGTTTCTCCCGATCGCCGAGCGCCTCTGGCTGCGCGAACCGGTCCATCGACACGTGGTGCGCGCGCTGTGGATCGGGTTCGCCGGCATGGTGATCATCCTGCGGCCCGGCAGCGGTGTCTTCACCGGGGCGGCGGTGATCGGGGCGTGCTCGGCCGTGTTCGCCGCCGTGGCCCAGGTGGGGATCCGCAGGCTCACCCACACCGAGCCCATCACGCGCATCGTCTTCTACTTCGCGCTGATCGCCACCCTGCTGTCGGCGGTGCCGCTGCCCTGGACATGGGTGGCGCCGACGCCGGTGGGATGGCTGGCGCTGGTCGGCACGGGGCTGCTCGCCACGGTGGGTCAGTTCGCGCTGACCCGCGCCTACTCACTCGCCCCGGCAGCGATGGTGGGGCCCTTCGTCTACGCCGGCGTGCTGTTTGCCGCGGCCATCGACTGGCTGGCGTGGCGGCGC
>JBDIBB010000177.1:0-7362 GCA_039812685.1 Vicinamibacteraceae bacterium
CGCACTACCGTCGCGTGGATCTGCTCGATGGCCCCGCCGTGACGGCGGTGATCGACGACGTGCGCACGGCGCACCGCCGCCTCGACGTGCTGGTGCACGCCGGCGGCCTCGAAATCAGCCGGGCGCTCGCCGAGAAGGAGCCCGCCGAGTTCGACCTGGTGTTCGACGTCAAGGCCGATGGGTTCTTCAACCTCCTGCGTGCGGCCGAGGACCTGCCGCTGGCCGCCACGGTCGTGTTCAGTTCCGTCGCGGGCCGTTTCGGCAACAGCGGGCAGACCGACTACAGCGCGGCCAACGCGCTGTTGTGCACCATGTCGCGCGATCTCATGGGCCGGCGCCCGGCGACGCGCGCCATCGCCATCGACTGGACCGCGTGGGGCGGCATCGGCATGGCCACCCGCGGCTCCATCCCGAAGGTGATGGAGATGGCGGGCATCGAGATGCTGCCGTCGGAGGTGGGCATCCCCACCGTGCGGCGTGAGCTCACCGCCGGCCGTCGCGCCGACGAGATCGTCGTTGGCGGACGGCTGGGAATCCTCGCCGACGAGTGGGACGACACCGGCGGGCTCGATCCCGTCGCGGCGGCGGCCTGGCTGGCGGCGCGCTCGCCGCGGCTCGGCATGGTCGGACGCGTCGAGGCGGCGCGGCTCTACGGCGGCCTCGCCGTAGAGACCACGATCGATCCGGCGGCGCAGCCGTTCCTGCACGATCACCAGATCGACGGGACGCCCGTGCTGCCCGGTGTGATGGGCGTCGAGGCCTTCGCGCAGGTGGCCAGCCTGCTGTGCCCCGATCTCTCCGTGGCGACCGTCGAGCAGGTGGAGTTCCAGCTGCCGTTCAAGTTCTTCCGCATGCAGCCGGCGACGCTGCGGCTGATTGCCACGGGCCACGCGGCGCCGGACGGGCAGGTGCTGGTGGATGTCGGCCTCTGGTCGATCCTGGCGCCCCGGCCGGACGTGCCGCCGCAGCGGCGGCTGCACTTCCGCGGGCGAGTCAGGATGACGAGTGGTCCGCTGACGCGCCCCGCGATCGCGCCCGGCGATCGCGGCCCCGGCGGCGCCATCGTCGGCCGCGAGGCGATCTACCGGCACTACTTCCACGGACCCGCCTACCAGGTGCTCGACGACGTGTGGCTCGACGACCGCCGGGCCGCGGGGCTGATGGTGCACGGCCTGCCGCCCGACACCTCGCCGGAGGACGTCGCATCCCTGATGGCGCCACGGCTGATCGAGTGCTGTTTCCAGACGGCTGGGATCCTGCAGATCGCGCGCGATGCCACGCTCGGGTTGCCCACCGCCTTCGGCGCCGTGCGCGTGTACCGGCGCCCCGAGGAGGCCGATGGCGAGCGCCTGCGCGCGCTGATCGTCCGCCGCGACGGGGAGCCGCCCGTGTACGATGCACGCGTGGTGGACGATCGCGGGCGGGTCTACGTCGAGCTGGAGGGCTACCGCACGGTGGCGCTGCCCGGCCCGGTGAGCCTCGACGGTTTCGCCGCCGGCGGGCCCGCCGGGGCCGGAGCATGATCCACTGGCGGTTTGGCGGCTGGCGCGACGAAGGGCTGCCGGCGCGCGAGGACGCCGCGTCGTGGCTGTGCGCGGAGGAGCGTGAGCGGCTCGCCGGGTTCACCGTCGCCAAGCGCGTGGAGGACTGGCTGGTGGGGCGGCTCAACGCAAAGGCGCTGGTGGTCGACGCCCTCGTCTACCGTTACGGCGTGCGGCTGCCGCCCGACGTCATCCACGTGTGGAGGCAGCCCTCCGGCGCGCCGGCCGTCCGCCTGATCGGCGATCGGGAGACCCTGCGCGGCCTGCCTGCCGATCCGCCGCTCTGCCTGACCAACAGCCACTCCCACGGGCACGCGCTGTGCGCCGCGGTGTGGCTCGACGGGTTCGAATTGTCGGCGCCCATCAGGTCGCTTGGCGCCGACCTGGAGTGGGTGGAGCCGCGCAGCGACGCCTTCCTCCGCGACTTCCTCACCAGCGAGGAGCGTGCCTGGTGCGCGACGGCCGCCGGCGACGCGCGACACCAGATCGCCAACCTCGTGTGGAGCGCGAAGGAAGCGGTGCTCAAGGTGGTGCAGCGCGGCCTCAGCGTCGACACGTGGTGGCTGTCGTGCCTGCCAGCGCCAGGCCCCGAGGCGCACTGGCTGCCGCCGCTGCTGACGCCGATCGACGGGGAGTGGGAGCCGCTGGCGGTCACCTGCGACGCGCGGTTTCCCACTCACGGGCTGACGTTTGCCGCGATGTGGCGCGAGATCGGCGGCTTCGTCGCCACCATTGCGGTGGGCGTCACGCCGGCGGCCTGACGCTGCCCGCCGCGCGCAGGCGCTCCATCTCGTTCGCCATCCCCCGTTCGATCGCGGCGATCACCCATGGCCGCAGGCGGGCCGGGGGGATGATCTCGTCCACCGATCCGACCTGCACGGCGCGCTGGACGCTGTGGATGCGATCGAACTCCTCGGCCACCTCGCCGAGCTTCTCGGATCGCACCGCCTTGACGAGCGCGGCCAACCGCGCGCGCAGCCGGCGCTTGCCGTCCTCGTCGGCCGCCGCCATCTCCTTCTCGATCGCCGCCACGCGCGCGTCCTTCCGCGTGCGCTGGTCCACGTCGCGGGCGAAGACCACGGCGGCCGCCGGGGCGCCGCCGATCACCGACGCGAAGGTGCCCTCCAGCGCGGCGACCTGCATGTTGTCGTTCAGCGTGCGCGAGAAGACGACGAACGCGCCGCCGTGATAGCGCGAGATGACGACGAAGACGATGGGGCCCTCGAAATTGGTGATCGCCCGGCCGATCTCCGCACCGAACTCCAGTTGCCGCCGCCGCATCGACTCGGGGGAGCCGTCGAAGCCCGACAGGTTCGCGATCACCACCAGCGGGCGGTTCCTGCTGGCCGCGTTGATGGCGCGCGCCACCTTCTTGGACGCCATGGGGAACAGCGTGCCCGACGTCCAGTGGTCGGGGCCGTCGGTCGGGACGAAGCCGAGCCGTGCCAGGGCGCGCGACTCGAACCCGAGCATGCACACCGGGTACCCGCCGACGTGCGCGTCCCACACCACGGCCACCTCGGCGTCGCGCCAGCCGGCCCATCGCTCGAGCGGCGCCTGATCCCCGTCGCTCACGGCGAGCATCACGCGACGGATGTCGAACGGCTTCTTGCGCCCGGGGTTGGTGTCGTCGCTGAAGACGTCGCCGACGGTCTGGAACTCGGCGCCGTCGAGCCGGCCGTGCGGGAAGCTGCGGACGTCGCGATCGATCGGGTCGCTGGTGGCGGCGCGGCGGGGGAACCGCTCACCGGGGGCCAGATAGCTGTGGTCGTAGTGCCGCAGCAGGATGCGGCACGCCTCCGCGAGATCGCGCGCGAAGTACTGCGCCTGGCCGTTGGGCCCCATGATGCGCTCGTAGCCGCCGATGCCGAGGTTGTCCTCGGCCGAGACCGACCCCGAGTAGTCGAGCGCGGTCTTGCCGGTGAGCACCATCGCGCTCTCCGGCATCATCACCAGGATGCCCCGGGTGTGCATCAGCATCGTCGCCTCGGCGTTCCAGTAGGGCTGGGCGCCGACGTTGATGCCGGTGACGACGATGTTCACCTCGTGGCCTGCCTGGGTGAACTCGATCAGCCGCCGCAGCACGCGGCCGATCCAGTCCATGTTCTCCGTGCCGCTCTCCATCGAGATCTTGGCGCCGGCCGACAGCGAGAACCACTCGAAGGGGACGCCCATGGCCTCGGCCAGGTCGAGCCCCGCGAGGATGCGCCGGCACTCGGGTTCGGCGATCGAGCCCACTTCCTTGCTGGGATCGCCGAGCACGATCACGCGTGACAGCCCCTCGGGGTGCTTCCTCGTGAAGTTGCGGATCACGCCCGCGACCACGTTGGCCGTGTTCTTCCCATAGGGGCGCGTGACGGGCACCAGGCGGCCGTCCGCGTCGAGATCGTGCTCGAGGAACTCGCCCGGCGGCGTGTCGGTCTCGGTCGGCGTGCCGGTGGGCGTGAGCAGCCGGACCACCTCATAGGGGTAGGTCAGGCCGCGCTGCCGCATGCGGACCACCTTCTGCGTGTACTCGTCGAGGGGCTCGATCAGGCGCGCGCTCGGGCTGGTGAACTGCAGGACCAGACCGTGGCCGCCGGCGGCGGACATGCTGAGGGCGGTGTCCTGCAGGGCGTTGGTGTCGGGGTCGGGCATGCGCGCCCGCAGGATGATCTTCTCGAGGCCCAGGCCCTCGGTGTGCCCGCTCATCCGGCGCATCACGCCGACCAGTTCGTCGCGGCTGATGGTCATGGCCGGCCACACGTCGAGGAAGATGCGGTTCCAGTGCAGCCGCTCTCCCGGCTCACGCCGGACCTGCACCTCGCGGATGGCCGCGGCGGCCTCGAGCAGCATGCGCTCGAGGTGGGGAATCTGCAGCAGGCTGCCGTCGGCGTCGCGCACCGGCGTCACGTCGCGGACCTCCGACAGCGCGAACAGGCGCTGGTCCCTGGCGTTCTCGCGTGCGGTGGCGTGGAAGAGGAACACGTCCTCCACCGACGGCAGCCGCTCGATGTCGAACTTCTGGAAGCGCGCGACGGCCAGGCGCTTGCCCGACATCGGGTGCAGGCCGCGGTAGACGCGGTCCTCGTGCCACCGGCCGCCGGTCTGCCTGAAGGTGTAATAGCGCGTGGCGCTGGTGGCCCAGTCGGCGCGGGCCCCGCCGAGCGCGATCACCACGCGCCGCACCGGCCGCGCGAAGGCGACGGCCTCGAGCCTCGCCAGCAGCGCGCGCGCGGTTTCGTCCGCATCGCGGCCGCTGTCTTCGTCTCCGCACACGTAGACGTCGTACAGCGCCTCGTCCTGTGCCGGCCGGTGGTCGGCCGCGGCCGCCATCGTCGCCAGCGCCCCGGCCAGTTCCATCCAGCCCGCATGGCTGGCGACCAGGTGCAGCCGGCGCTCGTCGTATTCGTACTGCGCGAGGAAGAGGCTGCGTCCGTCGACTTCCCGTGTGGCGCACCCGTCGAGCGCGCGGAAGCGGTAGTAGCGCCGCGTGAGCACCTCGAGCATCACCTGGCGGAGCACCGGCGCCGCGTCCTCGAAGCGACCCGAGAGGAGGCCGCCGAGCGGCAGCGGACAGTCCACGAGCGCGCGGATGCACGCCTCGCGATCCGGCGCGTCGGGATCGCGCATCGCGTGTGCCAGATAGGCCTCCATCTCGGCGTAGATGGCCTGCCTCCCGCGTTCGAAGATCGGTTGCTCGACGTAGCGGTAGCGGACGTCGCGCGCCAGGTCGGTGAGCGGCGGGAACTGTCCTTCGGAGGCGTGGATCAGCCGATCGAGGATGCCGGCGAAGTCCGGGCCGGTCTTCGAGAGCAGGGCCGGCGCCTGCCGCAGGCGCCGGTCGAGGATCGCGAGCACGGCCCGCACCTGCTGATCGACGCGCGCGTGCGCTCTGTACATCCAGAACAGTCGCGACTTCAGCGCGCCGGTCACCTCGAGGCTGTCCGATCCGTAGTGTCGCAGCGCGCGCCGGAGGTTGGCGACGAAGGCCGGCGGCAGATCGGCGCCGCGCGCCTCGATCGTCCGCAGGTAGGTGAGCAGGTACTGGCCCGTGCTGAGCGCCGTGGGATCGTCGCCGGCGTCGGGGCCCGCCTGGCGGCGGAACAGCGCCGAGATGTCGGCGAAGACCTCGAGGATCTGGTCTTCGCGGCGCAGTATCGACGGCTCGTCGGGCGGCAGCCGATCGCAGGTGCGCCGATAGTCGTCCACGAGCCGGCGCGCCTCGGCCGCGTCGATGTCCGAGCCGCGCACCAGCGCGTGCAGGTCGTCGAGCAGCGCGTCCGCGCGGTCGAGATCGGGCGCGGCGAACGCGCCGGCGAAGGCCTTGAGCCCCACCAGCGCGGCGCGCAGGCGGCTCGCGGGCTTGCCGCCCTCGGAGGGCACCAGCGACCGGCCGTCGAACCGCACGCGGTCGCCGGCATCGGCGAGGCCGCCCGCGATGTCGGGATCGATGGCGAGCAGCCGTGTGCCCGCACCGACCTGCGCGTTCTGCATCACGGAGACCTCCCGCACCGTGCCGTCGCAGGGCGAGAGGACGTCGGTCTCCATCTTCATCGACTCGAGGGTGGCCACGCGCTGGCCGGCCTTGACGCGGTCGCCGGGCTGTACCTGGAGCGCCACCACCACCGCCGGGCCGACGGCGCGGATGTCGCCCTCCTCCTCGCGCGAGATACGGTGCAGTGCGCCGCCCACCTCGATGAGGTGCGTGGAGCCGACCCGCGACGCGATCGTGCGGTGACGCGTGCCCGCATGCGTGAGCACGCGCACGCCGATCGCGATCGGATCCACCCACAGGTTGACGCGTGCGCCGTCGACGTCCACGCGGTAGTGCTCGACGCTCAGCCGGAACACCCGGAGCGCGTAGCGGTGTCCGCGGTAGCGCATCTCGACCATGCGTCCGATCTCCGGCTCGACGTGAGGCCGCATGCGCTGCGCGGACGCGAAGAACTCGTCGCGCTCGGCCAGGAACCCGGCCTCGTAGACATCGACGGCGGCCTGCAGCAGCGCGATGTCGCCATGGTCGTGGGACACGTGCTGGCCCCGGGCCGCCACGGCATCGAGCCAGTCGACCGTGATCGCGCCATCCCGGACCTCGGGGCGCTCCACGAGGTGCTCGAGGAAGGCGCGGTTGCTCACGCCGCCGTCGACGATGATCGTGGCGTCGGCTAGGCCCGCGGCCAGCGTGTCGAGCGCTTCGTCGCGCGTCCGGCCCCAGCCGATGAGCTTGGCGAACATCGAGTCGTATTCGGGGCGCACCGCATCGCTCTCGTTCACGCCGCTGTCGAGCCGCAGCCCGTGCCGCGTGGGCACCCGCAGCACCCGCACGACGCCCGGCGCGGGGATGAACCCCCGGCCGGCGTCCTCCACCGTGATGCGGACCTCGACGGCGTGGCCGGTGGCCGCCGGCGGTGCTCCGTCGAGCAGGCCGCCGCGCGCGAGGTGGATCTGCAGCATCGCCAGATCGAGCCCGGTGGTCATCTCGGTGACCGCGTGCTCGACCGACAGCCAGGGGTTCGCTTCCATGAAGTGGAAGCTGTGGCTGGACGGCTCGTAGAGGAACTCGATGGCCCCCACGCTCTCGAAGCCCGCGGCCTGGCACAGTCGCACGGCCGCCGCGCGCATCGCCGCGTCCACCTCGGCGGGCAGGCCGGGGGCGGGCGATTCCTCCATCACCTTCTGGTGTCGGCGCTGCACGGTGGCGCCGCGCACGTCCACGGCCCACGTCGTGCCCTGGTGATCGGCCACCACCTGCACCTCGCGGTGACGCGCGCCGTCGATCCACCGCTCGACGAAGACGGTGTCGACCCCGAAGATCCGGCGTGCCTCCAGGCGGGCGCCG
>JBDIBB010000178.1:0-7346 GCA_039812685.1 Vicinamibacteraceae bacterium
GGCGGAGGGCGCCGCGCCGCCCACGGCCGAAATCATGGCGCCGTTCTCGACAACCGATGCCGCCGTGCGTCGCGTCCTGGAAGCGTACCGGAACGCGTATGAGGCGCTGGACGCGCGTGCGGCTGCGGCGGTTTATCCGAACGTCGACGCGCGCGCGCTGGCGCGCGCCTTCTCGGGCCTGAACTCACAGACGCTGGAGTTCGGGCGGTGCGAGGTCACGCCGATCGGCGGCGACCGTGCGCGGGCGACGTGCGACGGGCGTGCGGCGTTCGTGCCGAAGGTCGGCAGTCAGACGCCGCGCATGGAGCCTCGGCGCTGGACCTTCACGCTGCAGCGCGACGGCGAGGCGTGGCGCATCCTCCAGGCACAGGTGAGCCCGCGCTGACGTCACGTCAGGCGCCGCGCTCCCAGGCAGCCCTCGCGCCCGGCGGCGTCAGCGCCCGAACGCGTATTCGAGCGCCACCGACGGCGAGTAATCGGCCTGCAGGCCGCGCGATCCCAGCGGCGCCAGCACGTTGGCGCCGAGCAGCCACGCCCCGGCGACGTTCCACTTCACCCCGAGCACCGCGGCGCCCGTCAGCAGCCGCCCGTCTTCCTGCGCGAGGCGGGTCGTGTGGACGCCGCTGATCGTCGGGTGCGGCAGCGAGAGCGGGGCGAGTCGTCCTCCGGCCTCGATACGGCGCCCGAACGCCTCGGCGCTGATGGTGAGCCGCGCCGCGGGCGAGAGCGCGAGGTTCACACCGTAATCGATCTGGTCGCTGATGCCTCCGGCCGAGTAGCCGGCGTTCACGGCGAGCGCCGCCGCCTGTCCTTCCAGCGAGGCGATCACCAGGCCCCTGTAGGTGGCGCGTCCGGCTCCGAGCAGATCGTCACGGCGGCCCGTCGGCAGCCGCACCTCGCCGCCCAGCGACACGCCCGAGCCGTGACGGCCGCCCAGCCGCACCTTGGTGCGCAGCGCGATGTCGGCCAGGCCCGTCACCTCCGCCGTGGCGCTCGCCTGCAGCGTGTCCTGGCCGCGGAAGTTGTCGAAGCGCTCACCCTCGAGCCGCAGCGAGACCACCGGCACCGCCACGCTCACGTCGAGCCAGTCGGTGAGCCCCACGCCGAGGAAGCCGGTTGCGACCGCCGTATCGAGCCGCAGGCGGAGCGACTCCTGGTCGAAGGCGCGCGGCTCGTCGGCGAACTGGTTGGCGGTGGTCACCAGCGACCCGTCGCGCAGGCGGGTGCCGTCGAGGCGCTCGAAGCGGTTGTAGCGGACGCTGAGGCCGAACGACGCGCGGCCGCGGCCAGCGGTGACGGCGCGCTCGACGAAGAACGCGCCGAAGTTCGTGCTGGCGCGTTCGCTCGTGCCCAGCGCCGGGTTGAACCGGTAGGTGAACGCCCCGGACGAGGAGCCGAGCGGCAGCGTGGCCACCTCGAGCTGGAGAGCGCGCCCGATGGCATCGCTCGTCGCACGCAGCGCCGCCTCGTCGCGCTCGAAGTCGCCGGTGACCACCGATCGGTTCGTCAGCAGGAACCCCAGGATGGTGCGCACGGAGTCCTGCGCCGCGGCGGGCGCCGGCAGCAGGGCCCCGGCAGCCAGGAGGGTGAGCAGGGCGAGCGGACGACTCCGCGCGCGCCACCGCGATGAGTTCGTGGTCATGATGGGCATCCTGGAGCGCTTCGCACGCGATGCGGCGTCACTGCTGGTTGACCCGAACCGTCTGTCCTGCCACCGTCAGGGTACCCGTGCGCGCGGCGCCGGTGTTCGGTTCAATCGCGATGGTGACCGTGCCGTTGCCGCTGCCGCTTGCGCCAGACGTGATCCGCACCCAATTGACCGAGCTGGTGGCCGTCCACTGGCAGCCGCCGGCGGTGGCGACCGAAATGGATGCCGTGCTGCCGGCCG
Organism: Vicinamibacteraceae bacterium; assembly: GCA_039812685.1. Taxonomy (GTDB): domain Bacteria; phylum Acidobacteriota; class Vicinamibacteria; order Vicinamibacterales; family JAFNAJ01; genus JBDIBB01. Next base: position 1,889 of record JBDIBB010000178.1, read on the forward strand.
CGGCAACGCCGTTGATCTCGGTTGGCGTCACGGCGTAGGTGCAGGCGGCCGCCGCCTGCGTGACGGTGAACTTGAGTCCGGCGATCGTCAGGGTGCCGGTACGCGGCTGGACGTCGGTGTTGGCCAGGTGCTCGAGGGTGACCCGCCCGCTGCCGGAACCGCTCGACCCGCCGGTGATCTTCAGCCAGGGCACATCGCTGGCGGCGGTCCACGCGCAGCCGGCGGTGGTGGCCACGTCCACCGATGCGGTGCCCGCCGCCGCGCCAACCGAAGCGCTGGCCGGCACGATGGCATACGAGCACGGGACGCCAGCCTGCTGCACCGTGAACGTCTGGCCCGCGATGCTCACGGTGCCGGTGCGCGCTGTCGTGTCGGCATTGGCCGACACCAGCAGCGTCGCGGTGCCGTTGCCCGAGCCGCTGGCGCCGGACGCCATCGTCACCCACGGCACGTCGCTCGTCGCCACCCAGGCACAGCCGGCAGGCGCGGTGACGCTGACGGAGACCCGATCGCCGGCGGCCGCCACGGATTGGCTCGACGGGGCGATGGCGTAGGTGCAGGACGTTCCGGCCGCGGCCTGCGACACCACGAAGGCCTGCCCGGCGATGGTCAGCGTGCCGGTCCGGGCCGCGCCGCTGTTGGCCGACACTGACAGGGTGACCGAACCGCTGCCGTTGCCCGACGCGCCAGCCGTCACCGAGATCCACGTGTCGTTGGCCGCGGCGGTCCACGTGCAGCCGGAGGAGGTTGACACGGCGATGACCGACGTGCCGCCCGCGGCCCCGATCGAGAGCGAAGACGGCGAGAGGCGGTAGGCGCAGTCCGCGCCACCCTGCCGCACGGTTACCCGTTGACCCGCCACGGTGAGCGTACCCTCGCGCGCGCCGCCGGTGTTGGCGTCGATAGCGAACGTCACCGGCCCGCTGCCGGTACCCGCGGCGCCCGACGTGATGGCAATCCACGGGACGTCGCTGGCGGCCGTCCACGCGCAGGACGCGCCGGTGGTCACCGCCACCGAGGCCGGCCCGCCCGAGGAGGGAATCGAAACCGAGGCCGGATCGACGTTGAAGGCGCAGGTCGTCGCCGCCTGGACCACCGTGACGGTCTCGCCGGCAATCGACAGCGTGCCCGATCGCGCCGCGCCGCTGTTGAACGCGGCAGAAAACGTCACCGTGCCGCTTCCGCTGCCGTGCGCCCCTGCGGTCACCGCGAGCCACGAGGCGTTGCTTGCCGCCATCCACTCGCAACCTCCAGTCGTGACGACGTCGAACGTGCCCGTGCCGCCGCCGCTGTCGACCGCACGGCTGCCCGGCGATACGGCGAACCGGCAGGATGCCTCCGCCCACGACTGCGTGACGGCGAACCCCTGGCCCGCGACGGTGAGCGTGGCGGCACGGGCGCCGCCGGTGTTGGCCGCCACGCTGAAGGCGACCGTACCGGACCCGCTGCCACCGCCAGGCGGCGCAACCGTCAGCCACGGCTCGCTGCCCGACGCCGTCCACTCGCAACCGGGCGTTGTCGTCACCGTCGCCGTGCCGGCGCCGCCTTCGGCGCCAAAGGCCGATGCCGACAGGGAGATGGCGTAGGAGCAGGCCGCCCCGCCACCTCCCTGGCTGATGACAACACCGGTGCCTGCGATCGCAATCGTCGACGACCGCGGCGCGCCGGCGTTGGCCGACACCGTCACCGACACGCCGCCGCTGCCTGTTCTGTCGGGCGGGCCCACGATCGCCATCCACGGGACGGGCGTCGAAGCGGACCACGCGCACCCGGCGGGCGTGGTGACGGCGAAATCCAGCGTCCCGCCGGACGCGCCGATCGTCGCGCTGGTCGAAGACACCTGGAAGGTGCAGGCAGCGGCCTCCTGTTGGACGATAGCGCGCTGCGTGCCGACGAGGATGTTGCCCTGCCGGGGTGCGCCGGCCGGATTGGTCGCCACCGCGAAGCCAATCGTTCCCGGTCCCTGCCCGCTCGCGCCGCTCGTGATCGAAATCCAGCCGGCATCGCTCGACGCCGTCCACGCGCACTCGCGGTCGACGCTCACGCTGACGGTACCCGTGCCACCGCCGCCGGCCACCGTGAGGCCGGTTCCCGAGAGGCTGACCGCGCATCGTGTGGACGACGGACCGGTGACGTTCGTCGACGTGGACCGGCAGCCGGACAGCAGCGTCGTGGCCGCGGCAATGGCTGCGAAGCAGGCGAGGAGCCGTGGGACGAGGCGTCGCATCGAACCGGCGTCATTGTAGTCCGATCGACGAAGCGCGCCGGTCGCAGGTGAAGGGTGTTTCGGGACGCCAGAACGGGGTTCCGTACCGCAGTCGACGGCGGGAGGACGCCCCTGAGGAGCCGGCGCCGTCACAGGCTCGCCCGACGGTTGGCTGGCAACGTCGGCGAGGGGTATAAGATGCTGGCGGCAAGGGGTCGATGCGCTCTCAGCGAACACGAATTCTCTTGGGAATCGTGCTTGGCATCCTGGCCGGGTGGGCTGTGCTGCGTGCAGCCGCGCCCCCTGACATCGCGGCGATCCCCGATGTGACGGCCGATGAAGACGCCTCGCCGTTCGACGTGCCTGTCACGGTGACGCCGGACGCGGTCGAGGGCGATCCAGTCGCCAGCGTCACCATCGTCTCAATCGCGCCGGCCGGTATCGTTCAGGCGTCGATTTCCCCAACCGAACCCTGGATCATCTCGGTGACGCCGCTGCCTGACGCGTACGGCCAGGCGTCGATCACGGTGCGGGCCACCGACACCGCCGACGACTGGAGCGAACGTTCCTTCATGGTGACCGTGAACCCGGTGAACGATGCGCCGACGATTGCGCCGATCGGACCCCAGGCGACCGACGAGGACGTTCCGCTGGCGGTGGCCGTGCACGTGGCCGACGCCGATCCCGCGGACGTGCTGACGGTGACGGCCGCATCGTCGGACACGGCGGTCACGGCCGCGACGGGCCTGGTGGTGAGCGGCAGCGGCACCGAGCGGACGCTGACGATCACGCCGGTGGCGAACGCGTCGGGTGTGACCACGATCACCGTGACCGTCGACGACGGCACGGCGCCGCCGGTCTCGACTGGGTTCCAGCTGACGGTGCGGCCGGTGAACGATGCGCCGACGATTGCGCCGATCGGACCGCAGGCGACCGACGAGGACGTTCCGCTGGCGGTGCCCGTGCACGTGGCCGACGCCGATCCCGGCGACGTGCTGACGGTGACGGCCTCCTCGTCCGACCCGACGGTCGTGGCCCCGACGGGTCTGGTGGTGAGCGGCAGCGGCGCCGAGCGGACGCTGACGATTACGCCGGTGCCTGACGCGTACGGCGCCACGACGATTACGGTGCAGGTGACCGACGGGACAGCGGCGCCGGTGACCACGCAGTTCCAGTTGACGGTGCGGCCGGTGAACGACGCGCCGACGATTTCCAACATCGGGGACACGAGCACGCCGCGCGAGGTGCCGGCCGGCCCGATTGCGTTCACGATCGATGACATCGACACGCCCGTGAACGCCTTGCACGTATCGGCGGCATCGAGCAACAAGACGCTGGTGCCTGACGAGAACATCACCCTGGGAGGCAGTGGGAAGGAGCGGACCATCACGCTCGTGCCGGCGGTTGGCCAGACCGGCGCCACGACCATCACCGTGACCGTCAGCGATGGTGCGCTCTCGGTGACCGATAGGTTCGTGCTCACCGTGACGCCACCGAACGCGCCGTCGGTTTCGGGGTTGCCCCAGAGCGTGACGACGGCCGAGGATACGCCGACGCCGCCCATCGCTTTCACCGTGACCGATCCTGAAGGGCTCGTCGGCCCTGTCACGGCCGTTTCGTCGAACACCGTCCTGGTCCCGAACACGCCGGCGACCATCGCGATCGCCGGTGGTCCCGGCGTGGGACCCCGCACCATCACGCTGACGCCGGCGCCGAACGCCTCTGGCCAGACGACGATCATCATCAAGGCGGAAGATCACACGCTGGATCCCGCGGCGGCGGCGACCGCCTCCTTCACGTTCATCGTGACACCGGTGAACGACGCGCCGACGATCAGCGCCATCGCCGATCGACAGGCCCCCATGGACCAGCAGATTGGGCCAATCAAGTTCACGGTTGGCGACGTGGACAACGACCTCTCGAGCCTCACGGTCACCGTCACATCGTCGGAGCAGCGGCTGGTCAAGAACACGGGGATCGTGGTCGAGGGTGCAGGTGCAGACAGGACGTTGAGGATTCAACCCGAGACGGGTGAATCCGGCAGCACGAGGATCACGGTGACCGTGAGCGACGGCACGGATTCGTCGTCGGCATCGTTCATGCTCGACGTGCCGTACATTCCGTGCGGTTACACGGTCACCTCGAGCGGGTTCGATCCGGCGGCGTTTCCCGCCGCGGGCGGCAGGCTCACGCTCAACGTGGTGGCTAACCGCGGATCGTGCCAATGGAGTGTCTCGAGCGACAGGCCGTGGGCCGTGCCCGAGATCGGCGGTCCGGCATACGGCAACGGATCGACGGGCGTCACGATCGAGCCGAATCCCGGCACGGGAGGCCGCACGGCGGTCCTCAACGTTGGAGATGCGGTGGTTCAGATCGCGCAGCTTGGCGCCAGTGGGTGTTCCTACACGCTGTCGCCCGTGACGCAGACGATCGGCGCGGCGGGCGGTGAAGTCGTCCTGACTGTGAACGCCATCGGCGGCAGCTGCGGCCAGTGGACCACGCGGTCCGACTCGGACTGGCTCGTGGTGAACTCGGGCGTGGGAACGGGCGCGGGCACGATCTCGCTGATCGCCGGCGTCCGCAACGAGCCGGACAGCCGCCAGGCGGTCGTGACGCTCAATTGGGGAAGCTCGAGCACGTCGGCCATCGTGGTCCAGTCCGCCTCGACCGCGTGCGCGTATGCGGTGTCGCCATCGCGACTCGCGTTCGGACCGGCCGGCGGCTCGCGGACGCTCGAGTTGCTGGTGACCGGCGGCGGGCAATGCGAGTGGGCGCTCGTGCCGCCAGGCAACGCGCCCTGGCTCACGCTGTCACGGACCCAGGGTCACGGCAGCGGCGGCATCGAGATCCGGGTCGACGACAACGCCGGCGGCATGCCGCGCGCGGCGACCGTGCCGCTGATCAACGGCGCCGCCATGCTGGTCGCCTCCATCGTCGTGGCCCAGGACAGCGCCACGAGCGGCGACGCCGACGACGACAATCTCCCAAGCGCCTGGGAGCTGCAGTTCGGCCTGGATGCAGCATCGGCTGACGGTGGCGATGGCCCCGATGGCGATCCCGACGGTGACGGGATCCCGAACCTCCAGGAGTGGAAGAACTGCGCCGAGCTCGTCGGCTGCACCCACCCGCGCGGGTTCGCCCAGTTCACGCGCTACCTGGCCGAGGGCGCTGCCTCGGCGTTGTTCGACACGCGGCTGGCCATCCTCAACCCCGGCGCCACCCCTGCCAACGTGCTGCTGCGGTTCCTGTCGC
>JBDIBB010000179.1:0-7279 GCA_039812685.1 Vicinamibacteraceae bacterium
AGCCCGCGCAACGCGGCGTAGCGCTCGCCGACACGCGCCGAGGCCTCGCTGGCGGAGTTGACGACGAGCAGGACCGAAGCCGCGTCCTGCCCGCGGGCGGGGACGGCCGCGCAGGTGGCGACGAGCAGGGCCGCCGCCAGGGCGGGCGTTCGGGACAGGTTGGACGACACGCGCGGGAGTGTAGCGCAGCGCGCCAGTTGCTGCGGCGAGGTGCCACCGGCGCGGCGGCGGTCAGCACCCGACGCGATGTCCAGCCAGGACGCCGCCGGCCGGTGTCGAGCCGGGCCCGGACGCGCCGCGACGACCACACTTCGGGCTGGATTCAGCAAAGTTCGCATTTCTGGCGACAAATGTTTTCTTCCAACGGAACTATCCGGACTAGCTCAGCCACCCCGCGCGGCCTGGGCAAGCGGCGGATCTGGATGGATCCCCTCTGACGGGAGTTGGCGCGAGTGTTGAATAGACGAGAGGCCGAGACATGATGCGACCGGATAGACCACGGGGGGAACAAGTGAAGCGATTCGTGATGGGGATGACAGTGGCGCTTGCCGTGGCGGCTCTGCCGGCACTGGCATCCGCCGATCTGGTGGACGTGATCGCCACTGGCGACAAGGTGAAGCTCGCCGACGAACCCGGCGCCAACGCCACCTCCGGCACCGGGACCGGGGGCGCGTTTCGCCTGACCACGCAGAACAGCCCGACTGACAGTTGGGTCACGTTCTGCCTCGAGGTCACCGAGACGTTCACCTACAACACGTCTTATTACGTGAAGGTGAACTCGGGGGCGATGAACGGCGGCGCCGGCGGCGCGGTCAACGGCTTCGATCCGCTCGACAACAGGACGGCCTTTGCCTACTGGACCTACCGGCAGCAGCTCGAAGGGCTGCCCACCGGAACGAGCTGGGCGGGCGCCGACATGCAGTACTACATCTGGTTCATGGAGCAGGAGCTGCCGACGCTCAAGGGCAGCTCGTCGGCGATCGACACGTGGGTGAACGCCAACATCGACAACTGGCAGAACAACGGCCAGGTGGTGGTGCTGAACCTGTACGACTCGATGGACCGCAACGGCAACTTCTCCGGCAACCGGCAGGATCAGCTGGCCCTCGGCCCGGTCCAGGTGCCCGAGCCGGCCTCGATGCTGCTGCTCGGCCTCGGCCTGCTCGGCGTGGCCACGCGGATTCGGCGGTAGCGGTTCGTTTCGGTTCAGGCCGGCACGGGCCCGAAGGCTCCTGGCCCATCCAGGCGGACCGCCCGCCTCATCGTCCGGCGGTCGTCTGAACCGGTTCCCGGCTCTCTCTCGCGAGGCGGCCCTTCCCACGAAGGGCCGCCTCGTCGTGTTTCCAGGCGACGCCGACGCGTTCAGCCCACGCCCGCGGGCTCATTCCCCGCCGCCGTACCACAGAACCGATCCGGACCGGCACGCGCCCGTACACGACAACGCGCGCGGCGACACGGGGTCGCCGCGCGCGTTGCCGACACGATCGGCCGGCGCCAGGCCGTCAGGACATCGACCGCGGACGCAGCACCGACGCCAGGGCCGGACCCAGCCGCCCCTGATCGAGCGCCGCGGCCTCCTCGTCGCCGGTGTGCACGTGCTGATAGACCGTGCTGCTCCCGGTCTCGATTCGCAGCGTGTAGGCAATCGGGAACTGATCGAGGATGGCGGTGACGGCCCTCAGCACCGAGGGCGCCAGCCGGTCTTCATCCTCCGGCGTCAGCGACGAGACGAAACGGATGTTCATGGACGCACCAGCCCCCTGTCCAGCGCGGTTCAAGCGCCAGACCCGACTGCAAACGGTGTTCCTCCGGCTCACGCATTGGAATTTGCGATGTTCGGGCCGATTACAATGTGAGGCATGCTGTCGAGGCGCGGTGACGGAGGTATAAAGTCGCGTTGCACAAGGCTTTCTCACGCACGGAGAGCCGGCAGCTGCGTCGCCCGCGCGCCCTTGGCGCACCGCTCACCCTTGACTTCTCGACGGGCACGCCCCTACGCTGGCTTCCCCTGACGGCATCGCGATGAGCTCCCTGGCCTCTGACGCGTCGCCCTCGCTGCTCGGCACCAGCCCGGCCATCCGCGCCCTGGACGCCGACGTCACGGCGGCTGCCCGCTCGCTGGCCAAGGTGCTCATCACGGGTGAAAGCGGCGCCGGCAAGGAAGTGGTCGCCAGGCTCATCCACGAGCGCGGCCTCCGCCGGCACATGCCGCTGGTCACCATCAACTGCGCCGGTGTGCCCGACACGCTGCTCGAGTCGGAACTCTTCGGTCACGTCCGCGGCAGCTTCACCGGCGCCTACCGCGACAAGCCGGGCCTGCTGGAATCGGCCAACGGCGGCACGGTCTTCCTCGACGAGATCGGCGAGATGAGCCTGCGGATGCAGGCCCTGCTGCTGCGCTTCCTCGAGACGGGCGAGATCCAGCGCATCGGCGACGAGCGCGAGGGCGTGCGGGTGAACGTCCGGGTGATGTGCGCCACCAACCGCCTGCTGCCGGATCGGGTCGCCCGCGGCGAGTTCCGCGAAGATCTCTACTACCGCCTCAACGTCGTCCACCTGCGCGTGCCGGCACTGCGCGACCGGCCCGAGGACATCCCGCTGCTGCTCGAGCACTTCGTGCGCGAGTTCGTGGATCGCCACGGCGTGCCACGCCCCGTGCTGGCGGACGAGGCGCGGGCGCGCCTGCTGCTGCACGGCTGGCCGGGCAACGTCCGCGAGCTGCGCAACGTAGTGGAGCGGCTGGTCGTGCGGGCCCATGGCGGCCCGGTGCGGCTGGCCGACCTCCCCGCCGAACTGCTGGATTCGCTCCACACGGCGCCCGATCCGACATCGCCGGGCGCGGCGGCGGCCTCCCCGCTGGAAGCCCTCACCGACGCGGTGGCCCGCGACCTGTGCGCCCGCATCTCGTCGGGCCAGACCACGTTCTGGGCCGCGGCGCACGACCCCTTCATGACGCGCGATCTCACGCGCGACGTGCTGCGCCGCCTCATGCTGCTCGCGCTGCAGCAGACCGGCGGCCAGTATTCGGGCCTGTGCGCCCTCTTCCACATGAAGCGGGAAGAAGTGAAGCGGCTCATGAACTTCCTCCGCCGGCACCAGTGCCTGGTGTCGATTTCCACGGCGCCCCCCACGGCGCCCCCCACGCCTGCCCCGGAACGGCGAACCGACGTCGCCTGAAAGAGGCCCCGCCCATGGCCGCACCCCGCATCCTCGTGGTGGACGATGAGCCGGCCGTGCTCGACATGCTGGCGTGGGGCATCAGGCGCGGCGGCTACGAGGTGGTGGCGGTGGCGCGCTTCGAGGACGCCCGGCGCGCGATCGTCGAGGATCCGCCCGAGGCGCTGGTCACCGACGTGCGCCTGGGCTTCTTCAACGGCCTGCAACTGGCCCTGCTGATGCGCGACGCCCGCCCCGATGCGCCCATCATCGTGCTCTCCGGCTTCGACGATCCCACGCTGCGCAGGGAGGCCGAACGGCTGGGCGGCGTCTACTACACGAAACCGGTGCCGTCGGAGACGCTGGTCGGCTACCTGCGCGATCGCCTCGGCGCGTGAGCGACGGCCGGCGGCACACGCGCCCGGACCGACGCCTGACTCCCACGTCACAGCAGAGGCTGCCAGCCGATGGATGCCCCGGTCGTCCGCACCCCACCGACGCCCGCGCCCGGCCGCCCCCTCGGAACCCGCATGACCACGCCCACTCGTTCGATCCGGATCCTCCTGCTCGCCTGCTCGACGATGCTGCTGTCGCCGGTCGCCGCCTCGTGGGCCGACGACGCGGGTCGCGGCGGGGCCACGACGCGCACCGCCAGCCCGGGCTGGCCGCTCTGGTTCGAGCCCGCCGCCAGCGACGGCGCGTTCCTCGCGCACGGCGCGGGCTACGAGGTGGTCCTCACCGGCGCCGGCGCGATGATGACGGCCGGCGACGCGCGGGTGACGGTGTCGTTCGTCGGTGGTCAAACTAGCGTGCCGCGCGCCGAGCGTCCTGCCGGTGGCGTCTCGCACCATTTCATCGGCAACGATCCCAACCGGTGGCGCCGTAGCGTCCCGCACTTCGAGGCGGTGCGCTATCCGGCCGTCTACCCTGGTGTCGACGTGCTGTTCCACGCGGCGCGCGACGCCACCGGCGCCGCGCGCGTCGAATACGACTTCGTGGTGGCGCCCGGAGCCGACCCGCGCGCGATCGCGGTGCGCCTGGAGGGCGCCGCCGAGGTGACGCTCGACGACGCGGGCCAGCTCGTCGCGCGCAACGGTTCGCAGGCCGTGGTGCACCGCCGCCCGGTGGCGTTCCAGGAGATCGACGGCGCGCGCCAGCCGGTGGACGTCGCCTTCGAGGTGCAGGCCGGCATCGTGCGCTTCCGCCTCGGCGCCTACGACCCGCGCCACGCGCTCACCATCGATCCCATCGTCGTCGTCTTCGGGACGCTCGTCGGCGGCAGCGACGGCGAGTTCGTCGAGACCGCGGCGGAGAACGGCGGCATCGCCGTCGACGCGGCCGGCAACGTCTTCATCGCGGGCGACACGGCGTCCGGGCAGGTCGTTGGCGGCGGCCCCATCGCCGCGGCGGCCTCGCCCAACGTGTTCGTGGTGAGAATCGACCCGACCGGATCGACCGTGTCCTTCGCCACGTTCGTCGGCGGCAACGCGGCCGACACGAGCGCGAGCCTGGCGCTGGGCGGCGACGGCAGCATCTACGTGGGCGGCCGCACGCTGTCGAGTGACCTCCCCACGACGCCGACGGCCGTGAAGAGCTCGCCGCCGGCAGGCGGGTTCCTCGACGGCTTCTTCGTGCGTCTCGACGCGACCGGCATCCCGGTCTACGTGACGTATGTGGGAGGGGCAGGCCACGACACGGTCGAGGCCGTGGCCGCCAGAGGCATGACGGTGGCCATCACGGGGCTGACGGGCTCGACCACCGGCTTCTCGGGCCTCACCGGCAACGCGGCCCAGCCCGCCATCGGCGGCGACTACGACGCGTACGTCATCGTGATGGACTTCTCGCAGGTCCAGCCGCTGCGCTACGGCAGCTTCCACGGCGGAGCCGACGCGGATGGCGCGTACGCCATCGGCATCGACAGCGCGGGGCGGGTCGTGCTCGGCGGCTTCACCGAGTCGGCGACGTTGCCCGCCGCCAACCCGCTCTACGCGTCGCTGCGCGGCGGGCGCGACGGGTTCGTCGCCCGGTTCGACCCCGCCACCGGCGCACGCGACTACAGCAGCTTCTTCGGCGGATCGAGCTCCGGCGAGACGATCAGCCGGCTCGTGGTCGATGCCAGCGACCACGTCGTCATCGCGGGCGCCAGCGACGCCACCGACCTGCCCGCGGGGCCGGCGACGCCAGCCCAGGCGACGTCGGGCGGCGGCTTCGACGCCTTCGTCGCCCGGCTCGACCTCGACGCCGCCCCGGAACACCAGGTGCCGTACCGGTCGTATCTCGGCGGCGCTTCCGCCGACTCGGCGCTCGCGCTCGCCGTCGACGCCAGGAACCGCATCATCGTCGGCGGCTACACCGCGTCGGCGAACTTCCCGAAGGCGCTGTCGCTCCAGCCAGCGCTCGGCGGCAGCCGGGACGGCTTCATCGCCAGGTTCTCGGAGGACGGCGCGACGCTCGACTTCTCGACCCTGATCGGCGGCGCCGGCGAGGAACTGGTGCTGGGCCTCGCCTCGTCCAGCCACGGCCTGTACGTGCTCGGCCAGACAGCGTCCGACGCGCCGATGCCGCTGCACTCCGCGGGCGGCGGCCCCGCGATCGACGCCACCCGGAACGGCGCGACCGACGCCTTCGTCGCCCGCCTCGACGTCTCGGATCTCGATGGCGACGGGATGGACGACGACTGGGAGCTCGACCACGGGCTCGACCCGAGAGACCCGGCCGATGCGGACCTGGACGGCGACGCCGACGGCGCGAGCAACCTGAAGGAGTTCCAGGACGGCACCGATCCCAACGCCGCGGTGATCCGCTATTTCGCAGAGGGCGCAACCGGGCTCTTCGCCACCCGCTTCGCGCTGATGAACGACGATGAGACGCGGCAGGCGACGGTCAACTTCGAGTTCCTCGTGAAGGACGGGCCCGTGATCGCGGCGACGCGCACGATCGGACCGCGCCGGCGCATCACGCTCGACGCCGCCGCCGATGTGCCCGGGCTCGAGGCGGCGCAGTTCTCCACGTCGATCCGGTCGAACCTTCCCATCACCGCCGATCGGACGATGACGTGGGGCGCTGGCACCTACGGGGCGCACTCGGAGACGGCCGTGACCGCACCCGCCTCGACCTGGTACCTCGCGGAGGGTTCAACCGGGAGCGGCCTCCAGCTCTTCTACCTGATCCAGAACCCGAACCCGGTGGCGGTGGAGGTGACGGTGCGCTACCTGCTGCTGGGCGCGGCGCCCGTGCAGAAGACGTATCCGGTGGGCCCACGCACCCGCGAGACGATCTGGGTGAACCTGGAAGAAGCCGAGGGCGTGCCGCTCGACGGCCAGCAACTGTCGGCGGTGCTCACCTCCGCGCCGGCCACACCCATCATCGTCGAGCGGGCGATGTACCTGACCACGGACGGCGGCGCCCGATTCTGGGGCGCGGGACACGAGAGCGCGGGCGTCACGCACCCGGCCACGCGCTGGCTGCTGGCGGAAGGCGCCACGCACTCGGGTTTCAACCTGTTCGTGCTCGTCGCGAACCCGAGCGCGCAGAAGGCGAACCTGACGCTCACCTACCTGCTGGCATCCGGCCCGCCCGTGGTGAGGACGCTCCCGGTGGACGGCAACCGCCGCGAGACGGTCTGGGTGAACCTCGACCCCGAGTTGAACAACCGGGACGTCTCCACCATCGTCGAGTCGGACGTGCCGGTGGTAGTTGAGCGCGCGATGTGGTGGCCGGGCCCGCTGGAGACGTGGTACGAGGCGCACAACTCGGCGGGCGCGACGGCAACGGCCCGCAAGTGGCTGATGGCCGAGGGTGAGGTGGGGCCATTCGGGGCGCTGGATTCCTACGTCCTCCTGGCCAACGCCTCGAGCCATGCCGGCGCCGCGCGGGTGACGCTGGTCTTCGAAGACGGCACCGCGCCGGTGACCGGGGAGTTCACGCTGGGCGCCAACTCGCGCAGGAACGTGTGGGTGGGCGTGGACATCGGCGACGCGACGTTGATCGGCAAGCGCTTCGGCGCGATCGTGGAGAGCGTGGGCGTCAATCCCGTCGATCTCGTAGTGGAGCGGGCGATGTACTGGACGACCGGGGGCCGGTTCTACGAGGCGGGAACGAACTCGCTGGCGTCACCGCGGTA
>JBDIBB010000180.1:0-7059 GCA_039812685.1 Vicinamibacteraceae bacterium
TTCGCGCCGGAGTGGCCCGTGCCACAGGGCGCGGAAGAGGCCGACGGGGTGGACGGACTGGTGCGCGCGGTCCGGTCGCAGATTGGCAAGGGCGCCGACTGGGTGAAGGTTTACGCCGACTACCGGTGGGGCCCCTCGGGCGAGGCCCGGCCCACGTTCTCAATCGACGAACTGAAGCTCGTCGTCGACACCGCCGCCAGCAGCGGCCGGCTCGTCTCGGCGCACGCCGGAACGGCCGAGGGCATGCGGCGCGCGGTGATGGCCGGCGTCGCCACGATCGAACACGGCGACGAGGGGACGCCCGAGGTCTGGGCGCTGATGAAGCAGCGCGACGTGGCGCTCTGCCCGACGCTGGCCGCGGCCGAGGCGTCCACCCGCTACGCGGGCTGGAAGAAGGGCGCGCAGCCGGCGCCCGAACGGATCGGCCGCAAGCACGAGACCTTCAAGGCCGCCCTGGCCGCGGGCGTCACCATCTGCAACGGCAGCGACGTCGGCGTCTTCGCCCACGGCGACAACGCGCTCGAGATCGAGTTGCTGGTCGAATACGGCATGACGCCGATCGGCGCCCTGCGCGCCGCGACGTCGGTCAACGCGCGGGTCCTGCGGCTCGAGTCCCGCATCGGCCGGATCGCGGCCGGCCTGGCGGCCGACCTGCTGGCGGTCGACGGCGATCCTTCGCAGGACATCGGCGCGCTCCGGCGGGTGCGACTGGTGATGCGTGACGGCGTCGTCGTCCGGCAGACGCCGTGACGCAGGCGCGCGTGCCGCGCACCTGCCCGGCCCATCGGGTCCGGAGGATGCCATGCACGGAGGGGATCTGGTCGCCGACGGCCTTGCCCGGCACGGCGTCCGCACGCTGTTCACGCTGATTGGCGGGCACGTCTCGCCCATTCTGGTGGCGGCCAGGGCGCGCGGCCTCCAGGTGGTGGACGTGCGCGACGAGGCGACGGCCGCCTTTGCGGCCGACGCCGTGTCGCGGCTGACCGACACGGTGGGGGTGGCGGTGGTCACCGCCGGACCCGGTCTCACCAACACCATCACGGCCGTCAAGAACGCGCAGCTCGCGCAATCGCCGCTGCTGCTGATCGGCGGCGCCACGGCAACGGTGCTCAAGGGCCGCGGCGCGCTGCAGGACATCGACCAGATGGCGCTCGTGCGGCCGCACGTGAAGTGGGCAGTCCGCGCCACCCGCGTCGGGCACCTGCTGCCGTCGATCGATCGCGCCATGCGTGAAGCCCGCACCGGGGTGCCGGGGCCCGTGTTCCTCGAGTGCCCGGTCGACCTGCTCTATCCCGAGGCCCTCGTGCGCCAGTGGTACGTCTCGGGCCAGCGCGAGCCGCGAACCGTGCGCGAGCGCGCCGTCCGCTGGTACCTCGAGCGCCATCTCGACAGGGTGTTCGCGACGGCCAGTGCCAGCGGGGCCGGGCCTGTGCCTCCAGCCCCCGCCGTATCCGAACGAGGGGTGGACGCGTTGGCCGCGAGGCTCACCCGGGCCGCGCGACCCGTCATCGTCATCGGCAGCCAGGCCGTCGGAACCGGTAGCGACGTGACTGCCCTGGCCGCGGCCGTCGGCGAACTGGACGTTCCCGTCTATCTTTCGGGGATGGCGCGCGGCCTGCTCGGCGCTTCCCACCCCCTGCAGTTCCGCCACCAGCGGAGGCAGGCCCTGCGCGAGGCCGACCTCGTGGTCCTCGCCGGCACGCCCTGCGACTTCCGGCTCGACTACGGACGCCAGATCCCGCGGCGTACGACGCTGGTTTCGATCAACCGGGATCCGCTCGACCTGAAGAAGAACCGGCGCCCCGATCTCGGCCTGTCGGCCCCACCGGATCTCGTCCTGCGCGCGCTCGCCGCGGCGCGGCCGACGCCCATGGCACGCGATGCCTGGTTCGAGGCGCTCAGGGCTCGCGAGCGGGAGCGCGAGGAGGACATCCGCCGGCGTGCGGCCCAGGCCGTCGCCTCCATCAACCCGCTGGCGCTCTGCTGCGCCATCGATGGCGCGCTCGGCGACGACAGCCTCGTGGTGGCCGACGGCGGCGACTTCGTGGCCACCGCGTCCTACATCGTGCGTCCCCGCGCGCCGCTGTCATGGCTCGACCCTGGCGTGTTCGGCACGCTGGGCGTGGGCGCCGGCTTCGTGCTCGGCGCGCACGCCGCGCGGCCCGACGCCGAGATCTGGGCGCTGTTCGGCGACGGCGCCCTCGGCTTCAGCCTGGCCGAGTTCGACACGCTCGCGCGCAACCGGGTGCCGCTGATCGCCGTGGTGGGCAACGACGGCAAGTGGGCCCAGATCGCGCGCGATCAGGTGGCCATCCTCGACGACGACGTGGCGACGGTCATCGGCCAGGCGCGGTACGACCGGGTGGTGGAGGGATTCGGCGCCAGGGGGTTGCTGCTCGACGACCCGGCCCGTGTGGACGAAACGCTCGCCGAGGCCCGCCGCATCGCCAGCACGGGCGTGCCCGTGCTGGTCAACGCGCTCATCGGCGACACCGACTTCAGGAAGGGTTCGATTTCGCTGTAGCAGGCCGGGCGTCGGGCTCCGGCTTCAGTCGAGGCCGGATGCCTCGAAGGTGACCGTCGCCATCGACGAGTAGTCGTCCTGGCCGCGTCCGGCGGCCATCGCGGCGTCCAGCAACTGGAGCACCACGGCCGTCACCGGGGCGGCCACGCCGCCGCCTTGCATCGCGTCGGCGACGATGCGGTAGTCCTTCGCGAAGAGCTCGGTGCGGAAGCCGGGGGTGTAGTTGCCCGTCAGCATGCGCTGGCCGTGCACCTCGAGCACCCGGCTCTGCGCGAAGCCGCCCAGCAGCGCCGTGCGCACGCCGGCCGGGTCGACGCCGTTGCGGCGTGCCAGGGCGAAGGCCTCGGCCACGCCGGCGATCGTCGCGCCCAGCACCGTCTGGTTGCACGCCTTGGCCACCTGGCCGGCCCCTGCCGGTCCGACGTGGGTGATGCGGTCCGGGTGCCCCATCGCGGCCAGCACGGGCCGCACGTGTTCGAGCACGGCCGCTTCGCCGCCGACCATCACCGTGAGCGTGCCGTCGATGGCTCCGATTTCGCCGCCGCTCACCGGCGCGTCGAGCATCCACGCACCGTGCGTGCGCACCCTCGCGGCGAGATCCCGCGCCGCCGCGGGACGAATGGTGCTCATGTCGATCACCACGGCGCCGGGCCGCAGCCCCTCCAGCACGCCGCGTGGGCCGCACACCACGAGCTCCACGTCCGGGGTGTCGGGCACCACCGTGATGATCACGTCCGAGGCAGCGGCCACCTCGGCCGGCGTGCGCGCCGCCGCCGCACCGGCGGCCACGAGCGCGTCCACCGGAGGACGGCTCCGGCTCGTCACGGTCAGCGCGAAGCCCCTCCGCAGCAGGTTGAGTGCCATGGGACGGCCCATCAGGCCGAGCCCGATGAAGCCCACGCGGGACACGGGGCGCAGCGAGGGCGAAGGGTTCGCGACGGTCTGGGTCACGGCTGTTCTCGCGGGAAGACGGGGCGGCCCGGATCCGCCCCATGGATTGCGGGCACGGCTACCAGGCGTTGACGATCGCCTGGAAACCGGTGGCGCGCGGCAGCCCGCGCCGCCGTGCCCGTTCCGGCCTCGCCACGGCTTCCTCGGGCGGCTTGGGTGTGCACTCGCCCGTGCGCAGGAACGTGAGCGACTCGGCCAGCGAGCCCTCGAGCGGGTCGCCGATCTGGTGGCCGAGGTCGTCGGCGGCCGGGCAGGTCGGCGCGAAGCCGTCGAAGTAATCGCCTTCTCCGTTGGCATTGCGCAGCGTGAAGGCCACCGGATACAGCACCTTGTCGCAGAAGTTGATCCCGTACTGCCCCACCGGCTTGCCGTAGGTCGTGGCGCCGACGGTGACGACCGGCATGAAGGGCCGCAGCGCGTTGATGATCAGCTCGCTTGCCGACGCCGACGATCCCGTGGTGATCACCACCAGCCGCTCCAGCGCCAGCGCATGTTCCCTGGGCTCGAAGCGGATGTCCTTGTTGCGGAACGCGTTGCGATCGTTGTGGAAGTACTCGGCCAGCAGCTGGCCCTCGGTGCGCAGGCCGCCGATCAGGCTGGCCAGGTGCTGCGCCACCGACACCAGCCCGCCGCCGTTGTAGCGGAGATCGAGCACGAGTTCGTTCACGCGTGCGTCGCTCAGGATCGCGAACGCCTCGTCGAGCGCGGCCACCGACGGCTGCACGAAGTTGCGGAAGAACACGTAGCCCACGCGCCGGCCGTCCTCGAGTTCGTAGACCCGGGTGGCGGTGACGGTCGGGATCGTGATCACGCGCTTCACCAGCGTCGCGCGCACCACCTCGCCCGTGGGCCGCTCGAAGGCCACCTCGACCGTGACGCCCTCAACCGCATCGCCGAAGGCGCCGCCAAGCAGTCCGGCCTCGGCGAGTGCCTCCACGCTCTGGCCGTTGATCTCGATGAACCGGTCGCCGCGGGAGAGCCCGGCTTCCGACGCGGGGCTGTCGGGAAACACCTGGACGACGCGCAGCGCGCCGTCGGTGAACCACTGGCCGAAGCCGAAGCCGATGTACTGGCTCTCGGAGTAGAACGCGTCCTCGGCGGCGCGGGCGCCGATGTAGCTGAACCGCGTGTCGAGCGGCACGTACCGGATCGCGTCGAGATAGGCTTCCGGCGACGGGTAGCGGGCGGGGTTGAGCGGCGGGATGTGCTCGTACCAGAAGTAGATGTCGGTCATCACCGTGCGAACGAACAGGTTCTGCGACGTGACCGAGCAGTTCGACGGCAGGCGCCACTGCGCCGCGGCAGGCACTGGGGCCAGCGCGGCCGCGATGGCCAGCAACGCCGCCCCCACGAGATCGAATCGGCGTCTCACGGGCGTCCTCCGGGCAGGCTGCCACACAGGATACCGCAGGCGGCACGCGGCGCCGCCCGCCGGCCGTCGGCGGCCGGCCGTCTCAGGAGACCTGGCGCACCTCGATGCCCCGCGCCGCGAGCTCGGCGAAGTAGGCCGTCGCGGGCACGCACTCGTCCGGCGTGTGCACGCCCGGCGCGATCTCGCCGCGGGCCTGCATCACGCCCGTGATCGCCAGCGAGTACCCGGTGGTGCGCATCATCGCCGTGATCCCGGTACGCTCGTCCATGCGGTCCACGACTTCCCACACCAGCGTTCGTGACGCCGCACCCTTCTGGCCCGACACCACCACGCGCACGGCCACGAGGTCGGCGCCGTCCGGCTTCCGCAGGCGCGGCCCCATCACGGCAATCGCCACATCACGCGGCACGATCGTCGTGCCCTTCACCTCGACGGGCGTCGTGTCGAAGAACCCCAGATCCCGCATCGCCTCGACGAGCCGGGCGTGCCCGGGATACCGCAGCGTCTTGTATTCCATCGTCGGGATGCGGCCCTGGTAACGGAACGCCATCGTCGACAGGCCGCCAGCGGTGTGGAACGCCTCGAGGCGGCCCACCGGCTCGGGGAACTGGACCTCCTCCACCTCGGAGAGCGCCGCCACCGTGGCCGGCACGCCGTGGCGCAGCACCCAGGAGGGCGTCGTGTAGTAGTCGAGCACCCCTTCGAGCGAGTAGACCACCTGGTAGTTGAGCGGCGGCTCGGGGTGTTGCGGCAGGCCGCCGACGTACAGGCGGACGGCGTCGACCCGATCGAGCTGGGCGATGCCGTGCTGCGCGATCACGTTCACGAGCCCCGGCGCCAGGCCGCAGTCGGGGATCACCGACACCCCGCGCCGCGCGGCCTCGGCGGCGAGTTGCTTCTGCTGGCTGACGATTTCCGTGTTGCCGCCGAGATCGCAGAAGTGCGCGCCCGCCTCGATGGCCAGGGCCGCCAGCGGACCGTTGAAATAGTAGGGCACGGCGCTCATGACGGCCGTGCACCCGCTCATCGCCGAACGGACGGCGTCGAGATCGCGCACGTCGAGCGCCACGGGGGCGAGCCGGCCGCCGGCCAGCGGCCGCAGGAACGGCGGCAGATTGCTCACCTTGAGGTCGGCCAGCCGGACTTCGTCGACGCCACCCGCATGAACGAGATCGTAGGCGCAGGCAGCCCCCTGGAGGCCGGCGCCGAGGACGAGCATCCGCATCATGGGCGGGAGTATACCAACGCCGAAGAGGCCACCGGCATGGGGGCCCGCGCGCGATGGCAGGTCGCGCCCCGGGCGGCAGCCGCGCTACGTCCGGGAGTCCCGCACCTCGCGGCGCTCCCCGTGCCGCACGTCGCGGCCCTCGACGCAGAAGATCACGTCTTCGGCGATGTTGGTGGCGTGATCGGCGATACGCTCGAGGTTGCGCGTCACGAGAACGAACCCGAGCGCCCGCTCGATCGACTCGCGATCGGCGACCATCGACGCGAGCAGCGACAGGAAGTGCTGCTCCTTCATCTGGTCCACCTCGTCGTCGCGCAGCATGACGCGCTCGGCGCGCACCACGTCCATCGCCTCGAACGCCAGAATCGCCTCGTGCACCATCCACTCCACCACGCGCGTCATCGTGGTGAGATCCAGTGCGAGCTGGAGTGGCGGCTGATAGCTGAGACGCAGCGCGTGGCCCGCGATGTTCACCGCCTGATCGCCCATGCGCTCGAGGTCGGCGTTGATCTTGATGCAGGCGACGAGCAGGCGGAGGTCGCGCCCCGACGGCTGCTGCTCTTCCAGCAGCCGCAGGCATCGCTCGTCGATCTTCATCTGGAGGGCGTTGATCTCGCCGTCGCCCTCGAGCACGCGCGTCGCCAGCGGCTGGCTGCGCGAGGTGAGCGCCTCGGTGGCGGCGGTGAAGCGATCCACCACCAGATCGGCCATCTCGCGGACCTGTGTCCGCAGCTCGCTCAATTCGTCGTCGTAGGGCACGGGCCGTCTCTCCGGGTGACGAGGAGGCGTAGCCGCGGCGGCCCCGCAGCTGCCTCCACAGCGTAGCTCAACTTCTCCGGCGCACGATCACCCGCCAGGTTCCAGCCGCCGGGACTCCGATCGGCATCGGCGCCCGCGGCGCCGGCGGCTGGCAGCCCGTGGCGAAAGTGGCGCTGCATTCGACGGGCGGGGCATCCCGGCTGGCGGCGTTGCTCCTCCCTCAAA
>JBDIBB010000181.1:0-7052 GCA_039812685.1 Vicinamibacteraceae bacterium
TCACCTCGTTCAACGCCGCGCGGGCGGCCCGCATCGACTGGAAGCCGCTCGAGGCGTTCTGGTTCACGAGCGCGCGCGGCAAGCGCATCCACAACTTCATCGCGCTGCCGCCCGGCTTCGACCCGGCGAAGAAGTACCCGCTCTTCGTGGTGATCCACGGCGGCCCCCACTCGATGTGGCGCGACCAGTTCGTCATCCGCTGGAACTACCACCTGCTGGCCGCGCCGGGCTACGTCGTGCTGCTGACCAACTACACTGGTTCGACCGGCTTCGGCGAGGCGTTCGCGCAGGACATCCAGGGCGACCCGCTGGAGGGGCCCGCCGACGAGGTGAACCAGGCGGCCGACGAAGCCATCCGGCGGTACCCGTTCATCGACGGCTCGCGGCAGGTGGCCGGCGGCGCGTCCTACGGCGGGCATCTCTCGAACTGGCTGGCCGTCACCACCACGCGCTACCGGGCGCTGGTGAGCCACGCCGGCCTGTTCGACCTGAAGTCGCAATGGGTCACCAGCGACGTGGCCTATTCGCGGGAGCGGAACATGGGCGGACCCGCCTGGGAGGGCGGGGCCGGCTGGCACGATCAGAGCCCCTTCTACCGGTCGCCGCAGCTGAAGACGCCCATGCTGGTGACGGTGGGCGAACGCGACTTTCGCGTGCCGCTCAACAACGCGCTCGAACTGTGGACCGTGCTGCAGCGTCAAAGGGTGCCAGGCCGCCTGATCGTCTTCCCCGACGAGAATCACTGGGTGCTGAAGGGTGAGAACAGCCGGTTCTTCTATGGCGAGGTCCACGCGTGGATCGCGAAGTGGCTCGCCTCGCCGGCGCCGGCCTCCGGAGGCCGGTGATGCGCCCGGCCGCGACGCCGGGGCGCCAGCCCAGGGTCCGAAACAGGAAGGTTCCTCCATGCCGCATCCCTTCACCGTGACGCGCAGCGCCGAGGGCGACGTCTCGGTGCTCGCCCTCGATGGCTACCTCGACGCGCACACCGCCCCCGCCTTCGAGGAAGCCATCCAGGCGGAACTCGACGCGGGGCGCGTGCGGCTGGTCGTCGACGGCGGGCAGCTCAAGTACATCTCGTCGGCCGGTCTCGGCGTCTTCATGGGCTTCATCGAGGAAGTGCGCGAGCGCGGCGGCGACATCAAGATCTGCGGCCTCGCGCCGCGGGTGCGGCAGGTCTTCGACATCCTCGGGTTCCCGGCGATCTACGACGTGATGGAGTCGCGCGAGGCGGCCATCCGGCGGTTCGCGGGGCCGCCGGCCGCGGGGGTGTGACGTGGGATCGCTCGAGCGGCGGTTCTCGCTGCACGTGCCGTCGGCCACCCGGAACCTCGCGCTCATCCGCGAGTTCGTCACCAGCGTCGGCCTCCAGGCCGGGCTGGGCGAAGACGACGTCTCGAAGCTGGAGCTGGCGGTCGACGAGGCGTGCACGAACGTGATCGAGCACGCCCACCACGGCGACGCCACGAAGGACGTGGTGGTGCGTGCGACCTTCGACGACCATACCCTCCGCATCGAGGTGATCGACAGCGGCCCGGGCTTCGATCCCGCCCGGCTGCCCGAAGCCGACCTCGCGCGGCTCACGCACGAGCGCCGCTCGGGCGGGCTCGGGTTCCACGTCATGCAGCTGCTGATGGACGAGGTGTCCTACGAAATCGTCCCCGGACAGACCAACCGGCTGCGGATGACGAAGAAGCTGCGGTGATGAGGCGCGCGCGGCCGACCCCGGCGCGCCCGTGGCGTGAGGCCGCTCCCCGCCGGAGCCATCCAGATGCCGTCCTCCTTCGACATCCCTGACCTGGAGTCGTTGCTCGAGTCGGCGCGCCTGCTGCACGCCTCCCTCGATCTCGACGACCTGCTGCGCCACCTGCTGCGCACGGTGATGGGGCGCCTGGTGTCGGCGCGCGGCCTCGTGGCGGTGTCCGACGGCGGGATCCTTCGCGTGTCGCTGGCGCGGGGCTGCCGCGGCATCGTCGCGGGAGATCCCTTCGACGAGCAGCGCGCGCGCGAGGCCGGACTGGGCCACTTCGTGCGCATCGGCGACGCGCTGCCGCCGCTGGGCGTGCTGGGCCTCTCGGCATCGCGTGGCGCGCTGACGGCCGCCGAGGCGGCGTTTCTCGACGCGCTGTGCGGGCTGGCCGCCAGCGGCATCGCCAACGCGCGCAACCACGGCGAGGTGCGGCGGCTCAACTGGCGCCTCGACGTGAAGGTCCAGGAACTGCGCACGCTGCTCGAGCTCGCGCGCGCTCTCTCGAGCGCGGAGGGCCCCGAGGAAGTGGCCCACCTGCTGGGCCTGTCGCTGGCCGGACAGTGGGCGGCCTCACGCTGGGCCGTGCTCGCCGCCCGCCCGGGCCACGCGCCCGTCGTCCGGCAGAAGGGCACGTCGCTGGCCTGGGACGAGGCGTGGCCGCGCGAGATCGAGGGCCTGGACGAGGCGGTCCGCCTCGAGGGCGCACGCGGCGGCGCCTGGCTCGATCGACTGCGGCAGGAGCGGCTGGCGCTGCTGTTCCCGCTGCGGTCGGCGACGGGGCCCTTCGGCCTGGCCGCCGTCGGCCCGCGCCCCGGCGGACGCGACTACACCGAGGCCGACTGCGAGTTCGGCGCGGGCGTGGTGGCGCAGGCGGTGGTGGCCTTCGACAACGCGTGGCATCAGCGCGATGTCGTAGAGCGCAAGCAGATCGAGCGCGAGCTGGCGCTGGCGGCCAGCATCCAGCAGAACCTGTTTCCCGCGGAACTGCCCGCGATCACCGGCTACGGACTGGCCGCCATGAACCGGCCGGCGCGCCTGGTCGGCGGCGATTACTACGATGCGCTGGCCGTGAGCGCGGCGCGGCCCGGCGGCCGTTACGTCTTCTGCGTGGCCGACGTGTCGGGCAAGGGCGTCGCCGCGTCGCTGCTCATGAGCAACATCCAGGCGACGCTGCGCGCGCTGCTCGGCACCGAGGCGAGCCTGGCCGGCCTGGCGCACCGGATCAACGACCTGCTCTACAGCAGCACGCCGGGCAACAAGTACGCGACCGCCGTGCTGCTGGCCACCGATCCCGACACCGGTGACAGCCATTACGTGAGCGCGGGACACGCCGAGGCCGTGGTGATCGCGCGGTGCGGCGCGGTGCGGCGCTTCGGCGCCACCGGACTCGCCCTCGGGCTGTTCCCCGGCGCCTCCTATGACGAGCAACGCTTCGTCGTGGAACCGGGGGACGTGGTGGCGCTCTATTCGGACGGCATCAGCGAGGCGCAGAACGGCGCCGGTGAGGAGTACGGGGCCGAGCGGCTGATCGAGTCGCTACGGCGTCACGCGCCGTCGGGCGCCAGTCAGATCCTGCAGGGCGCGATCGCCGATCTGGACGCCTTCGTCGGCGGTGCGCCACAACACGACGACATCACGCTGCTCGTGGTCAAGCGCGACAACCGGTAGCGCGCGGGTTGCTCTGCGGAGCCTCCGGCAACCTGCGCGTCTCCATGTGGATCCGCGAAGTGAACGCGCAGGTTGCGCCTGTTGATCCGTGCAACCCGCGCTCTACTGCGGAGCCTCCGGCAACCTGCGCGCCTCCATCACCGGTGGGGACGGGAATCCCCGTACCCGGCTGCCGTCCGGATCAGCTCCGGTAGTTCCCGAACTGCAGGTCGATGCCGAAGTCGTGCTCTTTCAGCAGCCGCATGGCGGCCTGCAACTCGTCCTTCGAGGGCGAGGAGACGCGAACCTGGTCGGCCTGAATCGTCGCCTGCACCTTCTTCAGCTTCGCGTCCTTCAGGTGCTTGACGATTGCCTTCGCCGTGTCGGTGGGGATGCCCTGCTGCAGCGACACCGTGGCCTTCACCAGGCTGCCCGCGGCCGGCTGGACCTCGCCCAGCTTCGCGTTCTTCGGCGGCACGCCGCGCCGGATGAGCCGCGTCTGCAGGATCTCGTAGACCGCGTCCATCCGGAAGCTGTCCTCGGCCACGAGATCGATGGCGGCCTCGGCCTTGCGGAACTCGATGGCCGCCTTCGACCCCTTGAAGTCGTAGCGCTGCGCGAGCTCCTTCTTCGCCTGGTTCACCGCGTTGTCCACCTCCTGGAGATCCACGGTGGACGTGATGTCGAACGACGCCGGCTGGGCCATGTCGATGTCCTGCGCCTGCACCCCGATCGTCGCACCGTGATTGGCGGTGTCGAGGCTGGAGGATGCCGGCCGGCGGCGCCGGGACGCTGTCGCTCGCGCGCCCCTGGCGTGCCGGACGGGAGCACCGCGGGCGCGCCGGACTCCCCCGGACCGCGAATCATAGCAGGGAATCACGGCACGGGATCCGGTCGGGGCCCCGCCGATCGTTGACGCGGACATCGCGCTCGGCATAGTGTGCGGTGCGGCCACCCGAGCGATCATGCCACGCTTCCCAATCCACACCCTCACGCCCGGGCAGGTGACGGCCGCGCCCGTGATGAACGAGACGGGCGTCGTCTTCCTGCCGGCCGGCGCCGAACTGACGGCCGCCCTCATCCTCCGGCTCCAGGCCATGGGCGTCACCACCGTGGCGGTGACCGGCGACGCCCTCACGCCCGAGGAGCGCGCGCATCGGCTCGCGGCGATCGACGCCCGGTTCGAGGGACACCATACCAATCCGTGGATGATGCGACTGCGGGCCGTGATCGTTCGCCTGCAGGTGGGGGAGGAGACAGTCCAGCCTCATGCCTGAGCGAGCCGCCATCCGGGCCCGCGTCGAGGGGCTGACCAAAGTCGTCACGATCCCGATCGGTGTCGACCGCATCATCGCGAAGATCAACAGCGGCACGGCGACGGCGTCGGAGATCGCCGTCGACATCGGCGAGGATCAGGTGCTGGCCGCCAAGGTGCTCAAGCTGGTCAACAGCGGCTTCTGCGGCTTTCGCCAGCCGATCACGACGATCACGCACGCGCTGGTGATGCTGGGACTCGACGTCGTGAAGAACCTGGTGCTCACCGCCTCGGTGATGGACCTGGTGGACGAGATGAGCCGCACGATGGCCGGCCTGTGGCAGCACTCGATCGGCACGGCGCGCGCGGCCGGCGCGATTGCCGAACGGCTCGAGGTGACCAGCCCCGAGGAGCACGCGCTGTCGGGGCTGCTGCACGACGTGGGCAAGGTGGTGCTCGCGCAGGTGTACCCGGCCGAGACCGCTCGCGTCACGGCGCTCGTGCAGCAGCGGCGCTGCCTTCAGATCGACGCCGAGCAGGAGGTGCTGGGCGTCACCCACGCCGAGGTGGGGTTCTGGCTGCTCCGCAAGTGGGCGCTGCCCGACAAGCTCGTGTATCCCGTCGCCTACCACCACGCCTTCCATCCGCGCCGCGATCACGCCGATCGCACGGCCGTCGTCCACCTCGCCGACGTCCTCTGCCGGGCGATGGCGATCGGGTATCCGGGCGACGGACGGATTCCGTCGCCGCACCCGGAGGCGCTGGCGCTGCTGGATCTGCCGATGCCGGAAGTGGAGGCGATCTGCCGTCAACTGGACGCCGAGCTGACGGTCGAGGCCCTCGCGTGATGGACGCGCGCGCGCTGCTCGATCTGCTGCCGACGCCCGTGGCCCTCGTGGATGCGGACCTGCGCGTGCTCGCCCGCAACCGCGCGTTCGACGGGCCGCTCGGCGGCAGTCATCCCCCGAGCCTCGACGTGCACCAGCGCCACGATCTGTGGACCTCGCTCGGCGCCGCCATCGCGCGCATGCAGCCCGCAGCCCGTCACGGCCGCTTCCGGTGGGTGGGCGGACACCCCGAGCCCAGGCCGTGGGACGTGCGCCTCACGCGCGTGGACGACAGCCGCTTCCTGCTGCACGCCGAGGACGTGTCGGAGCGTGCCGTGGTGGAATCGATCCAGAGCGGCGTGCGGGGCTACGTCGAGCGGGTGCTCAATCACATCGATCTGGCGATGGTCGGCCTGGACGCGGCCATGCGCGTCACCTTCTACAACCGGGCGCAGATCGAGCTGTGGCGACGTGGCGGCTGGACGGCGGCGGCCGACGCCGTCGGGGAACCTGTCGCCTCGGTGTGGCCCGTGTTCGACCCGCCGCGCTGGGAGAGCATCCGCCAGGATCTCGCGCGCCACCAGGCGGTGCCTCATGCCCGCGTGGCGTGGGCGGCGGCCGGCGGACTCCTGCTCGACGTGTCGGTGCTGCCGCTGCACGGGCCGGCGGAGGATCCGTCGGGCGCCGTGTGCGTGACCGAAATCGTCATCGGCTCCTGAGCCCGCGTCGATCGGTCGCCCCGTGGCGTCGCATCCCTTGATAGAATTCGTGCGTCGATCGCGTCTCCACGTGTCACATCGTTTCAAGCGCTTCGCGCCGCCGGCCAGATCGATCCCCGTCGAACCGCTCCACGCGCATCGCCGTCACCACACGCGCGGCGGGCGCAGGGCCACACCAGACAGCGGCCTCCGGCCGCATTTCCGCCTGAGCAATCCATGCCGGTAAGCAATGGTTCCCGTCCCGCCGTGCGCGCCCGGCGCCCGGCCCCAGTCATCGTCACGCCGCCCGAAGGCATCGACTATCCCCGCATCGAGTGCCGCGCCTCGCGGGTGCACGGCGCCGGCGTGTTCGCGGGCCAGGACATCCACAAGAACCGGCGCATCATCGCCTACACGGGCGAGAAGGTGAGCAGCGCCGAGAGCCTCAAGCGCGAACGCCGCTACCTGAAGACGGGCTACATCTGGTGCTTCAAGCTCAACAGCCGGTGGGTGATCGACGGCCACGTCGGCGGCAGCGACGCGCGCTACATCAACCACTCGTGCACGCCGAACTGCTACACGCAGATCATCGACGGCATCATCTGGGTGCGCGCGGCGCGCAACATCCGGAAGGGCGAGGAACTCACCTACAACTACTACACGGACGGCGAGGGCCACATCCAATGCCTCTGCCGGCCCGGGTGCACGACGCTCATCTGAGGCAGCCGTGCACGTCTTCTACCTGCACGGCTTCGCCTCGTCGCCCGCCTCGTCCAAGGCCGCGTTTCTCGCCGCGCGCCTGGCCCCGTACGGCGCCACGCTGCACGTGCCGGACCTGAACGCCCCGGACTTCTCCACGCTCACCACGACGCGGATGG
>JBDIBB010000182.1:0-7030 GCA_039812685.1 Vicinamibacteraceae bacterium
CCGGTCGACACATCGCGCCGTTCCCAGTTGGAATTCCCGCGAAGTGGTGTGCTGGCCTCCGCCTTGCTCGGAAGGCACCTGCACGCCATGCCCAGACGGCCCAGACCCACCGACATCGACCTCGTGTTCCATGTGATGAACCGTGGAGCCAGGCGACTTGGCCTGTTCGGTTCCGCACAGGAGTACGCCGACTTCCTCGACGTGCTCGAAGAGGCTGTCGAGCGGTTCTCCATGCGCCTGCTCGCCTACGTGGTCATGCCGAACCACTGGCACATGGTGGTGTGGCCAACAGCCGGCAGTGACCTCGCGAAGTTCATGGCCTGGTCAACCGGCGTGCACGTGCAGCGCTGGCATCGCGCCAGGCAGTCCACCGGCACCGGCACCATCTACCAGGGGCGCTACAAGGCCATTCCCGTCAAGGACGACCGTCACCTGCTGACCCTCTGTCGCTACGTCGAGCGCAATCCAGTGCGAGCTGGATTGGTCGCCAGGGCCGCCGACTGGCCATGGAGCAGCGCGTCGCCTCGTGCCCGCGAATTCGGACCACGCCTCTCTCCCTGGCCGGTGGCGCGGCCTGAACCCTGGGAAGTTCTGCTCGACCAGGAGCAGGCGCCCGACGAAGTCGAGGGTGTCCGGCAGGCGATTCGCACGGCGACGCCCTACGGGCCACTGGCGTGGCAGAGCGTGGTGGCTGCTCAGTTGCGGTGGACGCTGGGCGGGCGTCCACGTGGCCGTCCCAGGAAGGTCGGGTCGCCTCAGGCTGCGCCCATCGAGCGGCGCCGTCCTGCCGCGGTTCGACATCTGGACGCCGGAAGTCCCTCCGCGTGACCGCGCGCCGCGTGACACCAGCCGCGGTGGCAGTGGCTTCGTGATGCCTCGGGCGCTCGCCGCCCGAAAAACACACCCGACCCCATTTTCTCCCGACGATGCGATGGGCCTGGCAATCACCAGCGTGCGGCTGTCGGAATGGGTAGCTGACCGCTTCGACGACGGCCGGGAGACGGTATTCGTGGCGTTCTACCGGTACCAGTTGACGCCGTGGCTCGCGCTCCAGCCCGACCTCCAGCGCGCCATGCTCGGGGCCTGCCTCGCGCCGCGGCGCCGGGCGTTGATGGCGACCCTGCGCCTGCGGCTCGAATTCTGAAGCCGCGGCATGACGGCCGGTGGAGGCGAGACCGCGCGCAGGCGGCCTTGACCGCATCGCCCGGCCTGTTCCACGATCAAGGCACTACTTCGTAGGGGTGTCCCGCGAACGCGGGGCTGAGATCACACCCTTTGAACCTGATCCGGGTCATGCCGGCGCAGGGAAGCGAAGCGGCAGCAGACGATGGTTCGTCGCTCCCTTCCGTTTCCGGCGCGGCCGGACGGATGGAGGGAACGATGAACGCCGTCACGCTCGCCGTCCTGCTCACGCTCGCCGCACCTGTCTCCGCGCAGACCATTTCGGGCCGCGTCATCGACGCCACCACTCTCGATCCGCTCGCCGCGCGCGTCGAGGTGGCGGGCGGTCGTCAGGTGACGACGGCCGCGGCCGACGGCGGCTTCCGCGTCGACGCCCTCGGCGCCGCGCGCCTCACGCTCGTCGTCTCGTGCCCCGGCTACTACGTGCAGCGGCTCACGGTGGAGGTGGCGCGTGCCGGTCCGGTCGAGGTGGCGCTGGCGCCCGTGGTGTCGGTCACCGATCGCATCGAGGTGACCGCGACGCGTGCCCGCGAGGGCGTGGATCCGGTGAGCTTCACCAACGTGCCGCAGGAGCGGGTGGCCGACGCCTACTGGGGCCAGGATCCCGCCGTGCTGCTCTCGCAGGTGGTGCCGGGCCTGTACGCCACCAACGACAACGGGAACGGAATCGGCTATTCGAGCTTCGCGATCCGCGGCTTCGGGCAGGCGCGCACACGCGTGACGCTCAACGGCGCGCCGATGAACGACGCCGAATCGGGCGACCTCTACTTCGTCGATCTCGCCGACTTCATGGCCACCGCCGGTGACGTGCAGGTGCGGCGCGGCGTGTTCGGGCTCTCAGGGCTCGGCGGCAGCATCGACATCTCCACCGCGCAGCCCTCGCCCACGCCGGGGTTCTCGGTGGAGGCCGGCGCCGGCAGCTACGCCACGCGACGGTTCTCCGTGCAGGCGCAGTCGGGGCTCGTGGGCGGTCGGTGGGCCTTCGCCGCACGCTACTCGACGATCACCACCGACGGCTACCGCGATCAGTCGTGGGTGGACATGTGGAACTACTACGCGTCGGCGGCGCGCTTCGGCGAGCGTTCGCGCCTGCGGCTGGTGTTCTTCGGCGGGCCGGAGAAGACCCATCTCGCGTATGTCGGGGTGCCGCGGGCCGCGCTCGAGGGCCGCGTCACCGGAGACGCGGATCGCGATCGGCGCGCGAACCCGCTCGCGTGGGACGGCGAGATCGACAGGTTCCTGCAGCCGCACTACCAGCTCGTGCACGAGTTCCAGTGGTCGCCCGCCACGCGGATCAGCCAGACCGCCTACGTCTTCACCGGCGCAGGCCACTACGACCAGTACCGGGCGCGGCGCTGGCTCTACGAGTACGCCTTGCCCGATCAGGTGTCGCCCGATGGCACTCTCATCAGCCGGTCCGACCTCGTCCGCCGCCGTTCCGTGGCCGAGCGCGATGCCGGCTGGGTGCCCACCGTCACGCACGGCCGCGGGCGCTGGACGTTCGAGTTGCAGGGCGAGGTGCGCCTCCACCGGGCGCACCACGACGGCGAGGTGCGCTGGGCCGATCGGCTGCCGGCGCTCCCGCCCGGCCACCGCTATTACGACTATCGGGTGGACAAGCGCACGGCGAGCGTGGCGGGGGAGGCGCGCGTCGAGTTGACGCCGCGCGTCTCGCTGAGCGGCGGCCTGCAGGCGACACACCACGGCTACGACCTCTCGAGGGACCGGCTGAAGGGCGTGAGCCTGTCGGAGGACTTCAACTTCGTGCTGCCGAGGGCCGGCGCCATCGTGAAACTGAGCGACAGCGACCACGCCTACCTCGGCGTGGCCCGCGGCATGCGGGAGCCCTTCTTCCGCAGCATCTACGACCCGCAGGACTACTACGCGGCGCCGGCCTCGCTCGCGCCCGAGGATGTGTGGAACGTGGAGGCAGGGGTTTCGGCGCAGCGGGCGCGCTGGCGCGCGCGCGGCAACGTGTTCTGGATGAAGTTCCTCAACGAGATCGTCTACGCGGGCGCCCTCGACGACAACGGCGTGCCGGTCTACGGGAACGGCGCCCGCTCGCGGCGCCTGGGCGCCGAACTCGATGCGGGCGTGACGATCGTGCCGGGCCTCGCGCTGGACGGCGCGCTGACGCTCTCGCGCAACACGTTCACGCGCTACCGCGAGTTCGGCTTCGACGGCGGATCGGTGGTCTACGACGGCCACCGGGTGGCCGGCTTCCCGGGCGTGATGGCCTCGGTCGCCGCGCGTGGCGAGTGGCGTGGCGCCCGGGGCACGCTGTCGGTCCGGCACGTCGGCCGCTTCTACCTCGACAACACGCAGCGCGAGGATCGGGTGAACGATGCGTTCACGGTGGCCGATGCGGCGGTGACGCTGCCAGTGCCCGCCGGCTGGACGGGCGGCGGGCGCGGGCGCCTCGCGCTCGACCTGCGCGTGAACAACCTGTTCGACGCCCGCTACACGAGCTTCGGCTACGTGGACGGCGACGCGCTCTACATCCCGGCCGCCGGGCGCAACGTCTTCGGCGCGTTGTCGGTGAGGTTCTGACCGGCGCCGGCCGCGCGGCGTGGCGGCGGATCGATGGCGATCGACCGCCGGCGGATTCGCCACGGTCGCGGCCGATCCTGAGCCGGCCGTGCCGCGCTTCGCACATTTCCAGGTGGCTGGCGCCCGCACCACCGCGTCCGGCCCACTGGAGGTGACCGTGCCTGTGACACGCATCAACGATGGCTGGCTCGCGTCGGCCGAGCGCCGGGCGCTTGCCTGGTTCGCCGTGCGGTTGCCCGCGCGCGTGAATTCGGACCACCTGACCGCGCTGGCGCTGGCGTCGATGATCGGGGCCGGCGTCTCGTACTGGCTGGTCAGCCGGACACCGGTGGGGCTCGTGCTGGCGACGGTCTGTCTGGCCGCGAACTGGTTTGGCGACAGCCTCGATGGCACCGTGGCGCGCCTGAGGGAGCAGGAGCGACCGCGGTACGGCTACTACGTCGACCACGTGGCCGACGCCGTGGGCATCGCGGCGCTGGTGGGCGGCCTCGCCGCGTCGGGCCTGATGCATCCTGCGACAGCCGCAGCGCTGCTGCTGGCCTACTACCTCGTGTGCATCGAGGTCTACCTCGCCGCGCACAGCCTGGGCCGGTTCCAGATGAGCGTCTTCAGGATGGGACCGACCGAGTTGCGTCTGCTGCTGGCCCTGGGCAACGTCACCCTGCTGCTGAACCCCGATGCCGGTCTCATGGGAGGGCGCTGGCGGCTGTTGGACGCCGGCGGGGTCGTGGGCGCGGCCGGCCTCGCGCTCGCCTTCGTCGTGTCGGCCGCGACCAACGGGCGGCGCCTCTACCGGGAGGAGCCGATGCCCGCCCGGGCGGCTCCAGGCCCTGCCCACGCGGCCCCGGCCACCCGATCGGCGCTATAGGGCGGTGCGCACCTCCTGCGCGCCGAGCACCAGGAAGAGCAGCAGGATGACGATGAGCAGGGCGTTGGTCGTCCAGTGGTTGCGCGGGACCGGCGCCTGCCACGCCACGCGCGAGTTCAGGCACAGCAGCGTGGCCGCGAGGAAGGGGATGAAGAGGCTGCCGACGATGGTGTAGGTGAGGATCACGACGATCGGGCGGCCGAGGAAGGCGAAGGGCAGCGGCACCAGCGTGAGGAAGGCGAGCGCCAGGCGGTAGGGCGTGCTCGTCACGCGGGTCAGCGCCTCGCGCGCCGCGCGCGGTTGGTGCGTGAGGATCCCGTAGTAGTCGGCGTAGAGATAGGGCACGCTCTGCCACACGCCCAGCAGCGAGGCGAACACCGCGGCCCAGAATCCCAGCGCGTAGGCCCACGAGCCGATCGGCCCGATGACCGAGCCGAGCATCTCCGCCATGCGGGGCACCGCCTGCGCGTCGGTGATGCGCGTGCCCGTCACGTAGAACGCCTGGTGGGCGATGAGCAGGATCGCCATGCCGAAGATCGCGGTGAAGAAGTAGGCGACGCCGATGTCGCCGCGCACGTAGCCGAGGTGCCGCGCGCCCTCCAGCCGCTCCTCGCGCATCCAGTAGTTGTAGGAGAGCATCGTGATCGATCCGCCGATGCCGCCGATGAGCGACAGGACGTAGGGGCCGCCCTGCGGCGGCACGGTCGGCACCAGCAGGCCGCGCAACGCCCCGACCGGGTCGTGCAGCGTCAGCGCCGCGCAGAAGACGATGCAGAAGCCCATGATGCCGACCAGCGTCTTCATCAGGCGCTCGAAACCCTTGTAGCCGCCGCTGAGCACGAAGGCGCAGCCGACCAGGCTGTGCAGCACGGCGCCCCAGGGCTGGGAGATCGCGCCGCCGGTCAGGTTGGCGATGCCGAGCCCGGTGGCGTTGGTGAGCGCGGCGCTCACCGCCACGGTCCACAGCACGAGGTAGACGACGAAGTACCACGTCACCCAGCGCGGCAGGTGCTCGGCCCAGCCCTCCACGGCGGTGGAGCCCGTGGCGAGCTGCCACCGGGCGATGCCTTCGTTGAGCGCGAACTTGAAGAAGGCGCCGACCGCGATGGCCCAGAGCAGGGTGGTCCCGTAGTTCGCCCCGGCGACGGTGCCCGCGACGACGTCGCCCGACCCAATGCCCGTGGCGGCGACGACCAGTCCCGGACCAGCCAGTCGGAGGAAGCTCCAGCGCGAGGATGGGCCCGTCGCGGGCCCGGCAGAAGCTGACGGCATGGCGCATATACTACGCCCTCCCACCCCGCTGCCTCGTGGTCTGGAACCGGACGTGAGCACGTCCCGGCCAGGCCGGGGTCATACCGAGTGGCTGCCCCGTTCGTCGATCAGCTCAGCCGTAACCGCGATGGACTTCGGGCTCGTGTCCCGCCCGATGGGTGTAGAATCCGTGCCTCACAGACGACACCTGCAGCTGTGCCTTGGGCGATCCGCGCGTGGTCGCCTCCGGGCGTCAGCTGGAAGGGGAGAGACCATGAGATCGAGGCCCCCAATCACCGCTCGTGCCGGCGTTCTGGCGAGGGCGATCTTCGTCATCGCACTCCTGTTCGCACCGGTCGTGGCCCTGGCGCAGACGGCCGAGGTGCGAGGCACGGTCACCGACAATACCGGCGGCGTGCTGCCGGGTGTGTCGGTCACGGTGCAGCACGAGGCGACAGGGATCGCGCGCACGTTGATTACCGACGACCAGGGTTCGTTCCGGGCGCCGGCGCTTCAACCGGGTCCGTACGTCGTGAAGGCCGAGTTGACCGGCTTCACGACCGAACTGCGGCGCATGACGATCACCGTTGGCGAGGTGGCCGACGTCAGGATCTCCCTGTCACTGGGCAGCCTCGAGGAGAGCGTCGAGGTCAGCGCGGCGGCCATCGCCGTCGAGACGAGCAAGTCGGACCTGTCGGGAGTCGTCGATCAGGAGCAGCTGGCCGAGTTGCCGGTGCTGAGCCGCGGGTTCGTGGGGCTGGCACAACTGCTGCCGGGCGGCGGACCGTCGCGCACGGGCGACGGCCGCTTCGGCATCCAGACGGCCTTCGGCGGTACGAACGTGCGAAGCATGTACTCGATGCAGATCGATGGCGGCAACATGGATCACCCGATCTACGGGTTCGCCATCGTGAGCGTGAACCAGGACGCGGTGCAGGAGTTCCGGGTGCTGCGCAACCAGTTCGACGCCGAGTACTCGCGCGCGGGTACCGCGGTGGTGAACGTGGTCACCCGTTCGGGGACCAACGACCTGCACGGCCAGTTCTCGTACTTCGGCCGCGACGACAGGTTCAACTCCAAGAACGCCTTCGCCAAGGCCAAGCCGCCCTTCGACTCGGCGCGGGTCAGCGGCACGTTCGGTGGGCCGATCGCGCGCAACAGGGCGTTCTATTTCGGCGC
>JBDIBB010000183.1:0-7013 GCA_039812685.1 Vicinamibacteraceae bacterium
TTTGACGGAGGAGCAACGCCGCCAGCCGGGATGCCCCGCCCGTCGAATGCCGCGCCACTTTCGCCACGGGCTGCTAGCCGTCCGTGGCAGGTCCGCCACGCCGTGCTCACCCGGCCGGCGTGGCGGCGTCCACCGCGGCGCGCAGCGCCCGCACGTGCGCGGGCGTGGTGCCGCAGCAGCCGCCCAGCAGGCGTACCCCGTGCGCCAGCAGTTCGGGCACCGCCGCAGCGAAGGCCTCCGGCGTCTCGGGATAGCGGAGGCCGTCGCCTTCCGCGATGGGCAGGCCCGCGTTGGACTGAATCGCGATCGGCCGCGTCGCGATGCGTGAACACTCGCGCGCGATCGCCACCATGGCGTCCATCCCGTTGCCGCAGTTCGACCCGATCATCGTCGCACCCCTCGTCTCGAGGGTGCGCACGGCGTCGACGATCGAGTTGCCCATGACGGTGAAGAAGCCGCGCCGCGTCCGCTCGAAGGTCATCGTCGCGATCACCGGCAGGTCGGGGGCGGCCTCGCGCGCGGCGTCGACGGCGAGGCACGCCTCGGCGAGATCGGTCATCGTCTCGACGCAGAACAGGTCGGCGCCCGAGGTGGCCAGGGCGCGCGCCTGCCTCAGGAACCCTTCCCGCACCAGCCCCGGATCCGCATCCCCGTACGGCTGCAGGACGAGCCCGCACGGGCCGATCGAGCCCGACACCAGGGCGCGCCCGCCGGCAGCGCGGATCGCCGCCCGCACCGCGGCGCGGGTGAGCCGTTCGAGGTCGGCCTCCAGGTCACTGTCGGCCAGCCGGGCCGGCGACCCGCCGAAGGTGTTGGTGGTGAGCAGGTCGGCGCCCGCCTCGCGGTACAGGCGTCCGACCTCCTCGACGATGTGAGGATGCGTGAGGTTGAAGCGCTCCGGCGGCTCGCCGGCGGGCAGGCCGCGCGCCATCAGCATCGTGCCGATGGCGCCGTCGCCCACCAGGGCCTCGCCGGCGGCCAGCCGTTCCAGCAGTGTGCGAGCCCGGTTCATGAGGACCGGCGTCGCGGCCGTGAGCACCCGGGCCGGACGGAGGCGGTCAGACGCCGCCGGCGGTGCGCTCGGGCCGTGCGACGAACGTCGCCTGCACGAATTGCCGGTTCATGCGGGCGATGCCCTCGATGCGGATGCCCTTCGGGCACACGGCCTCGCACTCGCCCTCGTTCGAGCAGCTGCCGAAGCCCTCGGCGTCCATCTGTTCCACCATCCGCACCGCACGCTGGCTGAGCTCCACCTGACCCTGCGGCAGCAGGTGCAGGTGAGACAGCTTGGCGGAGGTGAAGAGGACCGCCGATGCGTTCTTGCAGGCGGCCACGCAGGCGCCGCAGCCGATGCACGCCGCGTACTCGAAAGCCTCTTCCGCGTCGACCTTCGGCACCGGGATCGCGTTGGCGTCAGGCGCCGCGCCGACGTTCACCGAGGTGTAGCCGCCGGCCTGGATGATGCGGTCCAGGGCCGAGCGATCGACGACCAGATCCTTGATGACGGGAAACGCCCGGGCGCGCCATGGCTCGATGACGATCGTGTCGCCGTCCTTGAAGCGCCGCATGTGGAGCTGGCAGACGGTGGCGCCGCGATCCGGGCCGTGCGGGATGCCGTTGACCATGCAGCCGCACGTGCCGCAGATGCCTTCCCGGCAGTCGGAATCGAAGGCGATCGGGTCCTCGCCCTTCTTGATGAGGTCTTCATTGACGACGTCGAGCATCTCCAGGAACGACATGTCCGGGTCGATGTCCCGGGCCGTGTAGTCCACGAGGCGGCCCGTGGCGTCGGGTCCGGCCTGCCGCCAGACCTGCAGGTTGAGCTTCATCGTCGATATCCTTCCTCGCGGGAGCGCGGACGCGGGTTCACTTGTAGCTGCGCTGCGACGGCTTCGCGTACTCGAAGGTGAGCGGCTCCACGTGACGCACCGGTGGCCTGCCCACGCCGGCGAACTCCCACGCCGCGACGTGCGCGAAGTGGACGTCGTCGCGCAGCGCCTCGTTGTCGGGCGTCTGGTACTCCTCGCGGAAGTGCCCGCCGCACGACTCGCGCCGCTCGAGGGCGTCGAGCGCCAGCAGTTCCGAGAACTCGAGGTAGTCGGCCACGCGGCCGGCGTATTCGAGGTTCTTGTTCATGTTGGTGGCGTCGCCGGGCACCGAGATCCGGGCCCAGAACTCGTCGCGCAGCCCCGGGATGGCGGCCAGCGCCTTCCTGAGGCCGGCTTCGTTGCGCGCCATGCCGACGTTGTCCCACAGCACGTGGCCCAGCGCGCGGTGCAGTTCGCGCGCCGTCTGATCGCCCTTCACCTTCAGCAGCCGATCGATGCGCGCCTGCTGTCCGGCCACGGCCTCGCCGAACGCGGCGTGGTCGGTGGACACCGGCGGCAGCGCCGCGCCCGCCAGGTAGTGCGCCAGCGTGTAGGGGATGACGAAGTAGCCGTCGGCCAGTCCCTGCATGAGCGCGCTCGCGCCGAGGCGGTTGGCGCCGTGATCGGAGAAGTTGGCCTCACCGAGCACGTGCAGCCCCGGGATGGTGCTCATCAGGTTGTAGTCGACCCAGAGTCCACCCATGGTGTAGTGCACCGCCGGGTAGATCCGCATCGGCACCTTGTACGGATCCTCGTCGGTGATCCGCTTGTACATGTCGAACAGGTTGCCGTAGCGGTTGCGGATCGTCTCCTCGCCGAGCCGGTGGATGGCGTCGGCGAAGTCGAGGTAGACGGCCAGGCCCGTCGTGCCCACGCCGCGCCCGTCGTCGCACACGGCCTTGGCGGCGCGCGAGGCCACGTCGCGCGGCACCAGGTTGCCGAAGCTCGGGTAGCGGCGCTCGAGGTAATAGTCGCGCTCGGCCTCGGGGATCTCCTGCGGCTTGCGCGCGTCACCGGGCTTCTTCGGCACCCACACGCGGCCGTCGTTGCGCAGGCTCTCGCTCATCAGCGTGAGCTTCGACTGGTGGTCGCCCGACACGGGGATGCAGGTCGGGTGGATCTGGGTGAAGCACGGGTTGGCGAACAGCGCGCCGCGCTTGTGGCATCGCCAGGCCGCCGTGACGTTGCAGTTCAGGGCGTTGGTCGACAGGTAGTAGGCCGTGCCGTAGCCTCCGGTGCAGAGCAGCACGGCGTGGCCCGCCCATCGCTCGATCTCCCCGGTGACGAGGTTGCGCGTGACGATGCCGCGTGCCGCGCCATCGACGACGACTAGGTCGAGCATCTCGCGCTGGGGCACGAGCGTGACCGTGCCGGCGTCGACCTGCCGCATCATCGACTGGTAGGCGCCGATCAGCAGCTGCTGGCCCGTCTGCCCCCTGGCGTAGAAGGTGCGCGACACCTGCGCGCCGCCGAAGGAGCGATTGTCGAGCAGGCCGCCGTACTCGCGCGCGAAGGGCACGCCCTGCGCCACGCAGTGGTCGATGATGTCCGACGACACCTGCGCGAGCCGGTAGACGTTGGCTTCGCGGGCCCGGTAGTCGCCGCCCTTCACCGTGTCGTAGAACAGCCGGTAGACGCTGTCGCCGTCGTTCCGGTAGTTCTTCGAGGCGTTGATGCCCCCCTGCGCCGCGATGCTGTGCGCGCGCCGCGGGCTGTCATGGATGCAGAAGGCGACGACGTTGTAGCCGAGTTCGCCCAGTGCCGAGGCCGCCGAGGCACCGGCCAGGCCCGTGCCGACCACGAGGACCGTGAACCTGCGGCGGTTGGCCGGGTTGACCAGCTTCGACTCGAACTTGTGACGGTCCCACTTGCCTTCGATGGGCCCGGACGGAATCTTCGCATCGAGCGTCATGATGGCCCCTTACTTGGTGAAGTAGATCCAGATGGGCGGCAGCGCGAAGCCCGCGCCGATGAGCACCGCGAACAGGTAGCCGAAGCCCAGGATGAGCCGGTTGTAGCGCGGATGGTTCCAGCCCAGCGACTGGAACGCGCTCGACACGCCGTGCCGCAGGTGCAGGAACACGAGCGCCATCACCACCGTGTAACCGACCACGTAGGCGGGCTGCCTGAAGACCTCGACCACCAGCGTGTAGAGATCGCGCATGGTCTGGCCGTCGTGCGTCGTCTCGTACCACGGCCCGTACTTGAAGGTCACCAGGTGCAGGACCGTGAACACGAAGATCACCACGCCGGTGTAGATCATCGTGGACGAGGCCACCGTCTTCCGGCTGGTGTGCCCGGCCCACGCCTTCTTCGTGTAGCCCACCGGCCTGGCGCCGCGGTTCTTCGCCCAGTTGGTGACCGCGTTGAAGACGTGCACGACGAAGAGCAGGACGAGCCCGGCTTCGGCGACGTAGATCAACGGGTTGCTGATCAGCTTGTGGCTGTAGCCGTTGTAGACGTCTGGCCCCACGAAGAGCAGCAGGTTGGCGGCCATGTGCACGATGAGGAACAGGAACATCGCGAGGCCGGTGATCGCGATCAGGATCTTCGTCCCGATCGTCGAGAACGGAAAACTCACGCGACTGCGCATAGAGGACTCCGGGCGGGCCGGCCCGTCACCTGGGCCGCCCGCGGTACGCCGGGGAACACCAACGATGAGCGGACGCCGCGCGCGGCCAGGAGATCGGCCACGTCGCGGCGGGTGCGCCGATTGTATGACCCGGCATCGCGGCACGCAAGGAAGCACGGCCGTCGCGACGACCGTGATCCCGCCCGCCGCCGCGCGAGACGGAATCGGCCTCCGGCGTGCACACCGGCATGGAACCGTTCTTGACTGGCCCGGAGGGCCGCGGCTACCATCGCCACCGGTACCGACGGCGTTCACAGGCATCGGGCGATGCCACGTCGCCGGATCGTGTGCCTGCAGTTCCGCGCCGTCAGCCGGCGCCTTCCCTGGACGGACATCCACCGTGAAAATCCACGAATTCCAGGCCAAGCAGATACTTGCCCGGCATGGCGTCGCCGTGCCCCGCGGCGAGGTCGCCACCACGCCCGCCGAAGCCGGCGCGATCGCCCGGCGGCTGGGCGGCGAGGTATCGGTCGTCAAGGCGCAGATTCACGCCGGCGGCCGCGGCAAGGGCGGCGGCGTGAAGGTGGCCAGGGGCGCCGACCAGGCCGAACAGCTGGCAGGCCAGATCCTCGGGATGACGCTGGTCACGCACCAGACCGGGCCCGAGGGCCGCCTCGTCCAGCGCGTGCTCGTCGAGGAAGGGCTCCAGATGACGCGCGAGCTCTACCTCGGCATCGTCATCGACCGCGGTGCCGGCTGCCCCGTGATGATGGCCAGCTCCGAGGGCGGCATGGAGATCGAGACGGTGGCCGCCGAGACGCCGCACCTGATCAGGAAGGCGTTCATCGACCCGGCCGTCGGCCTCCAGGCCTTCCAGGCACGGCAGCTCGCCTTCGGGATCGGCCTGGACGCCGCCTGCGTCCCGAAGGCCGTCAAGCTCATGCTCGCCATCTACGACGCGTTCCTGAAGACCGACGCGTCGCTGATCGAGATCAACCCGCTGGTGACCACCGCCGGCGGCGACGTGCTCGCCCTCGACGCGAAGATGAGCTTCGACGACAACGCGCTCTATCGTCATCCCGAGCTGCGCGAGCTGCGCGATCTCTCCGAGGAGGATCCGCTCGAGATCGAGGCGTCACGCTTCTCGCTGAACTACATCAAGCTCGACGGCACGATCGGGTGCATGGTCAACGGCGCCGGGCTGGCGATGGCCACCATGGACATCATCAAGCTGGCGGGCGGCGAGCCGGCCAACTTCCTCGACGTGGGCGGTGGCGCCAATGCCGAGCAGATCCGCAACGCCTTCAAGATCCTGATGAGCGACCGCAGCGTGAAGGCGGTGCTCATCAACATCTTCGGCGGCATCCTGCGGTGCGACATCCTCGCCGAAGGCGTCATCAGCGCCGTGAAGGAACTGCGGGTCGACGTGCCCATCGTGGTCAGGATGGAGGGCACCAACGTCGAGAAGGGCAAGCAGATGCTCGTCGAGAGCGGCCTGAAGTTCGCCACCGCCGACACGATGGGCGAGGCGGCGCGGAAGGCCGTCGACCTGGCGCGGTAGCCCCAGGCCTCAAGCCCCAGGCCCCAAGCCCCAAGCCCCAAGCCCCAAGCCAGACAGGATCCACCAATGGCCGTCCTCATCGATCAGCACACGCGACTCATCGTCCAGGGCCTGACTGGCCGCGAAGGAACCTTCCACGCCAGGCAGTGCGCGGCCTACGGCACCAACGTCGTCGGCGGCGTCACGCCCGGCAAGGGCGGCACCACCCACGAGGGGTGGCCGGTGTTCGACACCGTGGCCGACGCCGTGGAGCAGACCGGCGCCAACGCCACGCTCATCTTCGTGCCGCCGGCGTTTGCGGCCGATGCCGTGATGGAGGCCGCCGACGCGGGGATTGAACTCGCGGTCTGCATCACCGAGGGCATCCCGACGATCGACATGATGAAGGCCTTCCAGTTCCTCGAGGGCCGGAAGATGCGGCTGGTCGGGCCCAACTGCCCGGGCATCATCTCGGCCGGGCTCGCCAAGGCCGGCATCATCCCCGGCCACATCTGCCAGCGCGGCCGCGTCGGCATCGTCTCCAAGAGCGGCACGCTCACCTACGAGGCGATCCACCAGCTCACCAAGCTGGGCCTGGGGCAGACCACCTGCATCGGCATCGGCGGCGACCCGCTGATCGGCACCTACTTCATCGACGCGCTCGAACTCTTCGCCGGCGATGCGGAGACCGAGGCGGTGGTGATGATTGGCGAGATCGGCGGCAACGCCGAGCAGGACGCCGCGGCGTGGATCAAGGCGCACTTCACGAAGCCGGTCGTCGGCTTCATCGCGGGACAGACGGCCCCGCCCGGGCGCCGGATGGGCCATGCCGGCGCGATCATCTCCGGCGGCCAGGGGACGGCCGCCGAGAAGATGGCCGCCCTGTCGGCGGCAGGCGTCCACGTGGTGAAGAGCCCGGCCGACATGGGCGCGGCCATGAAGGAAGCGCTGCGCGCCTAGACACCTTCTAAGCGTTTGTTCGTAAGAAGTGAAGCAAGTTTTTCAGGCGGCGGCAAGGGCGGCCTCCTCGTGG
>JBDIBB010000184.1:0-6987 GCA_039812685.1 Vicinamibacteraceae bacterium
ATCCGGGCTGGTGTGAACTCGAGGTCCTCGGCGGCAGGGTACATGGCGACAGCTTACCAGCGAGGCGGCCGATGTGAGCGGGCCGACGTGGCCGACGACCGTAGTCGGATGGCCTCCCAAGTGGTGGGACGGCTCACCGGTGCTGGCATTCAGCCCATTCGTCGTGGAGCGCCGATGGGACGGCCTCGGGGACGTGGCCCACCTGCTTCGGTGGGCCTCCGAAGGGCTCGTCGAGTACTCGCCGACGGATCGCACCCGCGTCTGCCTGCCCGTCGCTGGGCCAACCGTGCGCGGCGAGATCGTGGCCTGGCGCGCGGAACAGGGAATCCTGCACATCCGGCCGTGCCGCCCCAACGACGGCCGTCTGTTCTCTCAGCACAAGGGGGTGGCGACGACGTCGCGACCTACGCCCGCCGCGGCTGGGATTGGTGAAAGGACGGAGTGTCCACTCCTGTCACCGCGCTCCCTCAGACTGCCTTTGCCAGCACCCCGTAGACGCGCCTTGACGGCGCAGGTATGCTCCGATGACGACGATGCCCGCTCCCACTCCCTCTGCCCCCGGTCATCAACTCACCGTCGCCGGCCTGTTCGCCGGAATCGGCGGCATCGAACTGGGACTGCAGCACGCCGGGCACCACTCGGTGCTCCTCTGCGAGATCGATCCCGGTGCACGCAAGGTGCTCGAGGCGCAGTTCCCGGATGTTCCCCTGACGCGGGACGTCCGCGAACTGCAGACGATAGGCAGCGTCGATCTTCTGGCCGGGGGGTTCCCGTGCCAAGACGTGAGCCAGGCCGGACGGACGGCCGGCATCGGCGGGCGCAACTCCGGGCTCGTCGGCCACGTTTTCCGTCTGCTCGACGCGCTGAAGAAGCGCGGGCCTCGGTGGCTGCTGCTCGAGAACGTGTCCTTCATGCTGCAACTGGATCGCGGCAAGGGGATGCGCTATCTCGTGGACGAGTTGGAGGCACGCGGCTTCGCCTGGGCCTACCGCGTCGTGGACACACGGGCGTTCGGCCTCCCTCAGCGGCGTCAGCGCGTGATTCTGCTCGCCTCCCGCACGGAGGATCCGCGACACGTCCTGCTGTCCGCCGACGCGGGCGAGGAGACGCCGCCAAGCGCACCCGACGCGTGGCGGGGTTTCTACTGGACTGAAGGGACGCGGGGCCTGGGCTGGGCGATCGACGCCATCCCGACGCTCAAGGGCGGCTCGACGATCGGCATC
This sequence comes from Vicinamibacteraceae bacterium, assembly GCA_039812685.1. Classification (GTDB taxonomy): domain Bacteria; phylum Acidobacteriota; class Vicinamibacteria; order Vicinamibacterales; family JAFNAJ01; genus JBDIBB01. The sequence continues at coordinate 1,224 of JBDIBB010000184.1, forward strand.
CCCTCGCCCCCGGCAATCTGGATCCCGCGCCCGCGCCGTGGGCAGGCCGAGATCGTCACGCCAGAGATTCGTGACGCCGAGCGGCTCCAGGGCTTCAACGAGGGCTGGACAGCGTCCGCGTTGGAGGCCGAGGGCGTCCGGCGCGGCCACCGCTGGAAGTTGGTTGGCAACGCCGTCAGTGTCCCGGTGGCGCAGTGGGTGGGCCAGCAACTCGCGGCGCCGGGCAGGTTCTCACTGCCCGGCACGGCCTTGCGCGAGGGCGTGCTGTGGCCCCGCGCTGCCTGGGGCAGCAAGGGTAAGGGCTACGCCGTAGAGGCCTCCATGTGGCCCGTACGCTGGCCGCGGCCGCACCTCGCCGACTTCGTCCACCACGATCCAACCCCGCTGTCGCAGAAGGCGGCGGCAGGTTTCCTCTCTCGGGCTTCGGAGAGCAGTCTGCGCTTCGAACCTGGATTCCTCGACGCCGTCGCGCACCACGTCGAACGGATGCGTCGTGCCTCGGCGGCCTGAACCGCCAAGGGGAAGGGAGCCCGTGCTCGGCCCTCGTATCTTCGCGGACTCGCTGATTCCCCGAGCGGGCAACTTCAAGCACAACAACACGTGGCAGTACCACTCCCGGAGCGATCACCACTCCAAGGTGGCGTGCTGGGCGTTGCTGTTCGACTTGCTTCGGCACTGCGCGCTAATGAGAGAGCACGCGGCCGGCGGCAAGATCGGCTACGGCCTCAATCATGAGATGAGTGACTTCCGAACCGGCAGGAAGAAGAAGCTCGATCTCGTCGTCTGCCGGCCCCGCACGGTCGGCGGGGCACCGGTGCCGTCCTTCGCCGATCAGGCGCAGGAGATCGGAGTTGTGCTCGACACGGGCGCACGCGCTGAACTGGCCACACTGCCCCGCCTCGACGAGACACCCGTCGGGGCCGTGCACATCGCGCTGGAAGCTAAAGCCTGCATGACGGCCTACACCAAGGCCCTCCCGCGCTTCTACGACGAACTGAACTCGAGCCACCTGGCGATTCACGGCAACTCCCCCCACACCATCGCCGCGGCGCTCGCCATCATCAACGCCGCCGACAGCTTCGTGAGTCCGGGCCTCAACGATCGCGATCTCTCCGTTGGCCCGATCACCGTCACGAAACACAGACAGCCGCGCGATGCTGCCAGTGTCGTCAGTAAGGCCCGCGAGTTGCCAAGGCGTTCCCGCGACGGCGAGGAGGGCTACGACGTGCTCGCGATCGTGATGATCGGCTGCCGAAACGACGGGACGCCGGTGACGATAGTGGAGTCCCCGCCGGCCCCCCAGCCGGGCGACGTGGATCACTACGCGATGGCCGTCCATCGACTTGCGCAACTCTACGAGCAGAAGTACCGCTCGGTGTGACTCGTACAGGGCCGTCCTCCTCGAGCGCCGTCCGTCGCCGGATGCAGGCGACGCCCCGCCGAGACACCCTCTGCGAGTTGGCCCTGCGCTCGGCCCTCCACCGCCTGGGGCTGCGCTACCGAGTCGACTGGCCGCTACCCGGCACCAGGCGCCGCGCTGACGTCGCCTTCGTCACGCCCCGCGTGGCCGTGTTCGTGGATGGCTGCTTCTGGCACAGGTGCCCGCAGCACGCAACGTTCCCCAAGGCCAACGCCGAGTGGTGGCGGGACAAGCTCGCCGGTAACGTCGCCCGCGACAGGGACACGGATGCGAGGCTGAAGCGGGACGGCTGGCGGGTGCTGCGGTTCTGGGAACACGAGGAGATGGACAAGGCCGCGGCGCGTGTGGCCCGAGTTGTCGGTCAGCGTTCGGCCGGATAGCCACCTACGGCCGCCGGGGCCGAACCGGCAGCGGTTCGCCCACGAAACGCCCATCAGCCTCGCTGTGAGCCTTCCAGTAGGCGTACGCGGTCGCGCCTGTCACTGGCGCAAACGCATGCTCGGATTGTGCTTAGGAGTGGCGGGGTCGACGGGACTCGAACCCGCGACCTCCGGCGTGACAGGCCGGCGTTCTAACCAACTGAACTACGACCCCGCAATCGTGTGGTGCCCGAACCCGAACCGCGAGGCTGTCACTCCCCGCGATCCGTTACCGCGCCGCCGCGCCTGCTGGCCGACCCTGCCGAACCCCACCCCGCGAGACGAGGAACCGGGAACTGGTGGGCGGTACAGGATTCGAACCTGTGACAGCCGGTGTGTAAGACCGGAGCTCTACCTCTGAGCCAACCGCCCTCTCGCCGCACCGGCCGCCCGACAGACGGACCATCATACGTGGCCGCCCGGAGGGCGTCAACCGCCCGCCGGCGCCCCCTGGACGCGCGCCCGGCCAGCGCGCGTAGCACCGCGACCTCGCGCCCGCCGACCGCTCACCCCAGCCGCATCTTCAGCGCAAGCAGCGCGAGGGCCGCGATCAGCCCGATCAGCGCGCGCCATTCGCGGTTGCGCACCGCGCGCGCCAGGCTGAAGGGCCGCGGCTCGTGCGCGACCCGTCCGGCGCGGTAGTCGTCCCAGGCCGCGCCGAAGCGGCGCCGCAGGAAGCTCTCCTCGCTGCGGATGGCGCTGCCAATCATCACCACGACATAGGCCGCGGCGATTGCCCACACGGCTGCGGATCGCGCGGCAACGGCCACACCGGCGGCCATGATCGTCGACCCCGCGTAGAGCGGATGGCGGGTGAAACGGTAAGGGCCGGAGCGCGTCACCTCGCGGCTCTTCTCGAGGTGCCCGGCCGCCCACACGCGCAGCGCCTCGCCCATCATCGCGATGGCCGCGCCCCATGCGAGCGAGGCGGCGTTGGGCCGTGCGAGCCACAGCACCACGATGCCGAGCGCGAAGCCCAGCGGCACCCGCCACCGCGACAGGCGGCGCATCGCCGACGTGTCGGAGACCAGCGTGATCTCGGTCATGTCGGCTGGACGCGCCTGCCGGCGGCCCGCGACGCGGCGAGGCGGCGGGTCACGGCCGCCTTCACCTCCTCGACGCTCACGTCGAGCAGGCACCAGCGCGGCGCATGACAGGACCGCTCGTGATGGCATTCGCACGCGTCGAACCGCGACACGCACTGGTCGTCGGGATGCCACGGTCCGTTGCGCCGCGGATCGGTGGGCCCGTAGACGCCCACCACGGGCGTGCCCACGGCGCAGGCGAAGTGGGCGGGGCCGGTGTCGCCAGACAGCATCAGCGCGGCCTGACGCGACAGTGCCACGACGTCGGCCAGCGACGTGGCGGGCGCGCGCGAGGCGGCGCCGTCGGAGGCCGCGGCCACCGCATCGGCCAGTGGTTCGTCGCCCGGCCCCCACAGCACGAGCGAGTAGAGTCCGTGGACGTCGCGCAGCCATGCGGCCAGCTCGCCGAAGCGGTCCGCGGGCCAACGCTTGTTGGGCCAGTTGCCGCCCGGGTTGAGCAGGGCGAACGGCCCGTGACGCCCCGAGACGAACGGCGTGAGGTGCGGGCTGGCCGGGCCCTCGTCCAGCCGCAGCGCGCGCGAGGCCGCATCGACGCCCATCGCCCGGAGCAACGCGAGGTTCTTGTCGATCACGTGGCGCGTCCCGCCCGGATCGATCCGCTCGGTGTACCACCATGCGGCGAGGGCCTCACGCACGTGGGGACGCGTCCACCCCACCACGCGGCGCGCGCCCGACAGCCGCGCGAGCGCAGCCGACTTCACCAGCCCCTGCGCGTCGAACGCCACGTCGTATCGCCGCGCGCGCAGCTCGCGCAGCACGGGGATCCAGCCGCGCCCGCGGCGCAGCCGCCGGGTCTCGATCGTCACCACCCGCGACACGGCTGGCGCCATGCGCAGCACCGGCGCCAGCGACCGCTCCACGAGCCACTCGACCTGCGGGCCGGACTCGTGCGCGCGCAGCGCCTCGGCCAGCGGCAGCGCGTGGATGATGTCGCCAATCGACCCGAGCCTGACGATGAGCAAACGCATGGACGCGTGGGGTGCGGGCCGCCTGGCTCCGCAGATGCCGGTCGCGGTTCAGCGCCGCGCGCCCCCGCCGGCGATCTTCGCCAGCAGGTCGCGCGTCGAGTGATCCTTCGGGTCGCCGACGATCGCCGTGCGCCCGCCCCAGGCGCGCACCACGTCGCGCTCGGGAACGGTGTCGACGGTGTAGTCGGTGCCCTTGCAGTGCACGTCGGGGCGCAGCGCCTCGAGCACGCGGGTCACGGTCGGCTCGGCGAAGATCACGACGCAATCCACGCCGCGAAGCGCCGCCACCAGCTCGGCTCGATCGGCGGCCGTGAGCACGGGCCGTCCCTCCCCCTTCAGTTGCCTCACCGTTTCGTCGGCATTGACCGCCACCACCAGACGATCGGCCTGCTCGGCGGCGGCCTGCAGGTACCTGACGTGGCCGACGTGCAGGATGTCGAAGCAGCCGTTGGCGAGCGCGATGGCTTCGCCGGCGGCACGCGCCTCGTCCACGCGACGCGCCGCCTCGTCGAGCGCCAGCACCGGCGCCGGTCCGGTGCGGTGCTGCCGCGGCGGGGTCATCGGCCGTCCTCGCGGCGCCGCTGGTCGAGGATCCAGGTCGCGGCCGCATGGACATGGTCCACCACGGCAGCGGCCGTGACGCCGGCGCGCGGCGTCATCTCCTCGAACCCTCCGTAGCCGGTCCGCACGAGCAGCCCGCGGGCGCCGCACTGGTTCGCCAGGCCGACGTCGAGCCACTTGTCGCCGACGACGAAGGATCGCGACAGGTCGAGGTCGAGATCGCGCGCGGCGCGAAGCGCCATCCCCGGCCTTGGCTTCCGGCACTCGCACGCCAGACGATACTCCGGCACCGAGCCATCGGGGTGATGGGGACAGTAGTAGACCCCATCCAGGCGCACGCCGCCCTCGGCGAAGCGATCGGCCAGCCACCGGTGCGCCTCCTCGACGAAACGCTCGGGGAACATGCCCCGGGCCACGCCGGCCTGGTTGGTCACCATCACCAGCTTGAACCCGGCCGCCTGCAGCACGCGCAACGCGTCGATCGCATACGGGTACACGTGCAGACGGTCGAGGCGGCCGATGTAGCCGTGGTCCTCGATCAGCGTGCCGTCGCGATCCACCAGCACCGCTGGATGACCGCTCATGCGCGTCCTCCGTGCGCCAGGTACGCGTGAACGGCCTCGAGCACGCGCGCGGGCGTCACGCGCCGCATGCAGCGATGATCGATCGGGCAGGTGCGCAGGTGGCAGGGGCGGCAGAAGACGGAAGCCGACACGATGGTGTGCTCTCCGAGAGGCGCGGTCGCGCGCTCGTCCGTGGGCCCGAAGATGGCGACGACCGGCGTGCCCACGGCGCCGGCCACGTGCATCGCGCCCGAATCGTTGGAGACGACCGCGGCGCACTCGGCCAGCACGGCCGCCAGCAGCGTCAGGTCGGTGCGGCCGACGAGATCGGCGAACGGAACGACCCCCGACAGTCCCCCCCGCAACGCCCGGAACGCCGATTCTAGCTCATCGCGCGCGGGGCGGTCGCCGGCGGCGCCCACGATGACGACGCCGACGCCGTCGCGGACGAGCGCGTCGATCGCGGTGGCGGCGTAGGCGGGTAGCCACCGCTTGGCCTGGCCGAAGGCGGCGCCCGGCGCGAAGCCCACGATCGGCCGCGACAGGTCGAGCCCGGCCGCGGCCAGGATCTCGCGCGCCGCCCCGCGGGCCGTGTCCGGCACGGCCAGCCGCGGCCACGCCGTCGCCGCATCCCCGGGCACCGGGATGCCTGCGCGCTCGAGCAGCCGGAGGTAGTACTGCGAGTGGTGGCGCGAGCTGCCGGGCCCCGCGCGCCGCGGCACCGCGC
>JBDIBB010000185.1:0-6967 GCA_039812685.1 Vicinamibacteraceae bacterium
ACGACTGGGGGCCGCTCGGCGGGCACGACTGGCCGTTCTGGAAGCGCCAGCTGCGCGAGTACATCGGGCGCTGGTGATGCACCAGGCCCCCGCGACGGGACGCGCCCTCCGCAGCCCGTGAACGAGGCGTCGCGCTACCGGAGTCCCTTCAGCAGCTTGAGCAGCTGCTCCACCTGCGCGCGCTCGGGCGCCGACGGCGCCAGGTCGAGGAACCGGCGGAAGTGCACCGCCATCGGGTCGATCCTCTTCAGCCGGTTGTAGGCGAGGCCGGCGTAGTAGTGCGCGTACGCCGACGTTCCGTCGAGCGCGGCGGCGCGGTCGAAGGCCGCGGCCGCCTGGGGCCATTCCTGCCGATCGTTCCGCACCAAGCCGAGCTGGTAGTGCGCGAAGAACAGGTCGGGCGCGAGTTCCGCCGCGCGGGCGGCATGCTCGACGGCCGGCTCCGACGCTCCCTGCGAGAGCGCGACGGCGGCCTGCCGGATTGCGGTCCACGGATCGTCGTCACCGCCGCCGAGCCGCTCGAGCAGGGCCCGGGCCTCGTCGGCGCGGTCGGCACGCAGCAGGGCCTGGGCGGCCCAGTAGATGTCGCCCGGCGGCACCTCGCCTTCCTCCAGCCGCTGCCGCACCTGATCGGCCGCGGCGGCGTACTCGCCGGCCTCGTAGAGCTTCGCAGGTCCGGCCGGAGGCGCCGGCGCCTCCTGGACGGTCAGGGCGAGGGCCGGCCCCGCGATCGTCAGACCGAGCACGAACGACACGACGGTAGAGCACCAGTTGCGCACGATTGCCCTCTCGAGAAGACATTTGGGTGTAGATCGTCCACGCGAGCCATCTGATGAGCAAATGCCGCGCCGGATCCTTCCCGCGCGGATCTCAGTAGCGCCAGCTCTGACGATCGGCGCCGGCCGGCGCCGTCTTCAGCAGCCGATCCAGGATCCGGGGCGCGAACATCTGCGTGTAGCGGAGCCGCGAGATCGCGTTGGGCCGCGTGTGGTCGCCGTTCCAGCAGTGCTCGGCCCGATCGCCGTAGTCCACCTCGCCGCCGTAGGGCGGGTTGCGCGTCTGCTTCAGGAAGTCCTCGACGAGGTACACGGCGTTGTTCAGGTAGTAGTTGTCCATGTCGCCGACGTAGATGTGCAGCTTGCCGGCCAGTTTCCGGCCCAGCCCGCCGTCCCAGTCGCGGCGCAGGATGTAGCCCAGGTCGTAGTGCTCGCGCCAGTGCTCGGCGACGCGGCGATCGATGGCGCCGGTGAGCTTGTCCCAGATCGGCTGCGGGTAGCCATCGGGCCCGACCGGCGAATAGACCGCCTGCCACACGTCCCACTGGCCGCCGGAGCGGCCCCTGGTGCCGAGCACCAGCTCGAGCCGGTTCATGTCACGCACCGTGGTGCTCACGTGGCCGAGGTAGTTGCGGAGGCCGGGTCGGTCGATGTGGCGCCAGGGCCCCTCTACCTGATACGCATTGCGGTCCTCGTAGATGTTCACCGTGGTGTAGGCGCGGAAGTCGATCGGATCGGGACAGGCCGCCCACGCCCCGTTGAACTCGTCCGGATAGAAGATCTGCGCCGCCATCGCCTCCCAGCCGCCGGTGGAGCCGCCGAACATGAAGCGGGCCCAGCCTTCGCCCAGGCCACGGTACTTCCGCTCCAGGTGCGGCAGCAGTTCCCGCACGATGGCCTCGCCGTACGGGCCGATGTTGGCGGAGTCGACGGCGTACGAGTCGTCGTAATACGGGTTGGCGTGCTGGATCTCGACCAGGATGAAGCGTGGGAATCCAGGGCCGGTCCAGTCGCGGTAGAACTGGTAGGCCTGTTCCTGTTCCACCCGGTTGTAGCAGTCGATGCCGAACCGCTCGCTGCGCACGCACGGTAAATCGGGGTCGGGTGGCATTTCGCGGAAGCCGCCCATGGTCCACGAGAAGTGGCCGTGGTCGATCACAATCGGGTACCGCGCCCCGGGATGGCTGTCCCAGCCCTCGGGCAGCAGCACGTGCGCGCCCAGGTGCATCGGCCGGCCCCAGAACCGCGTCAGGCGCTCGCTCTGGATCCGTTCGTGCCTGAGGTACTTCGTCTCCGGCGGATCGGCAATCGCCGGGATCTCGCGATCGAGGACGATCCGCGTTGTCGTGGCGTGGCGGGGATCGAAGTCGATGCGCGCCGGGGTGGAGTAGAGGTTGCCGGGCGCGCGGTTCCACTGCTGGCCCTCACCACGATCCATCGGCAGCTTCACCACGTGCCCGTCCGCGCGCCGGAACGTCTCGTACTTGTGGAGCAGCGCCTGCACCGTGTAGGAGCCGGGCGGCAGATCGATCACGCTGTCGACCGGGTAGCCGAGCACGCTGGCGTCGAAGATCGCCTCGCTTCCTGGCGTCCATCCTTCGACGTCGAGGCCGAAGATCACCTGAGAGCCGGGGCTGTCGGAGATCTGGAATCGCGGCTCGTCGTCGGCGGCGTTCGAGATCATCAGCAGCAGGCGGCCATCGAGGCCGGTCCCGCTGGCGCCGGGCGGAAGCGTGACGCTGAAGCGCGGTGTCCCGACCGGTTCCTGCCGGGCGCCGGACGCCATCGGGGCCGGATCTGGTGCGCCCGCGGCAGCCGATCCGGACAGCGGCCACCGCGCCAGGCCGAGCGCGAGCGCCGCGCCGGTGGCGACCAACAACCAGGCAGTGAGCGTGACGCGAGGGCGCGACGACATGCGACGGCCTCCCCGGCGTGCCGATGTCGCGCCTGGCTGACGCACCGGGCGTGACGGCACGCCCGCACGCTACCCGCTGCGGGCCACGCTGTCAAACGACGGGAGCACGACGGGAGCACGTCAGGTGGCACGCGCCACGCAGTCAGGGCAGGTCGTCCTGCGACAACGCCCTCCCGGACCCCAGACCGGCAGCCGGCGACGTCAGCTCCCCGCGTCCCCGCCGGCGCCGAACACCTGGTGCGGCGCGCTCCCGGCGATCGCGACGACGGCGGGCAGCTTGAGCCTCTTCTCGAGGGTTATCGCGTAGAACCGCTGCCGGATCTGCTCGAGTCGGCCCACGACCTGCACGCCGAGCTGACGGCACACGTCGCGCTCGATGATGCTGGCGGCCGCGAAGACGCCAGCGCCTGCCTGTCCCAGTGACTCCAGCAGCGCACCGTCCGCGGTCTCGCCGGTGATGCGCGGGCGGATGCCGAGGGCGGAGAAGGCCTGGTCGAGCGCCCAGCGCAGCGAGGTGTCGCTGGCGGGCACCAGCATCGGGGCCTGGTCGAGCGATTTCGGGAACTGCCTGCGGAGCCGCTGCGCGAGCACCCGGGTGCCGAACACGGTGACGTCCGACTCGCCGAGCAGGTGGCTGAAGGCGCGCACGCCGAGGCCCGGGCCCACCGGCGCGTCGGCCAGCACCACGTCGAGCTCGCGCACCGAGAGGGCGGCAAGCAGACGATCGGTCCGGTCCACGCGGCAGACCAGTTGCACGCCCTCCGGCAGCCGCAGCGCGGGCTCGATCAGCCGCCGCGCGATTGACCTCGGCATCCCGTCGGCCACGCCGACCGCCAGCCGGTGTGGCCGTCGGGTCGATCGGTCGTCGAGCGTGTCGATCAGTTCGCGCCCGAGCGCGAAGATCTCCTCCGCGTAGCCAAACACGTGTCGGCCCGCTTCGGTGAGTTCCAGGCGGCGGCCGCTTCGCTCGAAGAGCCTCTCGCCCAGCGTCTCCTCGAGGACGCGGATCTGGCCGCTGACCGTCGGCTGTGTGAGCGAGAGGGCCGCGGCGGCACCGCCGACGCTCCCCACGCGTGCCACCGTCCAGAAATAGAGGAGGTGGTGGTAGTTGAGCCGCCGCATGCGCGCCACTATACATCGCGGGCTGCAGGCGGCAGGCAGGAGGAGGGCCGGTCTGTTCGACACGTCGGCGGACGTCGCCCGGGGGTATGCTTGCCCCCATGGCGCTCACGCTCACGTCTCCGGATTTCGCGCACGAGGCCGACATCCCCGCCCGCTTCACCTGCGAGGGCGACGATGTGTCGCCGGGTCTGCGCTGGAGCGGCGTCCCCGCCGGCGCGCGCTCGCTCGCGCTGGTGGTCGACGACCCGGACGCGCCCGATCCCGCCGCGCCGCGCCGCGTGTGGGTCCACTGGCTGCTCTACAACCTGCCTGCCGCCGACGGTGATCTCGCCACGGCCATCCCGTCGCGGATGCTGCCCGGGCACACCCTGTCGGGCAGCAACGACTGGGGACGGACCGGCTACGGTGGCCCCTGTCCACCCATCGGCCGGCACCGCTACTTCTTCCGGCTGTTCGCGCTCGACGTGATGCTGCCCGATCTGCACCGGCCGGCGCGGGCGCAACTCGACGCCGCCATGGCCGGGCACGTGCTCGAGACGGCGGTGCTGATGGGCCGTTACCAGAAGACGGGGCGCTGACGCCCCAGAGTGGTGTCGATGCCGCCGGCGGCCTCGGGGCGGGGCGTGTCGCCCATCCGCTGCGGGGAGCCCTGTCGCGCCGGAACGCCTGCGCCTGACGTAGAATCGCCGCGATGTCCGCCCCGCCGCCTCTCGTGGGCCTGATCATGGGCAGCGTCTCCGACTGGGAGACGATGGCGCACGCGGCCGAGGTGCTCGACCGCTTCCGCGTGCCGCACGAACGCCGCGTCGTCTCGGCGCACCGGACGCCGCGCTGGATGACCGAGTACGCCGAATCGGCCGAAGGCCGCGGCCTCGAGGTGATCGTCGCGGCCGCCGGGGGCGCGGCGCACCTGCCGGGCATGGTGGCGGCCCATACGCTGCTGCCGGTGATCGGCGTGCCGGTGCAGAGCCGGGCCCTCAACGGCCTCGATTCGCTGCTGTCGATCGTGCAGATGCCAGGCGGCGTCCCCGTCGCCACGATGGCCATCGGCACGGCCGGGGCCACCAACGCGGGCCTGCTCGCCGTCGCCATGCTCGCGGTGCGGCGTCCGGAGTTGCGCGAACGGCTGCGCGCGTTCCGCGACGAGCAGGCCGGCAAGGTGCTGCGCGACGTCCTCCCGTGAGCGGCCCCGTGCTGCCCGGCGCCACGCTGGGCGTGCTCGGCAGCGGCCAGCTCGGCCGCATGTTCGCACTCGCCGCCCGCGCGATGGGCTATCGCGTCCACGTCTACTCGCCCGATCGCGGTTCGCCGGCGGGGCAGGTCGCCGATCGCGAGATGACGGCCAGCTACGACGACCTCGAAGCCGTGGCGTCCTTCGCGGACGGCGTCGATGCCCTCACGTTCGAGTTCGAGAACGTGCCCGCCGCCACGGTGGAGACGGCCGCCCGCCGCACGAGGGTGCGGCCGTCGGGCCACGTCCTGCACGTCACCCAGCAGCGCGCGCGGGAGAAGACGTTCCTGCGGGACCACGGCCTTCCGGTCACGCCCTTCGCCGTCGCCGGGCAGGTCGGCGACCTGCCGGCGGCGCTTGCGGCCGTCGGCGCGCCGGCGGTGCTGAAGACGGCGCGATTCGGCTACGACGGCAAGGGCCAGGCGCTGGTCCCGGACGAGGCTGGCCTCGAGGCGGCGTGGCGTGCGGTGGGCGGCGGCGAGTGCGTGCTCGAGCGCTTCGTCGCCTTCGAACGCGAGGTGTCGATGGTGGCGGCGCGCGGCGAGGACGGCGCGTTCGCCCACTTCGGCGTGGTGGAGAACCGGCACGCGCGGCACATCCTCGACCTCACCCTCGCGCCGGCAGGGGTGCCCGACGCGGTGGCGGTCGAGGCCGAGGCGCTCACGCGCGCCGTGATGGAGGCGCTCGACGTGGTCGGCGTGCTGTGCGTCGAGTACTTCCTCACCGCCGACGGCACACTGCTGATCAACGAGCTGGCGCCGCGCCCGCACAACTCGGGTCATTTCACGGTGGACGCCTGTGTCACGAGCCAGTTCGAGCAGCAGGTGCGCGCCACCTGCGGTCTGCCGCTGGGCGCCACGCGCCAGCACTCGCCGGCGGCGATGGCGAACCTGCTCGGCGACCTCTGGGACGGCGGCGAGCCCGACTGGGCGGCCGCGTGCGCGTTTCCCGGCGTGAAGCTCCACCTCTACGGCAAGTCCGAGGCCCGCCCGGGCCGCAAGATGGGGCACCTGACCGCGCTGGGGGCCACGCGCGAAGAGGCGCTGCGCGACGCCCTCGCGGCGAGGGCCGCGCTCGCCGGCCGGCATCACGCCTGGTGAGCCACCACGCCCGGGCGCACGGCAGGCCGTCCCGGACGCCGGCCCGAAGTCGCGTGTCGAAGCGCTTCGCCGGATTTGCGCCCATTTTCGCTCCCGCCCGTCCTACAGCCCGACCGAACCGCCGGCCGCACCACGGAGCCCCCTCCAGGCGGGGCACTCGCGATGTCCGTTTCCGTCGAGCTGCCGTATACTCTGGGACTTGGCTGTCGGGGGACCTCATGGGCAGGGCGCCCCGGGCGATTCCGGTCATCAATCGGTCGCCGCCGCATCCCAAAGGGAGGGAGTTTCGATGTCCTTGTACGCTGCCTCGATGGCGGCAGTCAGCTCCGTACGCCGGTGCACCCGTCTCGGGCGCCTTGGCGCCGTGACACTGGCCGCGCTGCTCCTGGCTGGTTCGTCGTATACGTTCGCGCAGTCCCAGGCTATCAACGGTACCATCGAGGGTACCATCGCCGATAGTTCAGGTGGCGTCCTTCCGGGCGTCACCGTCACGGTGACCAACCTCGAGACGGGCGCGGCGAGCACGGTCGTCACCAACGAGAGCGGCCTGTATCGGGCGCCGTTGCTGCCGCTGGGCAGCTACCGTGTGTCGGCCGAGCTCGACGGGTTCAAGAAGTTCGAGCGCACGGGCGTCCAGATTCGCGCCGGCCAGACGGCCGTCGTGGACATCGCCATGGAGGTGGGCGCGCTCACCGAGGTGGTGTCGGTGACGGCCGAGACCCCGGTGGTCGACGTGGGCCGCATCGACCAGGGCCGCACGCTCGACGAGCGCGAGATCAAGGAGCTGCCGCTCACCTCGCGCAACCCCTACAACTTCGCGCTG
>JBDIBB010000186.1:0-6876 GCA_039812685.1 Vicinamibacteraceae bacterium
CCGACGGCGGCCCGACGGGTTTCACGCTGGCGGAGACGGTCCTCGCGCTCGGGATTACAGCGACACTCGTGGCCACGCTCGTACCAGTGTGCGTTCTGGTGGCCGGCACCACACTCGCCGCCCACGATCAGTCGATGTCGACCATGCTGGCCGTCGCCAGGCTCGAGCAGTTGCGGGGGCTCACCTTCACGTTCGACGAGGCCGGGGGCGCGGGGGCCATCAGGGTTACCGACACGGTGACCGATGTCGCGGCGCCGGTGCTCTCCGGCGGCGGTCGTGGTCTCTCCCCGTCGCCCGGCGGGGCGTTGCTTCGCGACACCGAGGGGTTCGTCGACTATCTCGATGCGTCAGGCCGCTGGGTGGGATGCGCGTCTCCGCCGCCCGCCACCGCCATCTACGTGCGGCGCTGGGCGATCACGCCGCTGCCGGCCAGCCCCGATGATGCCGTGGTCCTCCAGGTGCTGGTGACCACGGTCGCAGGCGAGCGACGGATGGGGCCTCGGGTCGACGGCGTCCGCCGGCCGGGCGACGTGTGGCTTGCGCTGCTGAGGGCCAGGGCGTCATGACCGCCGGATCTGCCGCCGGACCCCCGGGCGGTTTCTCGCTTGCCGAGATGCTGGTGGCGCTGGCGCTGGTCTCGGCGGTGCTCGCCGCGGGACTCGCCGCCACCGGGCAGGGACTGCGATTGTCACTGGTCCAGCCCGACGTGGCCGATCTCGATCAGCGGCTGAGGGTTGCCGCGTCCGTCCTGCGCGCGGCGCTCGATCGCGCCGGCGCGGGCCTGCCCGCCGGGGAGCAGCCCGGGACGCTCACTCAGCGCTGGCCCGCGGTGTATCCGCAACGACGGGGCAGCGATGGCGCCGATCCCCCGGATGGGGCCTTCACCGATCGCTTGACGATCGTCTCGGCTCTGCCGGTGGGAGGTGCGCCTCTGCTGTCGGCCGGCATGCTCGCGGCCACCTCGCCGATCGGCTTCCTGCTCGATCCGCCGTGCAGCCCGTCGGATGTGCGTTGCGGGTTCCGGCCAGGGCAACTGGCGGCCGTCGACGATCGATTCGGCAGGGTGGACGTCTTCCGCGTGGCCTCGGTCGAATCGGGCGTGCTGGGGCACACTCCGCTGGCCTTGTCGCGGGCCTATGCGCCCGCCGACGGTGCCCGGGTGGTGCCGATCGACGTGCGCCACTTCCGTTTCGATCCCGTGCGGCGTCAGGTGCGAACCGGCAGCGGTGGCTTCACCGAACTGCCGTTGCTCGACGATGTCGTGCGATTCGAAGTGGCCTACGAGGGCGAGTCCAGTCCGCCGGCCGTGCCCAGGCCGCCGCCGGGCATTGCCACGTGCCTCTACGACGAGCATGGGGCGCGACGGCTGCCGGAACTGGGTGGCGCGGTGGGGCGTCGCGTGGAACTCCCGATCGGGATGCTGCGCGACGGACCTTTCTGTGGCGACGGCGTGGGCCGCTACGATGCCGATCTGCTCAGGGTGCGTCGCGTCGTCATCCGACTGACCGTGGCGGGGCTCGCGCGTGGCGGCACCGGCGGCCCGCGCACGGGCCTCGACCACCTGACCGCATCGAGGGAGGTGGTGGTTGATGTCACACCACGGAATCTTCAGGCGGTGCCGTAGCCGATGGCCACACCTGCTGGCAACAGGCGTGCATTCATCCGCTTCGCGTGCCGGCGAGCGAGGCTCCGCGCTGGCGGTGGCGATGGGCGTCGGCTCGCTGGGCCTGGCTATCGTGGCCGTGCTGGTACTGCTGTCGTCGACCGAGGTGGGGCTGGCGGCACGCGATCGTGACGCCGCCGAGGCGCGGTACGCGGCCGAACTCGCGTTTGAACGCGCCCTGGTCGACCTTCAGGCGACCGCCGCGTGGAGTGACGTCTTGTCCGGGGTGCTGGGCTCGTCGTTTGCCGTCGGCCCGCCGTGGCTCGATCTCGCCACGCAGACCGTAGACCTCGAAGCTGAGCGCCGGTCCATGCAAACGCGTACCGACGCTACCAGTACTGTCGGAGCGAACACGCCTCGCTGGCAGTTGTTCGGATGGGGTCGTCTGGACGATGTCCTGCCGGCCGGGGTGGAGTCGAACTCTCCGCTCGCGGTGGCGGTCTGGGTGGCCGACGACGAGGCAGAAGTGGACGGGTTGCCGGCCCGCGATGCCAACGGGGCCGTGTGGGTGCGGGCAGTCGCCTACGGTCCCCGGGCTGGCCGGCGTGTCGTGGAGGGGCTGGTGCTCCGTGAAGGGGTGGGCATGGGGCTCCTTCGGCGGGCGATCTGGCGCGAGGTGACCGAAGACTGAGGGTCGGGGCCTCGACTGCCGATAACCCATGGTGAACCCCAGGCGTGTGCCTGGCGTTGCGAGGAAGCACATGCGTACCATCGACCGCGTCATGGTCATGCTGTTGTCGCTGACCCTGCTGGGTGGCGTGACGGTCGCCCGGGCCCAGCAGCCGTCTCTGGCCGACGTGGCCCGGCAGACAGCCGAAACCCGGAAGAACCGCGAGAAGGCCGCCAAGGCCTACACCAACCAGGATCTGAAATCGGGGCGGCCCCTCACGGTGAGCCGGGCCTCGGGCGAGAAGCCCGAGGCGGTGACCGCCGGGGCCGGTGAGGGTCGCGACGCGGCGATGGGCAACCAGGACGCTGCGCGCGTGAAGCAACTGCGCGCCTACGTCAGCGAAAAACAGCAGGAGGTCCAGCGGCTGCAGCAACGCGTGTCCGAACTGAACGATGCCGTCCTGAGCACCTTCAGCGAAGAGCAGCTTCAGGCGCTGGTCAAGGAGCGCGATGCGGCCATCGCCGAGGTGCGCGGGGCGCAACTCGACGTCGCGGCCCAGAGCAAAGCAGCCGACGACCTCGAGGCGGCGCTCAAGGCGGCGCCTGTCACCGCAGTCTCACCCGCCCGGGTCGAGCCGCCGAAACCTCAGTAGGCTGTTCCGGGACGGCAGCGCTGTCGTCCCGGCCGTTTCCCTGATGGCCTCGTCGTCCACAGCGCCCCAGATCCTCATCGTCGAGGACAAGGACTCGCTGAGGCGCATGCTGCGCCTGGCGCTCGAAGGCAGCGGCTATGCCGTGGTCGAGGCCAGGGACCTGGATGAGGCGCGCAGCGTCCTCGCCGGCCATCGACCTCTTCTGGTGCTGACCGATCTGCGCCTGCCGGTGGGTGACGGCTTCGGAGTCCTGAGGGCCGCCAAGGAAGCAGACCCCGACGTGCCGGTCGTGGTGATGACCGCCTTCGGCGGCGTGGAGGAAGCCGTGCGGGCCATGCGCGAGGGCGCGCTCGACTTCCTCGCCAAGCCCGTCGATCCCGAGCACCTGTTGCTGATGGTCGGGCGTGCCATCGAGCAGCGCCGGCTGGCCACCGAGAACCTGTTGCTGCGGGAGGAACTCGGGGTTCGTCGGGGCCTGCCGCTCATCGTCGGCGAGCACGAGTCGCTGCGGCGCGTCCTGGCGGCCGTGCAGCGCGCGGCCGCGGGCGAGGCCACCGTGCTGATCGAGGGCGAGAGCGGCACCGGCAAGGAACTGGTCGCGCGCGCGGTCCATGCGCTCAGCCCGCGCGCCTCCGGGCCCTTTGTCGCCATCAACTGCGCGGCCATCCCCGAGACGCTGCTCGAGAGCGAACTGTTCGGGTACGAGAAGGGCGCGTTCACCGGGGCGACGGCCCGCAAGGCGGGGAAGTTCGAGGTGGCGCACCGCGGCACCCTGTTCCTCGACGAGATTGGCGACCTGCCGCTCTCGGTGCAGGCCAAGATCCTGCGGGCCATCGAGCATCGCCGGTTCGAACGGGTGGGCGGCAACGTCGCGCTCCAGGTGGACGTACGGCTGGTGGCCGCCACCAACCGCAACCTGCGGGCCGCGGTGGCGGCCAGGGCCTTCCGCGAGGATCTCTACTTCCGCCTCTCCGTGCTTCCCGTGCAGATGCCCAGCCTCAGGGAGCGGTCCACCGACATCCCGCTGCTGGCCCAGCACTTCGTCGAGCGGTTCTCGCGCGAGCTGAACAAGCGTGTGAGCCTGTCGCCAGCCTCGCTCGAGGCCCTGCTCGCCTACGCCTGGCCGGGCAACGTTCGCGAGTTGCAGAATGCCCTCGAGCGGGCGGTGATCCTCGCCGACGGGGACACCATCCAGCCCGCGCACCTCCAGATCGGCGCCCTGCCGCTGCCGCCCGCCGCGTCGCCGCCAGCCGACCCGTGGGACACGGTCGACTGGAGCGGTTCGCTGGCCGATGTCACGCGCCGTGTCGTTGTGGAGGCCGAGCGCCGGAAGCTGTCGCGCGCCCTCGCCGAGGCCGGCGGCGATCGCGTGAGGGCCGCCGAGGCCCTGCAGGTGCCCGTTCGCTTCCTCATGTCGAAGATTCGCGAATACCGGATCGACTGACGCGCCCCTGCGGCCGCCGGTCCACGCGCCTGCCGTGCCGCGGCCGCCGGCTACTTCAGTCCGATGCGGCGGAGCGCCCGGGTCAGCTCGCCCTCGGTCACGTCATCGACCACTTCGGTACGGCCGATGGCCACCGGCAGCACGAAGTGCAGGCGTCCCCCGAGGACCTTCTTGTCACGTCGCATCATCGCGACGGCTTCATCGGCCGCGAGGTCGGCCACCGGCGGGAGCGGGCCCAGTTGGGTGATCAGGTGCACGAGCGCCTCGTGGGCGTCTCGTGGCAGGGCGCCGCGCGCCGTCGCCAGGGCGGTGGCGGCCATCATGCCCAGGCCCACCGCCTCGCCGTGCAGGAACCGCTGGTAGCGCGTCATCGCCTCCAGCGCGTGTCCCGCGGTATGGCCGAAGTTCAGCGTCCGCCGTTCGCCCTGCTCCCGCTCATCGCGCTGCACCACGCCGGCCTTGATCGCGCAGCACTCGGCGAGGATCGGTTCGAGCGCGGACGGTTCGCGCTCGAACACCGCTTCCAGTCTGGCGCCGACGCGCTCGAACAGCGCGGGGCTGGCGATGACGCCGTACTTGATCACCTCGTAGAGCCCGGCGCGGAACTCGCGCCGCGCCAGCGTGCCCAGCAGCAGCGGATCGACGACGACCGCCCGCGGCTGGTGGAAGGCGCCGATGAGGTTCTTGCCCTTCGCATGGTTGACGCCCACCTTGCCGCCGATGGCGCTGTCCACCTGGGCCAGCAGCGTCGTCGGCACGTGCACCAGCGCCAGGCCGCGCAGGAAGGTCGCCGCGGCGAAGCCGGCCGTGTCCCCCACCACGCCGCCGCCAACCGCCACGACCGTCGTCGCACGATCCACGCGTGCCTGCAGGAGCCCGTCGTAGATGCGTGAGACGGCCGTCAGGTGCTTGTGCCGCTCGCCATCGGGCATGAGGATGGGTTCGCCCGAGGTGAGCGTGCCGGACAGCCGCTCACGTACGGCCTGCCAGACGCGCGGCGACGACACGATGGCCAGGTGCCGGCCGGTTCCGGCCTCGGCCAGCGGCGCCTCGATGCGCGCGGCGAGGCCGGCGCCGATGGTGATTCGGTAGGGAAGAGACCCCGGTGGGGCGACCTCGACGTGCGCGGGCGGTGTCACGAGGGTGCTAGGATAGCAGTTCCGCTGCGGCGTTCCGCCCGGGACAGGGCACGTCGCGACACGGATGCCCCGCATGGCCGACAACAAGACCGCGCTCGTGAAGGAGATCACCCCCCAGTCCGAGGACTTCTCGGCCTGGTACATCGACGTCGTCCGGCGTGCCGAGCTGGCCGACTACTCCCCGGTGAAGGGGTGCATGGTCATCCGGCCGTACGGGTATGCGATCTGGGAACTGATCCAGCAGGAACTCGATCGCCGGTTCAAGGCCACCGGCCACGTCAACGCGTACTTCCCGCTGTTCATCCCCGAGAGCCTGCTCATGCGCGAGGCCGACCACGTGGAAGGCTTCGCCCCGCAGGTGGCGTGGGTCACGCGCGGCGGCACCGAGGAACTCGAGGAGCGGCTCATCGTCCGGCCGACGTCGGAGACCGTCATCGGGACGATGTATGCCAGGTGGCTGCAGTCGTGGCGCGACCTGCCGATCCTCATCAACCAGTGGGCCAATGTCGTTCGCTGGGAGAAGGTGACGCGCCCCTTCCTGCGCACGACCGAGTTCCTCTGGCAGGAGGGGCACACGGCGCACGAAACGGAGGAAGAGGCCCAGGAGGAGACGCTTCGGATCCTGGCCCTGTACAAGGAGTTCTCGGAGACCGTCCTCGCCATGCCGGTGCACGACGGCCCCAAGAGCGACAGCGAGAAGTTCGCCGGGGCGTCGAAGACCTATTCGATCGAGGCGCTGATGGGCGATGGCCGGGCGCTGCAGGCGGGCACTTCGCACAATCTGGGCCAGAACTTCGCCAGGGCGTTCGAGATTCAGTTCCAGGGCCGTGACAAGACGCTCCAGTACGCATGGACCACGTCATGGGGCGTCTCCACGCGGCTCATCGGTGGCGTGATCATGACCCACGGCGACGACAGCGGGCTGATCCTGCCGCCGAAGGTGGCGCCCTACCAGGTGGTGATGGTGCCCATCCCGCGCGGGAACTGGCAGGAAACGGTGCTGCCGAAGGCACGCGAGATCCGCGATCAGCTCGTGGCCGCCGGCATTCGAGTGATGCTCGACGACCGTGACGCCTACACGCCCGGCTGGAAGTTCGCCGAGTGGGAGATGCGCGGTGTGCCGCTGCGGCTCGAAATCGGCCCGAAGGATCTCGAGAAGCAGTCGGTGCTGCTCGTGCGCCGAGACACGCGCGAGAAGGCGCCGGCGCCGATGGAAGGTCTCGCCGGCACGGTGCAGGACCGGCTCGAGACCATCCAGCGCGCGCTCTTCGAGCGTGCCCTCGCGTTCCGCGCGGAGCGGACGACGAGCGCCGGCACGTGGAGCGAGTTCGTCGCGCTGATGGAAGGGCGGCCGGGCTTCGTGATCTC
>JBDIBB010000187.1:0-6872 GCA_039812685.1 Vicinamibacteraceae bacterium
GTCTGCAGCCGGCCCAGCAGCCAGGTGCCGATGTTCGACAGCGCCTTGTAGTCGAGGTCGACCGGGTTCTGCGTCGCCAGCACCAGCCCCACGCCGAAGGCCCGCGCCTGCTTCAGCAGCGTGAGCAGAGGCGCCTTCGATGGCGGGTTCGCCGAAGGGGGCAGGTAGCCCGTCAGCTCGTCCATGTAGAGGATGGCGCGCAGGCTCGTCGTCCCCGCCTGCCGCCGCATCCACGACACCACCTGTCCGCACAGGATCGACACGAAGAACATGCGCTCGGCGTCGTTGAGGTGCGCGATGGAGACGACCGAGATCCGCGGGCGTCCCTCGGGTGTGTAGAGCAGCTGGCCGACGTCGAGCGGCTCACCCTCGAGCCAGGTGGCGAAGGAGGGTGAGGCGAGCAGGTTGTTGAGCCGCAGCGCCAGGGCGAACCGGTCTTTCGCGGGGAAGAAGGCGTCCAGGTCGATCACGCCCACCTTCTGCACCGGCGGCGACTGCACGCGGCCGATCAGCGCGGCCAGATCCATCGTCTCGCCACCGCGCCAGGCGGCCGTCAGGATGGTCGACAGCAGGATGTGCTCGCGGCTCGTGACGGGATCCGCGTCGATGCCGGCCAGCGTGAGCAGTCCCGACACCACCGTGTTCACGCGTTCGGCGAGCAGTTCCTGGTCGGCGAGCTGGTCTGGCGGCGGCGGCTCGAACGACCTGAGGATCGACAGCGGCAGCCCGGCGTTGCTGCCGGGCGTGTAGATCGCGAAGTCGGCGCTGTCGCGCAGGCGCTGGATGCGCGCGCCATCCTGCCCCCACCGCGCCAGTCCCGTCCGCCACGTCTCGGCCTGGGACGCGGCGAAGTCGTCCACGCTCATCTGCTTCCGCGCGGCTTCCGCCGGATCGCCCCATGGGCGGAACGAGGCCGGCGACAGGTCGGGGAAGGTCAACAGCAGGTTGCCGAGATCGCCCTTCGGATCGATGGCAATCGCCGGCACGCCGTCGATGGCGGCCTCCTCGAGCAGATCGAGGCCGAGCCCCGTCTTGCCGCTGCCCGTCATGCCGATGATGGCGGCGTGCGTCACCAGATCGCGCGAGTCGTAGAGCACGGGGCTCTCCCCGGTGCTGCGCGTCGCGGGATCGTGGTGGCGCCCGAGGTAGAACACGCCGAGCTTCTCGAAGTCCTGCACGTGACGATCTCCGGGCATTGGGCGGACCGAAGGGCCCCGGTCGCCATTCTCGCACCATCCGGCCCTGGTGTTGAGCCCGAGCCGGGTGTGGGCCATCGGGGTCCGCGCGTTGCCGGCGCCGGCGCCGCCGCCCGGGCGGCCAGGTGGTCCGGCCCGCCTCGTCGCCGCGGGAGACGCCACATCCACGTTGCGTCGGGCCGGCGCAGCAGGCAGCATACGTGCGGCCGCCGTGCCGGCGGCCGCGATCCCGCACACGCCGCCCGTCCGCCCATGACCCTGCCGCCTTCCCCGGATGCTTCCGCCCAGGCCGCTTGCGCTGATCGTCGCGCGCTGCCGCGCGGCTTCGTGCCGTGGGCCGCCGCGCTGGCGCTGCTCAGCCTGTTCACCGCCGCGTACCTGTATGTCATCTATCGCGGGCACGCGCCGATTGGCTGGCCCGAGGCGCTGCTGTCGGGCTTCGCCACCTGGTGCCCGTGGCTCGTCCTCGGCCCGGGCGTGCTCTGGCTGTCGCGGCGCTTCCCCTTCGAACCGGGACGCTGGCGCTGGTCGCTCCTGGTGCACGTGCCGGCCAGCGTGGCCTTCGGGGTGGCGCACGGGGTGCTGCGCTGGATGGTGGGGCCGCTGGTCGACTCGAGGCCGATTCCGCTCGACCGGATCGTCGTCGGCCAGCTCCTGCTGACCGTCCTCTCCTACGTCGTGCTCGTGGCGGCCTTCGAGGCGGCCGTCAACTATCGTCGTTATCGCGAGCGCGAACTGCGCGCCTCGCAGCTCGAGGCGCACCTGGCACAGGCGCAGCTGGAGATGCTGCGCATGCAGTTGCACCCGCACTTCCTGTTCAACACGCTGCACGCCATCTCGACGCTCATCCACCGCGATCCCGAGGCGGCCGACGAGATGGTGAGCCAGCTCAGCGACCTGCTGCGCATGACGCTCGACAACGTCGGGAAACAGGAGGTGACCCTGCGGGAGGAACTCGACTTCGTCCAGCGCTACGTCGACATCCAGCAGACGCGCTTCCAGGACCGCCTGCGCGTCACGCTCGACATCGATCCCGAGACCCTCGATGCCCGGGTGCCGAACCAATTGCTGCAGCCGCTCGTAGAGAATGCCATTCGCCACGGCCTCGACGGCCGGCCGTCGGGCGGCAGCATCGGCATCGCGGCCCGGTTGATGAGCGGCGGCGACCTCCAGGTGACCATTTGCGACGACGGCGACGGCGTGCCCGCCGGCTCGTCCAGGCCCGAGGGCATCGGCCTGGGGAACACCCGGGCCCGGCTGCGGCAGATCTACGGCCCTGACGCATCGCTCGAATTGGCCAATGGCCGGGAAGGTGGAGCCATCGTCACCGTGCTGATCCCACGGGCGTTGTCAGCCGGCTGTCGTGCCCCGCGACATCCGAGTGGAGGACTCGCATGAGCATCCGGGTCTGCATCGTCGACGACGAACCGCTCGCCCGCGAGCGGATCCGGTCGCTGCTCGAGCAGGAGCACGACGTCGAAGTGGCGGGCGAGGCTGGCGACGGGGCCGGCGCCATCGGCCTGATCCGCCGGGAACGGCCCGATCTCCTGTTCCTCGACGTCCAGATGCCGGGCACCGACGGGTTCGGGGTGCTCCGGGCGCTTGGCAGCGACGTGTCGCCGGTCATCGTCTTCGTCACCGCGTACGACCATTACGCCCTGCAGGCTTTCGACGTCCATGCGCTCGACTACCTCCTGAAGCCGTTCAACAGCCGCCGCTTCAGGAAGGCGATGCAGCGTGCGCGCGCCGAGCTCTCGCGCGAACGTCCGCCCGAGATGACCCAGCACCTGCTCTCGCTGAT
Organism: Vicinamibacteraceae bacterium; assembly: GCA_039812685.1. GTDB lineage: Bacteria > Acidobacteriota > Vicinamibacteria > Vicinamibacterales > JAFNAJ01 > JBDIBB01. Next base: position 2,998 of record JBDIBB010000187.1, read on the forward strand.
CGAGAACCTCCGTTCGGGCCGGCAGTCGGCCGATCGCATCGTGCTGAAGAGCGCCGGCCGCGTCTCGTTCCTCAAGGTGGACGAGGTGGACTGGGTGGAGGCCGAGGGCAACTACGTCCGACTGCACGTCGGCGCGCAGTCCCACCTGCTGCGCGAGACGATGAAGAGCATCGAGAGCCGGCTCGATCCCGACCGGTTCATCCGCATCCATCGCTCCACGATCGTCAACGCCGATCGCATCAAGGAACTGCACCCGCTGTTCCACGGCGAGTTCGCCGTGATCCTCCACGATGGCACCCGGCTCGCCGCCAGCCGCGGGCCCGACAACAAGCTGCGACGCCTGCTGGATGCCTCGAAGTAGGCGCGTGCGGCAGTCGAACGGGTGCATCGCGCGCCGGCGCGTTCCGACCTGTGCTTGAATACGGCCCGGAGGTGCCGTCGTGAAGGCCCATCGTGTGCGTTCAGGGGCGCTCGCCCTCGCTGCCGTCCTCGCGATGGCCGTTACCGCCGCCGCCGACCCGCTGCCCGGCCGATCGCCGCGCATCGTGGACTACCGGATCGACGTGAGCCTCGACACCGGCGAGAAGACGCTGCAGGGGCAGCAGCACGTCACCTGGCGCAACCCGTCGGCCGAGCCCGTCGCCGATCTCTGGTTCCACCTCTACCTGAACGCGTTCAGCAACTCCGAGAGCACGTTCATGCGCGAGACGCGCCAGTCGGGCGGCGTGCGCGCCTCGGCGATGTCCGATCAGGGGTGGGGCCGGATCGACGTGACGTCGATGCGGCTGGCCGACGGCACCGACATCGCGCCCGCGATGACCTTCGAGGCCCCCGACGATGGCAACCGCGAGGATCGCACGCTGGCGCGGGTGCCGCTGCCCGTGGCGGTCGCGCCCGGCGGCACGATCGCGCTCGACATCACGTTCACGGCGCGCCTGCCGCGCGTGATGGCCCGGACGGGCTACGCGGGCGATTTCTACTTCGTCGGCCAGTGGTTCCCGAAGCTGGCGGTCTACGAGCCGGCGGGCGTGCGGGGCCGCGGTGCCGGCGGCTGGAACGCGCACCAGTTCCATGCCACCAGCGAGTTCTACGCCGACTTCGGCCGCTACGACGTGTCGATCCGCCTGCCCTCGCGCTTCATCGTCGGCGCCACCGGACGCCGCACCGGCGTCACGACGCACGAGGACGGCACCACGACGCACACCTTCGCGCAGGACGACGTGCACGACTTCGCGTGGACCGCCGATCCGCGCTTCATCGAGCAGGTGCACACCTTCTCGGCCTCGCGGGACGTCACGCCGGAGGAGTATGCCGGGACCGCGCGGCTGGTCGGCCGGAGCCTGGACGAGGTGAAGCTCACCGACGTCGAGATCCGCCTCCTGGTGCAGCCGATCCACCTGCCGCAGGCGTCACGCTACATCGAGTCGGTGAAGGCGGCGATCAAGTGGTTCGGGCTGTGGTACGGCCGCTATCCGTATGCGACGCTCACGGTGGTCGATCCCGCGCCCGAAGGCGGTGAGGCCGGCGGCATGGAGTATCCCACGATCATCACCGGCGGCACCTCGTTCGTCCTCAACCGCTGGCCGCTCGCCGGCCTGCGCGTCGTGGAGCAGGTGACGGTGCACGAGTTCGGCCACCAGTTCTGGTACGGACTGGTCGCCAGCAACGAGTTCGAGGAGGCCTGGCTGGACGAGGGCTTCAACTCGTTCTCGACCGCCGAGGCGCTCGATCGGACGTACGGCGCCGATCGTTCGGTGGTCGACATCCCCGGCATGCGCCTCGGGACGCTGACGCTGGCGCGCATGCAGAACGCTCCGAGGCTGCTCCCGCAGCGGGTGCGGCAGCTCGCCTGGTCGTATCCGGAGGGCTACGGGTTCCACACCTACACGAAGCCGGAACTGCTGCTGCGCACGCTCCAGCGGCTGCTCGGCGAGGAGACGATGGCGCGCGTGATGCGCACCTATCACGAACGGTGGCGGTTCCGGCATCCGTCGAGCGATGACTTCTACGCCGTGGCCAGCGAGGTGAGCGGGCGCGACCTGACGTGGTTCTTCCGCCAGGCGGTCGAGGGCATCGAGGTGCTCGACTACGAGGTGAGCCGGGTCAGCGTGCGGCGCGTGCCCGCGCGCGAGGGCTGGTTCGAGGGGCCGGAGGGCGCCGCGCTGGAGAAGGCGTCCGAAGACGACGCGGCCGGCACCACGACGTGGCGCAGTACGATCGTCGTGCGGCGGCGCGGCGGGTTCGTCTTCCCCGTTCAGATCGCGTTGAAGTTCGAGGGGATGCCGGAGGAGCGGGTCTCCTGGGACGGCCGTGACCCGTTCACGCAACTGGTGTTCGACCGTTCCGAGCGCCTCGAGTGGGCCGAGGTCGATCCCGACCGGACGATGGTGCTCGACGTCGACTGGCTGAACAACGCGCGGCGCGTCACGCCGGACACACGGGCCGCGGCCCGGTGGACGTCGCACTGGTGGTTCCTGGTTCAGCAGGCGATCGCGGCCATCGGATGGTGAGCGGGGCCCGCGCGCCGGCGTCCGGCTCCCACGCGGCCGCCTCCCTGGGGTTGTGTCGGACCGGTAGGATGTGACGATGCTGAGATCCCTGACGACGGGCGCGCGCACGGCGCTGAGGGAACCGTGGCTGGCCGCGCTGCTGTGGGCGTGGAGCGCGGCGCTGGCCCTGGCGGCCGCGCTGCCTGCCGGCGTCTGGCTGTCTCGCGGCCTGGCGTTTCGCCCGCGCGGCGACGTGCTGCTCGATGGCTTCAGCTGGAACGTGTTCAAGGAACTGACGCATTACGACGCGTCCTCCGTGGTCGCGCTGCTGGGATGGGCGGCGCTCGGCCCAATCGCCCTGTCGGCGGTCGCCGGCGCGCTCGTCAACGGCGGCACGATCGAAGCGATCTGGCCGCGCCAGCAGGGACCCGACCCGCGGCCGCGCCTGCACCGCTTCTTCCGCGGCGCGGGCCGGTTCTTCCTGGTGAACCTCCGGCTGCTCGTGCTCTCCGGACTTGCGGCCCTCATCCTCGTCCTCACGCTGCAGGCCGCGATCTCGGTGCTCTCGCGCGGGCTCGACGATACGCAGGTGGAGCTGCTGGGATGGGCGGGCCTGCTGCTGTCGCCTGTCGTGACCGGCTGCGTCGCCATCCTGTGGGGAACGGTGCTCGACTTCGCCCGCCTGCGCGTGGTGGCCACCGATGGCCGGAGTGCCGTCGCCGCGCTGCGGTGGGCGCTGCCGTTCGTCGCGCGTCACCCTGCCGGCACGGTCGGGATCTGGGCGGTGCCGTCGTTGCTGAGGCTGGGGCTGGCGCTGGCCGGGGCGATGCTGGTGCCGTACGTGCCCGCGCACGGCTGGGGCGTCATCCTGGCTACGGTCGTGACCCAGCAGCTGCTCGTGCTGATCGGCGCGTTCGTCCGTGTGGGCACCGTGGCCGCCGAGGTGCGCTACGCATCGGAGCGGGGCGTGGCCGGAACCGCGCCTTCGGTCCCGGCCGGCGAACCCGAGCCACCGCCCGACGGTGCGGAATCACCCGTGTCCTGACTGTTGGCCGAGAGTTCGTCCAGCAGGCTGGCGATCGCCTCCTGATGGCGAGCCAGCGCGCGCGCGGCGCGCGATGAGAGTCGCTGCAGGGCCAGGTAGCTGCGCACCGTCTCGAGGACGGCGACCTCGCGTTCCCAGGCCCACAGCGTCGCGACGGCGAGCAGCGGTCCCGCCAGTCCGGCCGCCCACCCCCACGTCGCGCCGGCGCGGGCGGCAACGGTGACGCCGATCGCCGCCATCCAGAGCGGGTAGAGCAGGCCGCCGCCGATCACCTTCCATGTGGCCTGTTCCTCGAGGTCGATCGGCAGCGCGCGCGCCAGCCACTTGATCGACTGGTACGG
>JBDIBB010000188.1:0-6847 GCA_039812685.1 Vicinamibacteraceae bacterium
GGCCCCGTACGGCGCCACGCTGCACGTGCCGGACCTGAACGCCCCGGACTTCTCCACGCTCACCACGACGCGGATGGTGGCGCAGGTCCGCGCGGACCTGGCGGCGCTGCGCCCGGCATCAGCCGTGCTGGTGGGCTCGAGCCTCGGGGCGTTCGTCGCCTGGCACGTCGCCGCGCAGGAGGAGGCGAGCGGGCATCCACCGGTCGCGCTCGTGCTGCTCGCGCCTGCGCTCGACTTCGGCCACCATCGCATGGCGGGCCTCTCGGACGCGGAGTTCGACGCCTGGCGCGCCACCGGCTGGCATACGTTCCAGCACTACGCCACCGGCGAGCCGCGCCGCGTCCACTACGCGCTCTTCGACGACGCGCGGCGCTACGACTCGTGGGCCACACCCGTCCGCACGCGCGCGCTGGCGTTGATGGGCCGGCACGATGCGGTGGTGTCGCCCGCGATGGTGCAGCGTTTCTGCGACGCGAACCAGAACGTTCGTCTCGTGTGGCTCGACGACGACCACCAGCTGGACAGCAGCCTGGAGCGCATCTGGGAGGAATCGGCGGCGTTCCTCGGCCTCGGAATCGCCGGCCGCTGACCCGGCGCGAGGACGCGCGCGGCGACGGCGCGCGTCGCGGGAGGCCTGCCGGATCACGGCCGGCCGGTGCTACCCTCACGTCAGGACTCATGCCCGCGCGGCTCTCACGTGCACTGATCGCGATCCGCGTCCTGCCGGCCGTCATCGGCCTGGCGCTGCTGGCGCCCGGATGCCGGCACGATGCCGTGCCCGCGGCGCGCGAGGAGGCTGCGCCGGCGGCCGAGGCGCCGGCCATGTCGCCTCCAGAGCCGGCCGCGCCCGCCGATGCCGGGGCCGGGGAAGGTCAGGCACCGCACCCGCTGCCAGGGATCCCGTCGGAAGCAGCCGTCGAGGTGATCGATCTCGAATCGGGCCGCGCCGTGTTCACGCAGCGCCCGACGGTGCTCGACACACCGGCCTGGATGGCCTCGGTGGCGAAGGTGTTCACGCTGCGCGCGGCGCTGGATGCGGGCGTCGTCGACGCGCGCACGCGCATTCGCTGTGACGGCCGCGTGACCCTGGGCTCGCGCACGCTGCAGTGCGTGCACCCCTCGTTCGGACGGCCGTTGTCGGCCGTCGAGGCGCTGGCACACTCGTGCAACGCGTTCTTCGCTTCGTTGCGTATCCCGTCGGGCGCGATCGCCGCGGCCTTCACCACCGCGGGGCTGCCGCCGCCGTCGTCGTCGCGGCTGGCCGAGCCGCGGTTGGCGTGGGTGGGGCTCGACGGCGAACGCGTGGCGCCGCGGCGCACGCTGCGGGCCTTCGTCTCCGTCGTCACGGCCGCGCGGCGGCGTGGTTCGGATCGCGATCGCCTCCTGCTCGACGGCCTGCACGAGGCGGCCCGGTCCGGGACGGCCGCGGCCTTCGGGGAGGCGGGCATCGACGCGCTGGCCAAGACCGGCACCGCCGCGCTGGGCGGCGGCGTGTACGGCGGCCTGGTGGTGGCCGTGACGCCGGCTGACGCGCCACGCCGTGCCGTGGTGGCGCTCGGTGCGGGCATCGCCGGGCGCGACGCCGCGGCGATCGCGGCCGCCGCCCTGACGCGCGTGGCTGCCGGCGGCGCCGCGAGCCACGCGTTGCCTGCGTCGATCCCGGGCGCGCCCTCGGCCGACGCCGCACGCGACGAGACGGGACGGCACGTCGTGCGGCTCGGCCGACTCGAACGCGGCGCCTATCGCGTGGACGACCTCGATCTCGAACGATATGTCGCCGGCGTCGTCGCCGCCGAGGCGCCGCCGGGGGCGCCGGCCGCGGCCCTGGAGGCGCTGGCGATCGCCGCGCGGAGCTACGGGCTGGCGATGGTCGGCCGGCATGCCGCCGAGGGGTTCGATCTCTGCGATCTCACGCACTGCCAGGCGTGGCGCGATCCGGATCCGGCGGCGCGGCAGGCGGCCCGGGCCACCGCGGGACGCACGCTGCGCGTGGACGGCGCGATCCTGCCCGCCTTTCACCACGCTTCGTGCGGCGGCGCGCTGGAAGCGCCAGCGGCCGTGTGGGGCGAGGCCCCTGGCGCCGCACGCGTGATGCGCGCCCGCCCCGACCCGGCCGCCGGCGCGCACGATGACCGGTGGAGCGAGCAGGCAACGGCCGCCGGCCTGCGTGATGCCCTCCGTGCGGCCGGCCATCGCGGCGACGAACTGCGATCCCTCACGGTGGTGACGCGAACCCCGTCCGGACGCGTGGCGCGCCTGCACACCAGCGGCCTCGTGCCCGCGGAGATCGACGGCGAGCGGTTCCGTCTCGCGGTGGGACGCCACCTGGGCTGGCAGGTGCTCAAGAGCTCGCTCTACGAGGTGACGCGCACCGCCCACGGCTACCGCTTCGACGGTCGGGGCCGCGGTCACGGCGTGGGGTTGTGCCTGACCGGCGCGCTGCTGCTGGCCGCGCGGGGGGAGGATGCCGCGGGGATCCTCGACGCCTACTTCCCGGGCGCGCAGCTCACGCCGCCGACGGCAGCGCCGCCGCAGGTCCGGCTGCCCGCCACGCGTGAAGGCGACCGCGCGCGCGTGGAGGCGGTCGTCGCGCGCGAGGCCGACGCGGTGCGCCGCGCCTCGGGCGAGACGTGGCCAGCCGGCAGCCTGCTGGTGTTCCACGACTCGGTGGAGGAGTACCAGCGCGCGTCCGGACAGCCCTGGTGGACCGCTGGCGCCGCTCGCGATGGCCGCATCGATCTGCTGCCGATCGACGTGCTCAGGCGGCGCGGCACGCTCGAGCGGACCGTCCGGCACGAGCTGGCGCACCTCGTGACCGCGCGGGCCCTGAGCGGCCGTCCGCGATGGGTGCAGGAGGGCGTGGCGCGCCACGTGGCCGGCGATCGCGCGGTGGCGCCGGCCACTGGCGGCTGTCCGCCGGACGAGGCGTTTGCGTCGGCCGCCTCGGCGCGCGAACTCGAATCGCTCTACGACCAGGCCCTCGCCTGCGTCGAGCGGGCGCTGGGAGCGGCCGGCGGCAACTGGCGGGCGATGCGCTGAGGCGCGCACCGCGCCGCGCGCGCCGGCGAAGCCCTGTGCGCCGGTCCCGCGCCGGGGATGACGGCCGCGCTCACCCGCGGGTGACGGCGTTGCGTGCCCCCGCCATCAGGCACACCAGCCAGCCCACGTTCATCGCGAGGAAGATCAGCCCCAGTTTCGCCGCGGCAAACGCCGGCTGTACCCACGTGGCCGGCAGGCCCTGCGGGCGCCAGTAGGCGAACTGCCATGGCAGGGCCACGAACAGCGTGACGCCGATGGCGACCAGCGTCACCTGGTCGCGTGACAGCCCCGCGCGCAGCCATCCCGGGCGGAGCATGGCGCGCGCCCCGCCCTCGAGCCGCGCGAAGAAGAGCGCGACGGCCAGCGACACGCCGAGGACGCCGCGGACGAGGAAGACCGCAACGTCCAGCAACCGGTGCGGCCACGTGGCGTCCGGCGTGTTGAAGGTGGCGATCAGCCAGGCGTCGATCTGGCTCCGCCGCGCCTCGTGCCAGCCGTCGATCAGGCCTCCGATCAGCCAGAACGCGAGGAAGACGGCCAGCGTCGCGACCAGGGCGGGAGCCGACGTGAGGCCCGCGATCAGGGCTTCGCGGAACGTGCGGCCGGGCAGCAGCCAGGCGCCGGCCGTCCCCTCCACGAGCGCCCCGGCGATCACCAGCCCGATCGCGATCGCGGCCGACAGCGCGAGCATCGCGGCATTGGATTCGGGAACGTTCACCAGGCCCCAGAAGAGGCCGGCCATCGCCGCGTGGCCGGCGGCCAGCCAGCCGGTGATCGCCACCGCCCTGCGCGTCATCGCGCGCCTCCTTCGCCGGCCGGCGGCGTGGTGGCCGCCAGGCTCGAGATCCTCACGTGCTGCATCGTGGTGGACGCGGTCACGCCGGGCACGTACATCGGCAGCACCCGGGCCGGCATGGCGCGGAACTGGCCGGGCGTCACCACCTTCAGGAGGTAGCCGTAGTCGACGCGGCCGCCCGGCAGGCGATCCTGGAACTGCACGACGCGCGTGTCGCGGTACTCGCGGCGCGCGATTCCGAACGACCACCACGGCTCGGTCCGCTCCAGGTGGTAGGCATCCTGATCGGTAACCGCCTCGGTGCCGGCCGGCAGCGGATCCTCGATGATGAGGTAGCGCCAGTCGGCGGCGCCGGCGACGGTGATGCGCACCAGCAGCAGGTCGCCCGGCGCGGCGGTGCCGTCAAACGGCGTCTCGCGATAGACGATGCGGCCCTTCACCTCAACGGGCGTGACCGAGAAGTAGCGGCGGCTGATGGCGAGCTGGCGCGAGCCTTCCTGGCTGAACGACTCGCGCGTGTCGAAGTAGCGCGCGGCCGCGGTCCAGTAGAGCGTGCCCGGCCCGCGCTTGACCAGGCGCACCTCGTTGCGGCCGGCACCGGCCGGCGCCGACAGGCGGACGGGATCGGGGGTGGTGAAGTCGGCCGGCGTGAACTCGTGCGTGGCGACCTTCTCGCCGTTGACGATCAGGTCGACGCCGAAGGCGGCCGGCGCCTCGTGTCGCGCCTTCATGAACGCCACGAGGCCGTAGAGCGCCAGCGCGGTCTGCTTGGTGGAGTACCAGTAGCGGCCGCTGCCGCGGTTGGCGAGCATCCAGCGCACGGCGCGTTCGATCAGCGGGTTGTCGGCATCGCGCGCGACCAGCGCCTGCACGGCGACGGCGGTCGCCTCCACCGACGTGTCGGCGTAATCGACCAGCCACGGGTCGTTGGCCGCCGGCCACCAGGCGAGATCGCCGCGGGTCTGCGCGGACGCGGCCAGCGTGGCGGCCAGGGCGTCGCCGCGCGGGTCCTTCGCCAGGTCGAGTGTCATCAGCAGCATGGCGCGCCCGTGCGTGCCCATGCGATCGCGCGCGCCCCACAACTCGTCACGCACCGCGGCCGCATCCCAGGCCTGATCCGCGCCGGACACGAGCCACTGGTCACGGTCGGCGGCACGCGCGATCACCCACGCGAGATAGGCCTTCAGGTCGGGCACCATCCGCGGGTACTCGCGATACTGCTTCATCGTGGCGGTGGCCGCCGCGCGGATGCGCGACGTGTCCACGGAGAGCCCCGCACCGGCCGCCTCCAGGTAGCCGTACAGCGCGTAGGCCGTCATGAACGGATCGTCATCGTCTGTCTTCCACCAGCCGAAGCCGCCCTCTTCGTGCTGGTAGTCGTAGAGGCGCTTGAGGCCCGCCGCCGCGAAGCGATCCGCCAGCAGCGAGCGCTCGCCGAAGGGGATGTCCATCGACAGCATCGTGCGCATCACGGTGAGGTTGGGCAGGAAGCTGGAGAGCGTCTGCTCGGTGCAGCCGTAGGGATAGGCCGTGAGGTAGTCGAGGGCGTCGAGCACGGAGCCGGCCATCGATGGTGCGAGCGTCACCTCGATGGTGCGGGCGGCGGGGTTCGACGCCTCGGGTACCGCGAGCGCGAGCGTGTGCTCGGCCGTGCCGGCGATCGTGCCCGATGCGCCCTCCTCGCGCGCGAGGCCGTAGGGCAGCACCGGCACCGCGATCTCGACCGTGTCGCTCTCGGCCGGCGTGCGGGCCGACCCCGTGAAGCGCGCCGTGCCGACCGCGTCGGCCGTGAACGTCCACTCGCTGCGGTGCTCGCCGCGCGCGGGCACGGTGACCGGCTGCGCCGTGCCGGCCGCGGCCGCCGCGGCCTTCGCCCCGGTGGCGGTGAGCCCGATCTCGAACGGCTGGGCCGACTCGAGGTAGTTGTGCGCCACGAGCGGCACCGACACCTCATCGCCCTCCGTGAGGAACCGGGGCGTCGCCACGCGGACGATGACGTCCTTCGTCGTGGTGGTGCGCGCCACCGTCGTGCCCAGGCGCGTGTCCTCGGTCACCGCCCGCGCCGTCACCCGCCAGGTGGTCAGCGAATCGGGGTAGGCCACCTTCACCGTAGCCGTCCCGTCGGCGCCGGTGACCAGGTCGGCCTGCCAGTAGATGGCGTCGGGGAAGTCCTTGCGGACCGCCTCGCGCGCGGGACGATCCGCCTTGAAGTCGGCGAGCGAGAGCGGCCGCCGCCGCTGCGCGAGCTGCAGCGTCTGCGTGCCCGCCCATCCGGTGAACGTGTAGGTGCGCGAGTAGCTGGTGTAGACGCGGCTGTAGCTGCGCCGGTAGAAGAACGCCGCGGGATCGGGCGTGGTGTCGGGCTTCACGCCGTAGACCGCCTCGTCCACCACCCCGAGGCTCACCTGCGCCGACACCGGCTTCCCGGAGGCGTCCAGCGTCCGCACGGTGAACAGGCCCGGCTCGCGCGGTCGCGAGACGGCCTGCGCCGCCTCCACGTTCACCTGCAGGCGGCGTTGATCGGGTGGCACCCGCAGCTTCTTCTCGGCCACGAACAACTGGTCGTCGAGCACGAAGGCGACGTTCACCCAGACGTCGCCGAGATCCTCGGCGGCGATGGGGACCTCGATCGTCTGGCGGGCCTCCGGGCGCCGCACCGCGTGCCAGGTGGCGGCGGTGTATTCCTTGGTGACGAGGATGGCGGCTGCGCGCTCGGCGCCGCGCACCATGATTCGGGCCGTGTCGCCGGGCGCGTAGGCGCTCCGGTCGGGAACGAGCTCCACCGACCGGTCCTCGGTGTCGAAGTCGTGCTCGCCCGCGCCGGGCATCCACACGGATGTCTGGCTGCGCACGGTCCGGCCGCCCGCCGTGACCTCGGCCCGCATCAGCAGCCGTCCGGCCGTGGCCGGCAGCGTGACCTGCCATGTGAGCTGGCCGTCGGCGCCAGTGGCCATGGTGGCCGACGCGACCGGCGTGAGCGCGGGATCCGCCGAGTAGTCGCCGTCGCCAACG
>JBDIBB010000189.1:0-6841 GCA_039812685.1 Vicinamibacteraceae bacterium
CCGGCGGTGCCGTCTGGCCGGAACTCGAAGACCACATCCTGCTGGGGGTCGTGGCGCGGCCAGGACGGCAAACCGGCCCCGTTTGGGTCGCCGGTCCTGGCGAAGTTGACCCAGTAGCGCTGCGCCACGTTCGACACCGCGAGGTCCTCGGGTGACAGAGTGGTCCCTGGGCGTGCCGCGAGCGTGCCGAACACGAACCCGATCTCTCCTCCGTGCGGGGTCCCGGCGCGCATCTGCTCGCGCATCGCCGTCGGCACGTAGGAAAAGCGGTAGCGGTAGGCAGGCGACCCGTTGGCCGCGAAGGCACTCGCCGCGAAGCGGGCGGGCTCGGCCTGGCCGAAGTCGTTGTTGGCCCGCGCCACCAACGTAGCCAGGTCCGTCGTGCCGTCGGGGTCGTACGCCGCCTTCGCCTGGGCGCTCCACTGCCCGTAGCGGGCCCAGAGCGCTTCCTTCGTGGTGGCCCTGACCCGGTTCCCGGCCGTGTCGGCGCTGTTGCTGCCGGCCATGAACGCCACGCGCGGCTGACGGCGAGCCTTGTAGGCCGTCTCGGCGGTCTCGGTGACCAGCGTGCCGTCGAGCACCGGCGTCGTCTCGTAGGACGGAGCGTTCACACCCGCGTGCGCCGGGGCGCCACGCAGCACCTCGTCGGCGCTGAGGGCGCGCAGCCTCGCCATGGCGGCCGCGTCTGTGCCGTCGATTCCCATCGCCCGCGCGAACGTGGTCCCGATCGTCTCGCCCGAGACCGGGTAGTTGGGATCGACGCCGTCCTCGCGCATCGGTCGTGCCGTGAGCACGCCGTCGCGTGAGCCGCCGGATTGCGCGATGGCCTTGTGGAAGAGGCCCCTCGCGAAGGGCGACGCCAGCAGGCTGTGGACCGACACCCCGCCGGCAGAGAACCCGAAGATCGTCACGTTGTTCGGGTCGCCACCGAAGCCCGCGATGTTCCGCCTCACCCATTGCAGGGCGGCGATCTGATCCATGTAGGCGTAGTTGCTCTTGAGCTCGTCAGGGCGTTCGCGGCTCAGCGCGGGATGCGCGAAGAATCCGAAGCGTCCGAGGCGGTAGTTGATCGTGACGAGGACAACCCCCTGTTTGGCGAATGGCGTGCCACCGGCACCAGTTAACGCACCCGACCCACCCACGAACCCACCGCCGTGGATCCACACCATGACCGGCAGCTTCGCCTCGGCGGTGGCACTCGCCGGGCGCCAGACGCTCAGGAACAGGCAGTCTTCCGAAGGCGGCGCCGCCGGAGCGGTCGGGGTTGGAGGTGCGCCTGGGGTCGGGCGTGTCCCCGTAGCGGGAGGCGCACCTGATCCCGGAGGCGCGGGGGCACTCGGCGGCGGGCCGAAGCGGCCCTGCATGCAGTTCGCCCGGAACTCCGTCGCCTGTCGCACGCCGGTCCACGGCGGTGCCGGCTGGGGCGGTCGCCAACGCAGCTCGCCCACGGGCGGCGCGGCGAACGGGATGCCCTTGAACGACTCGACGCCGTCGGCGGTCACCCCCTGCACCTGACCGCTCTCGACCCGCACGACCGCGGGCCCCTGCTGCGTCGCTGCAGAGCCGACCCCGATCACCGCGAGCGCGAGCGCACACCACAGAAGCCTTGCGAGTCTGGACGCCGCCCTGGCGGTGTTGCGACGTTCCGAGCGCATCCGTTCACCCCCGTCCATCCCGCGGCTGAATGGCCAACGACCTCCGAGGCCGCGCGATGGCGCTGACGCGGTCACCATCGGAAGACCAGCGTAGGTCACCGCGCACACCTCCCCTTGCTCGTTCGCTCCGAAAGTTTGCCTATTCGTGCGAATGTGGCGGACCGTGCCGAACCGCCGGTGCTCGCACGGCCGCGGGCGTCCCCGCCGCGAGCGAACCACGCACGATCGGGCGAGCTTTTCGGACGATCGTGCAAATGCGGGTGCGGTCCGGCCGCTAGACTCGTCGGAGGAGCACACGAACATGCAGACGCGCACACTCGGCAGCGGCGGCCTCACGGTCTCGGCCATCGGATATGGGTGCATGGGACTCGAGGCCGTCTATGGTCCCGCGACCGACCGTCAACAAGGGGCGCGCCTGCTTCGCGCCGCCGTCGACCGCGGCGTCACCCATTTCGACACCGCCGAGGTGTACGGCCCGTTCACCAACGAGATCCTCGTTGGGGACGCGCTCGCCCCTGTCCGTGGACAGGTCACCATCGCGACCAAGTTCGGTTGGGAGATCGACGCTTCGACCGGGCAGCGCACCGGCGGGCTCGACAGTCGCCCCGAGCACATCCGCGACGTTGTCGATGCGATGCTGACGCGGATGAAGATCGACGCCATTGACCTGCTGTATCAACACCGCGTCGATCCGAACGTGCCGATCGAGGACGTCGCGGGCACCGTGAAGGAGTTGATCGCGGCCGGCAAGGTGCGACACTTCGGTCTCTCCGAGGCCGCGCCGGCGACCATCCGTCTGGCGCACGCGGTACAGCCGGTCGCCGCGGTGCAGAGCGAGTACTCGCTGTGGACGCGCGACGTCGAGCAGAACGGCGTGCTCTCGACGTGCGAGGAGCTCGGCATCGGGTTCGTGTCGTGGGGCCCGCTCGGCTCCGGGTTCCTGACGGGCGCGATCGACGCGAAGACGACCTTCGACGCCACGGACTTCCGCAGCGCCGCGCCGCGCTTCTCGCCCGAGGCTCGCGATGCCAACGTGGCGATGGTGGACCTGCTGAAGCGAATCGCAGCGCAGAAGCAGGCCACGCCCGCGCAGGTGGCGATCGCGTGGCTTCTGGCGCAGCAGCCGTGGATCGTGCCCATCCCAGGAACCACGAAGTTGCATCGTCTCGACGAGAACCTCGGCGCGGCCAATCTCGAGCTCACGCCTGCCGACCTGCACGAGATGGCCGAGGCCGCGAAGAGGATCGAGGTCCACGGCGCGCGCCTCCCGGAGGCCGTGCTGAAGTACTCCTATCGCTAGTCCCGCTCCGCGCCACTATTTCTTGCCGACGTTCGCCCCGATCCACTGCAGGATCCAGTCCGCGATCCGGAGGTGATTCCTGTCCTGCATGATCATGTGGCTGTTGCCGTTGATGCCGCGGTCGGGCGGCGCCAGCATCTCGGCCCGACCGCCGGCGGTCTTGAGACGGCCGATCATCGCCTGGCACATCTCGTAGCGCTGTTGCCACGTGGGCAGGGTCGGCAACCCGGTCGGGTTGTCGCGATGGTCGCCGAACACCACCAGCACGGGCACGGTTGCGAGGGTCTTGATCTGGTCGGCTGTGTACTCCGGGCACCGTCCTGGCTCGACGAGCACGAGCCCCTTCGCCGCCGCCGGGTTGAGCAGGGCCGCTTCGAGGGGGAACGACCCCGACTGCGAGTGCCCCATCAGGACGGCGCCTTTGAGCTGGCCCGCGAGGTCGGCCAGCGCCTTCCAGTTCGGGTTCGGCTGCGGGAAGCTGGGACTGATGTCGGGCACGGCTTGCTTCGACAACTCGCCCACGGCCGCCACGGGGAACTGCGTGTCGGCGAAGGGCTGGCCGGCCTTGGCCCCGAAGCGGAAGTTCGGCCAGACCCCTTCATCGCTGAACCGCAACCACGGCGGAAGCCTGTCGGCCGTCGCCACGCCCGCGCGGACGTCGTTGAGCACGGCCTGGTTGAATCCTGACCGGCCGCGCCCCACCTGGTCGGGGACGTAGACGGGATGGCCCTTCCGGACGAAGTACTCGTCCCAACCCATCCGACCGTCTGGCGTCGTCTCCCACGATTTGCCCGTCAGCGTCGCGCCGTGGAGCATCACGACCGGGACGTTCCCGTCTCCGCCCTGCGGCACCATGAACCGCACGTACATCTGGTTGATGGTGATGTGCCCGCCTGGTCCAAGGTCCCCCAGTTGCCCCTTCGTCTGTTCGACCGACTCGCCGCCGACGTAGAAGCTGCCCTGCGCCTTCAGTACCAGCGGCGTGTCAGGCGTCTTCACCTCGGCGAGGGCCTGGGCCGTCGCCCCGACGGGCAGCAGCACGACGCTCGCCAGCGTGGACAGCACCAGCACCGCTGACATGGGCCACACCGAGACTCGCTGAATCGCCACGCGCGTTCTCCTCGTTTGACTGGGTCGTCGCACACCGTGTTCTCTGGCTCCACGGGCGGTCCCGTGAGCTCTTCATCCGAATGTACGGCCGTCCGAGCCGACGACGTTGCCGTTTTGGGTGAGAATCTTGCCCGTTCCTCCAAACCAGGACTCGGGCTGACCGGCGCCAGAAAGGGGGCCGAACTCAGCGCGTGCCGCGACATGCCGCTATGCCACGGCGGGCGACGCCGCACGAACAGGGCAGATTTTCGCAGGATCAGGCACACTACCGTTCGACGGCCTTGCTACGCTGGGGTGGGTCGATCACCGTGAGGTCAGCGCCCGCCCCCACCACGCGGGACGCTTCAAGGAGTTGCGCACATGCGAGAGCACGGGTCGGCTGTGACCAAGGCCAGCGGGCGCGCCGTCGTGTCCAACCGAGGGCAAGGGCACTTGAGGCTGGCCAGGCCCTCGGCGCCGGCCGCAGAAGCCCAGCGTCCCGAGGAACCGCGGGCGGACAGCCTGGCGCGGCTCGCCGGCTTGCTCGCCGCACACACCCCGTACGACGGATCCTTCCCGCTCCGCGTCGCAGGCGTGCACGCCATCCGCCGCTCCTCGGTGTCGCGCGACATGGTGCGCGCGACGGTCGCGCCCGCCCTCTGTGTCGTCGCGCAGGGCGCGAAGGTCGTCGTCCTCGGCCGCGAGGTGTTCGCGTACGACTCGTCGCGGATGATTGCCTATTCCGTGGAACTGCCGGTGGCCGCCCAGATCGTCCGGGCGACCTCGCGGGAGCCGTTTCTCGCCCTCAAGCTCGATCTCCACGCCTACAAGATCGCGGAGCTGAGTCTCAGGGTCTTCCCGCACGGGGTCCCCATCCCGCGTGACACCCGCGGCGTCTGCGTCGGGCAGACCAGCACCGCAATGGTCGATGCGGCATCGCGACTGCTCGAGTTGATGGCCGACCCCACGGACGCGGAGTTGTTCGCGCCGCTCGTCATCGACGAGATCCTGATGCGCCTGCTGCGCAGTGCGATCGGTCCACGGGTCGCGCTGCTCGGCCAGCAAGAGTCCGGAGTGCAGCGCGTCACGAGAGCCGTGACGTGGGTCCGCGAGAACTTCGCCCAGCCGATCAAGGTGGAGGACCTGGCCGACCTCGCGAACATGAGCCTGTCGTCGTTCCACCAGCACTTCCGGGCGGTCACCGCGATGAGCCCGCTGCAGTATCAGAAGGTGTTGCGGCTCCACGAGGCGCGTCGCCTGATGTTGGCGCGCATGCTGGACGCGGGCAGCGCGGGGCGCCAAGTCGGCTATCTCAGCGCGTCACAGTTCAGCCGCGAATACACGCGTCTGTTCGGCAGCGCCCCGACGCGCGACATCGCGAGGCTGCGCGAGGATGGCGCGGTCGCGGAAGGTGCCCGATAGACCGCCACGCCGCACGACCGGTCCGGAACCCGCCTGCTATTGCCGAATCTGGTGCGTGACGCGTCGTGTGACGCGACGATGCCCCGATTGCCGCCGCCCGTGGCGGGCGAGCCGAGCGGAGGCTCACTCGGGGCGTGAACGGAGGTGGCTGTGGATCAGACTCGTCGTCTCTATACCGACTTGGCGTGGTTGTGGCCGATGTGGGGCGCCGCCGCCGATGAGTACGCGCACTACTGTCGACACGTCTCGGCCTTGGTTGAACGGTTCGCTGAGCGTCCGGCGAGCACATTGCTGGACATCGGGTGCGGCGGGGGCAAGAACGTCTTCAATCTGAAAGAGACGTTCCGTGTCACCGGAGTGGATCTCAGTCCCTCGATGCTGGCCCAGGCCAGCGAACTGAACCCGGAGAGCGTGTTCGTCCAGGGAGACATGCGGAACGTCCGGCTCGGGACGACCTTCGATGCCGTCTTGATGGACGACGCGATCTCGTACATGACCTCCCTGGCCGACCTCACGGCGGCGCTCCGCACCGCGCATGTGCACTTGAACCCGGGCGGGGTCCTGGTTGCGACTCCGGACGTGACCGTGGAGACATTCCAACAGAACAGGACGACCGTGACGCCGGGCACGGACAGACGGAACGAACTCGACGTCGTATTCATCGAGAACGTGTACGATCCCGACCCGTCCGACGAACAGTACGAGACGACGGTCCTCTATCTGATCCGTGACCGCGGGCACCTTCGCATTGAGACCGACCACTGGAGGATGGGCCTCTTCTCACTCGACACGTGGAGGCGTGTGCTGCGGGACACGGGGTTCGACGTCTGCGAGGGACGCTACGACACTGGCGAGGATGGGTACACCGTGTTCGCCTGTGTGAAGCGGTGAGGGGTGATGCCTGCGTGACCCACAGGGGGCCGAGACCTTGCGGACACCGGCGCCACTCGGCGAGACGAGGACCACGCCGAGATCCTCGAGAGCTGGCCCGCGGTGAGGTCGATGGCAGTGCGGCCGCCGCCCTCAGCATCGTGTCACCCCTCCGCGACTCGCGACCGATCCGCTCGTCGGACGGGCCGCCGCACCTTGGCCATGGCCATGCGCCATGACACCGAGAGCAGATCGTGAAGAGCGTTGAGACCGTGGCGTTTGACCACTCGGGGCTGGGCCGCCTGCGCGCGCGGGCCGCCGGTGAGGAGGCAGCCGATGCCTGACGTGGATACGACTGCGCTGCTCGATCGCATCGCGAACGGCCGGACCGACCTGGTCTGGGAGCACGTCGCACGCGGCGGGACCGCCTCCGCCAGGAGCGCCGATGGAACCTCGCTCCTGGAATGGTGTGCCTACTTCGGGGATGTCAGCGCCGTTCGCTTCC
>JBDIBB010000190.1:0-6812 GCA_039812685.1 Vicinamibacteraceae bacterium
CGCCTGGCAGGCAACGTCGGCGGCGGCGTCACTTTTTCGTTCGGACGCTGGGGTCTTCGCGGCGACTACCGGCTCTTCGTCGTCGACGGCGCTGAGGATGCGTCGCCGTTCCTCGGCGAGAGCGCGCGGTACGCCCACCGCGTCTACGGGGGTCTCACGGTGGATCTTGGATCGCAGACACCGTCACGGGCCAGCCGGCAGCACTGAAGACCCCGGTGGTCAACCAACGCCCGGAGAGCGCCATGAAGACACGAGTTCCCAAGGCGTCGGATACCGATCCTCTCGCTGCGATCCCCTTGCAGGCGCTCACACGAGAGGTTGGTTACCTCGTCGTGTCGTACTTGCGTGTGCAGAGTGCATCTCCGGCGCTCGTCTCAATCGACCGGCGTCTCGCCGGCGCACGCCAGGCACTCTCGGCGGCACGCGACCCGTCGAGCGCCGGTGCGCTGACGGTCAGCGAAGCGTCCGACGCCGAGGCGGCGGTGCTTCGCGCGCACGACGCCTGGCAACACTTCGTGGGCGAATGGCGTGTCGCGCACGCGTCGCTGGCCCATCTCGTCCGTCGCGTGGCCAGGAGCGAGACGGCGAGGCGGCGAGGCGCACGTGGTCAGCAACGCCAACCGGCTACGCTCCAGCGTGCGGCAGTTCCCGAGTGACATCGACTCTTCTGGTTGATCGTGTCGTCTCGGACGCGGGCGTCCGTCGCTGCCTGGTCTTGCTGAAGTGCTGCACCGGGCTCATCAGCGAGCGTTTCGCCCGGATTGTGCGCGAGCATGCGTGACTGCCTGGGAACAGCAACGCCTCCGCCTGGTACATGGGCCTGCTGAGGGCCACTTCGCCACACGGAGGCGTTGCTGTCGAACGGGCCGCGTCACGGTGAGGCTGCGCCCGGCCGGCGGTCCGGCGTCGGACTGCTGGCCGGATCGGCGCGGCCGGGTATGATGCCCTCACCATGACGTCACTCGCCGGCCGCGTGGCGGCCATCACGGGCGGCTCGGCGGGCATCGGCGCCGCCTGCGCGCGGCGCTTCGCTTCAGAGGGCATGGCGGTATCGCTTGCCGCCCGCCGTCCCGATCGTCTCGAGCACGTGGCCGGCCGCATCGGCCAGGCGGGCGGTCGCGTGCTGGCCGTGTCGGCCGACGTCACCAGCGAGCCGGACATGCGTGCCTTCGTCACGCGCACGCTGGCCACCTTCGGCCGCCTCGACGTGCTGGTGGCCAACGCGGGCATCGGCTTCCACGGCACGCTGGAGGACACCACGCCCGAGGTGATGCGGCAGTTGCTCGAGGTGAACTTCATGGGCACGCTGCACGCCGTGCGCGCGGCGATGCCGCACTTCGAGGCGCAGCGGTCGGGCCACGTGCTGGTCGTTTCGTCGATCGTCGGCCGGCGCGCCGTTCCCGGGTCGGCGGGCTACGCCGCGACGAAGTTCGCGCAGGTGGGCCTTGCCGAGTCGCTGCGCGCCGAACTGCGCGGCAGCGGCATCCACGTCAGCCTCGTCTACCCCGTGGCCACCATCACCGACTTCCACGCGGCCATGCGCGAGAACTACGGCTTCGGCGTCGAGGCCAACGGCCCGCGCCAGACCGCCGAACAGGTGGCCGAGGCGATGCTGCGCTGCGTGCGGCGGCCGCGGCCCGAGGTCTATCCGCACACGCTCTCGCGCGGCCTCGCCATCCTCGCCGTCGTTGCGCCCGGCCTCTGCGACCGCATCGTCCAGCGGTACGGGCGGCGCCGGACGACGACGGATCACGCGGGCTGAGGCGGCCGCAGTGCGCGTGCCGCGCTGGCCGGGGCGATCGCGAGACGCCCGACCAGACCCTGGCTCGCCTCGCGCAGCATCGTGCGGTGCGATGACGTTCTGCGAAGCGTCGTGGTCGAGCTGACGGGAGGACGTCGAGACGGATACCCGCCCGTCGAGCGAGCGACGCGGCGGGAGCCCGCGGCCGGGCCCTCGTGCCGGGCCGGCGGTCGCGGCCCGGGTGGCGCCGTGGCACGAGCGACCGAAAGGTGACAGCGTGAACCACAGCGAAATCGTGAGCTTTCTCTGGGGCGTCGCCGACCTGATCCGCGACACCTTCAAGCGCGGCAAGTACCAGGACGTCATCCTGCCGCTCACGGTGCTGCGCCGCCTCGACTGCGTGCTCGCCGGGACGAAGACGGAAGTTCTCGAGCGCCAGGGTCAGCTCAAGGGCAAGGGGCTCGAGGATCTCGACGCCCAGCTGCGGCGCGCCTCCGGCTTCGCCTTCTACAACACGTCCCGCTACGACTTCGAGAGGCTGCTCGCCGATGCGCCGCACCTGGCGGCCAACCTGCGCAACTACATCGCCGGGTTCAGCCCGAACATGCGCGAGGTGATCGAGAAGTTCGACTTCGACAACACGATCTCGAAGCTTGATGAGGCCGGACTTCTCTTCCAGGTGCTCGAACGGTTCAAGAACGTGGACCTGCATCCGGACCGGATCGACAACCCGGCAATGGGCACGATCTTCGAGGAGCTGATCCGGAAGTTCAACGAGGCGCTGAACGAGAACCCCGGCGAGCACTTCACGCCCCGCGACGTGGTGCACCTGATGGTGGATCTGATGCTGGCCGGCGACGCCGATCGCATCCAGCGCACGGGGATCGTCTGCACGGTCTACGATCCGTGCTGCGGCTCGGGCGGCATGCTCATGATTGCGAAGGAGCACGTCACGGCCGGCCTGCGCAGGAACGGCGAGGCGCTGCGGCCGCCCATCAACCCGGACGCGGAAATCCACCTCTTCGGCCAGGAGGTAAACCCGGAGACGTGGGCGATTGCGAAGTCGGATCTCTTCATGAAGGACCCGACCGGACGCGATGCCGACAACATCGCCTACGGAAGCGTGCTCTCCACCGACGGGCACGCTGGCCGCTCGTTCGACTACCTGATCGCCAACCCCCCGTACGGCAAGGAGTGGAAGCGAGACGAGGGCGCCGTGCGCGCCGAGCACGCGCGCGGCGCGTCGGGCCGATACGCCGCCGGGCTGCCGCGAATCAGCGACGGCCAGCTCCTCTTCCTCCTGCACATGCTGGCGCATGCGAAGGAGCCGCAGGAGGGCGGATCGCGCATCGCCATCATCATGAACGGCTCGCCGCTCTTCACCGGCGACGCCGGCAGCGGCGAGAGCGAGATCCGCCGCTTCATCCTGGAGCACGACCTGCTCGAAGCGCTGGTCGCGCTTCCCGAGCAGCTTTTCTACAACACCGGCATCGCCACCTACGTCTGGGTCGTCACCAACCGCAAGGCGCCGGCGCGCCGGGGCCGGGTGCAGCTCATCGACGCCACCTCGTTCTGGGTGCCGATGCGCAAGAGCCTCGGCGACAAGCGGCGCGAGATCCCGCCGGAGAAGGCGCAGGACATCGTCACGCTCCTCGGCGCCTTCACGGATGGCGAAACGCGCCGGATCACGAAGGACGGCAACAAGGAAGAGGTCGTCGTGAGCCGCATCTTCCCGACCACGCACTTCGGCTTCCGCAAGATCACCGTCGAGCGTCCGCTGCGGCTCAGCTTCCAGGCAACCGCCGACCGCATCGCACGGCTCGAGGACGAGCGGGGATTCCAGTCGCTCGCGCAGTCGAAGAAGAAGGGTGCGGGTGGCGCGAAGGAACAGGCCGAGGGCCGAGAGCTGCAGGCGGCGATTCGCGCGCTTCTGCGCGGGCTCCCGGGAACGCTCTTCACGGACCGCAACGAGTTCGAGGAGACGCTTGATGCCGCCGTTCGGAAGGCGCGTCTGAAGCTCCCGGCGCCGGTCCGCAAGGCGATTCTGTCAGCGCTCGCCGAGCGTGACGACACGGCCGCGATCTGCCGCGGCAGGGACGGCAACCCGGAGCCCGATCCGGAGCTGCGCGACACCGAGAGCGTGCCGCTGCCCGCCGGCGACGACCCGGCCGACGCCGAGGGGGTGCCCGCCAGCGTCCGTGCCTTCTTCGACCGCGAGGTGACGCCCCACGTCCCGGACGCCTGGATCGACACGACCAGGCGCGACCCCAGGGACGGTCGCGTCGGCCTCATCGGCTACGAGATCAACTTCAACCGCTACTTCTACCGCTACACACCGCCCCGGCCCCTGGAGGAGATCGAAGCCGATATCCGGGCGATTGAGAAAGACATCGTGCGGATGCTGGCGGAGGTCACTGCGGGCCGGGCCGGCTAATCACGCGGAATGTCGGTACTCCCCGCCAAGTGCCGATGTTTTCCGTCGGGATGGATCGGCCCCCCCGGAATCCGGGGCGTGGGCATTTGACCCCAAAGGCTCGTCCCCCGAGATGTGGCAAATCGTTGACAGCTACAGACAAATGAGTACGATTTGCCACATGATGACCGCTCGGCAACACATCCTGAGCCTGGTCAAGCAGAAGGACTACGTGACCGCGCGCGCCGTGTCCCGAGCCGGGATCCATACTCAGGAGCTGACGCGCCTGGTGGCCGACGGCACCCTCGAACGCGTCGGGCCCGGGAAGTACCGCCTCGCCAATGCGGACATCACCGAGCACCACGGGCTCGCCCTGGCTGCTGCGGCCGCACCCGCCGGCGTGATCTGCCTGCTGTCCGCGCTCTCCTTCCACGGGATCGGAACCCAGCTCCCCGCCGAGGTCTGGCTGGCCATCGAACGGGGCCGGCGTCCCCCGAAAGTGGCGAGCCTGCGGCTGCGGATCGTCCGCTACAGCGGAGCGGCCTTCCGCGCAGGCATCGAGATCCATGAGATCGAACGGCAGAGCGTGCGCATTTACAGCGTCGCCAAGACGATCGCGGATCTCTTCAAAGCCCGGCATCGCGTCGGGCTCGACGTGGCGGTGGAAGCGCTGCGCGAGGCGTGGCGCGACCGCCGTTTCGCGATGGCCGACCTCGACCTAGCCGCCCGGGCCTGCCGCGTCGAGAGCGTGATGCGTCCCTATGTGGAGGGAGTGGTCGCATGACGACGGGGCTCGCCCACTCGGTCCAGGTCCGGCTCGTTCAGCACGCGAAGAAGC
Source organism: Vicinamibacteraceae bacterium (assembly GCA_039812685.1). Taxonomy (GTDB): domain Bacteria; phylum Acidobacteriota; class Vicinamibacteria; order Vicinamibacterales; family JAFNAJ01; genus JBDIBB01. The sequence goes on from JBDIBB010000190.1 coordinate 4,993, forward strand.
TCGGGATCGACCCCAACGTGGTCCTGGTGCGTTATGCAAGCGAGCGACTGCTGTATCGGCTGTCGCGATCGCGGCACGCCGAGCGCTTCGTGCTGAAGGGCGCCCTGCTGCTCCTGGTGTGGCTGGGCGAGACGATCCGCCCCACGCGCGACGCCGACCTGCTCGGATTCGGCGAGCTGAACACCGAATCACTTCGCAACCTGTTCGACGAGATCTGCGCGCAGTCGGTCGAGCCGGATGGTCTCGAGTTCGACGCCGCCACACTGCGGGTCGGACCGATCCGAATCGAGGACGCCTACGGCGGCCAGCGGGTGGAGATGACCGCTCGGCTGGGGAAGGCCCGGCTCCGGGTGCAAGTCGATGTCGGCATCGGTGACGCCGTCGTTCCGGAGCCGCAGTGGATCGAGTACCCGAGCCTCCTGGATCTGCCACGGCCGCGCTTGCGCGCCTATCGGCCCGAGACGGCGGTCGCGGAGAAGTTGCACGCCATGGTCGTACTCGGCGCCGCCAACAGCCGCATGCGGGACTTTTTCGACGTCCAAGCGCTCGCGTCGGCTCGATCCTTCGACGGGGTCCAGCTCGCCGAGGCCATCGCGGCCACGTTCGTCCGTCGCCGGACGGATCTGCCGCAGGAACTTCCGATGGCGCTGACGCGGGAGTTCGCCGAGGTGCCCGGCAAATCGGCACAGTGGACCGGATTCACCCGCAGGCTCCTGGGCGCGGGATCGCCGCCGGGACTGCCAGGCGTGATCGAGGCGATCGCGGGCTTTGCCGGACCTCCGCTGCGTGCGGTTGCTCGCGGCGATCGCTTCGCCGGCAGCTGGCCCCCCGGAGGCCCGTGGTCGCTGCAGGAGCCCGAGGAGGCACGATGACCACCGCTCGCCGCCCCCCGCGCGAGATCGACGCTACGAGTCGCATCGTTCAAGCCGACCTCGACGCGCGCCAGGCGCTCTACCAGCAGCTCGCCGAGCGGATCTGGAGCCCGGAGCGTCTGGCGCGGGAGGTGGCGTCGTGAGCGAGCTTGCGCGCAAGCCCGAAGCGGATACGCCGCGGCGGTTCAAGCCGTACCCGGCTTACAAGAACTCCGCCGTCGAGTGGCTGGGGAAGATTCCGACGCATTGGGAAGTGAAGCGGCTGAAATTCAGTGCTGAGCTGAATCCGTCACCGCTGGAAACGCGCAGACTTTCCCAAGACGCGGAAGTGTCATTCGTGCCAATGGAGGCTGTCGGTGAGTATGGCGGTCTGGACCTTTCTAGGACCAAACCGCTGGCCGACGTTACCTCCGGGTACACGTACTTTGCGGACCGGGATGTTGTCGTCGCCAAGATCACGCCCTGCTTCGAAAACGGAAAAGGCGCGCTGGCCGCTGGGCTGACGAACGGCATCGCATTCGGGACCACAGAGCTGCACGTGCTCCGCGCGCACGACGCGATTGACCGCAGGTACCTGTTATACGCCACCGTCGCCGACGCTTTTCGACGGCTTGGCGAAGCCGAGATGTATGGGGCGGGCGGTCAGAAGCGAGTCCCCGAGGCGTTCGTCGAGAACCTGAAGCACCCGATGCCCCCCGAGCCCGAGCAGCGCGCCATCGCCGCGTTCCTCGACCGGGAGACCGCGCGCCTCGACGCCCTCGTCGCCAAGGTCCGCGAGGCCATCGAGCGCCTGAAGGAACTCCGCACGGCGCTCATCTCCGCCGCGGTGACGGGCAGGATCGACGTTTCGGAAGGATGAAGGATGAAGGATGAAGGATGAAGGATGAAGGATGAAGGATGAAAGACCTGGCAACAAGGACTCGTGAGTTTGCCGTGCGCATTGTTCGG
>JBDIBB010000191.1:0-6736 GCA_039812685.1 Vicinamibacteraceae bacterium
GCTAACCTATCGCTCGTTCCAAGTGCACAGCGAGGCCGACCTGCAGCGGGTGCAGGACTTCATCCGCATGCGTCCGATCGACTTTCGGGGGGCATTCTCGCCGAGGCAACCGCGACTGAAGCAGGCTGCGTGGACGCCGTCGCCAAACGTCCCGTTGCCGCCCACCTTACGAACGTCGAGGAATCGTGTGCCCCCTGAGTTCGCGACTGTTGGTGCCGAACAGGGCCCCTGCAACTGCTGCCCAACCTGTGAGTGCGGTGGGTACTGGTTTGCGCAGGTCAGAGTCAAGGATCCGTTGTATTTCTTCGATATTGCGGTGACGAACACGCGCCTGAACTGGTCCCGCTGGTTTGTCCGGCCAGAGGAGAACCTCTGCGAGCTCGAGGGATGGACTGGATCCTACTCGTGTTGGGCTGTGCCGGAGGCGCCGTTGCCTTGGCCGTTCAACACGCATTGGTACGTCGCTGGTTGCTACGCGATGGACGAGGACCATCCGCGCACCGATCGGTATGCCAGGTCGCAGCGAAACGGAATCTACTACAACTACGACTTCGGCTCGCCGAGCGAGGTCACCTGGGTCGACGACTCCGCATACGCCGCTGTCTTCGGGAATTGGGTCGATGTCGGCTTCTGGCACCATGAAGGCGGTGAAGCGACAACACTGATATACGGCGTTTTCAACGACTACGGCTACAACGGCTGCGTGATGTAGGCGGCTCGAACATGTTTACCGAGCAGTTAGCTGCTGCCGGCTCGTGGGCCTTGATGTGCGCAGCACTCTCTCCTCTGCTTTCGGGGCGCCCCCCGTTGATCTCGCTAGTGGCAGCATCGGTTCTTTGGGTGACGGTGGCTCTGCCGCTTCAGCTGAGGCTAGACGGCGTTTCTGGCGCTAGGCCGATCGTGTGGAGTGTCAGCGGGTGGTGCTCGGGGCTCTGCGTCGGCGCCCTGGTGCTCTGGATCGCGCCGGAGCGTGACCTCCTGGATCTGCTGGCCGTGTTCGTTGCCGCGGGCGTCTTTGGACTGGTATACGGGTTCGCCCTGGCGACCGCGCAGTTTCCTAGCTGTCCGATTCGGCATCGAATTCTGGTGGCTTGTCTCGTCGCTGTGGGCCACACCGTGGCTTGCTATGCCGCCGTTTGCATCTACGTTGTCGCCGGGAACGCCGCGCCGAAGACAGTCACGGGGCTGGTGAACGACCGCGCGGCCGTGGCGCTCGGGTGGGGTGCCTCGGGAGTAATCCTGGGACTCTTGAGTGGAACCGTGACCCGAGTCGCACGCTTGCGACTGTGCGGCTGGGGCGAACGCCGGGCCGTTCGGACTTCGGGCTGACGGGCGTCTGCCAGACGGCAGTTGAGCGCACGGGATTCCGGCAGTCCGCCGGCAGTCTCCAGCGGCCTGTGGACGCTCCGGCTTCCAGCGCGCAGCCACGCCATCGGTGCAGGCGATGCGCGCCATCGAGAGTCATTGCGAATGGCGGTTCCAGCCGCAAGCGCCAACCATTGCGGCTGCTGGCGGGGGACCCGGCGGCGGACGCCCGGCAGCGTCATGGTTGCCGGGAGATGGCACAACCGGCGTGAGTTGGTCTCTCGCTTGCACAGCGGCGCCGAGTCGTCGTATAAGCGAACAGGCAGACGTCGACTGCTGGCCCCCTTCGCCGAGGCGCGGGGGCCGAACCCGAAGTTCGGCCGCGCCGCCACGGCCCCGAGCTTGGGTCCCCCCAGACCACGCCCTGAACGCCGCGCGGCACAACGCCCGTGACGCTCAGCGCCTTCCTGAATCGCCCCGCGCGGCAACCGCCCGGGCGCCTTCACGAACAACCCAACGCAACGCCATGTCGGGAGGACAGCCATGTTCGATCCGCGAGATGACGCGCGCGACCGTGAAGGCGGCGAGGGCCGTGCGCCAGTGTACGAAGGCCGCGACCGCGACGACCTGGACGCGCGCGACGGCCTGATGCGCGACCTCGACCTGCCACGCGGCGAGGAGCGCGAGCTGGTGGTGGACCGCGACCGCGTCTACGAGCTGAACGGCGAGGACAGCCGCACGCTGGCCGCCGTCGGCGCCTTTCGCGTCGTCCCCGAGCACGACCTCGATGCCGACCACGACACCCTCGAACACCTGCGCGACGAGGGCCTCGTCGAGACGGTAGACCTGGGCGACAACGAGCGCGGGCTGACGCTCACGCGCGAGGGGCGTGACCTGCTCGATGCCCATCCGCTCGACCGCGAGGACGGGCCCTCCCAGGCGTTCTACGCAGGCGTCGGCCGGGAGCGCGAGCTGGACCACGACTCGCACCTGTACTCGACCTACCGACAGGAGGAGGCGCGGCTCCGCGACGAGCACGACGGGCTCGCGGTGCGGCGTGTCGTCCTGGAGCAGGACCTGAAGCGCGAGTACCAGGAGTTCTTGCAGGAACACAACCGCGGCCGCGCCGACAGCGACGGCCGGCCGGACCGAGACGAGCACGAAGTCCGGGAGTGGGCGCGCGACCACGACCTGCCGTACTTCGACGCGCAGGTGCACTTCCCGGACTACCGCATCGAGTACGAGGTCGACGGGCGCGAGCTGCATCAGGACGTCGAGCTGTTCACGCCGCACTACCGCGGCGCTCATGCCGCCAGCCACGCCAGGACGGGGTTCCAAGTCTACGTCGTCGGCTCACGTGGGGGCGGCGGCCGTTCCGTGCCGCGTCCCCGTGGGATGGAGGAGTTTCTGTGAGCTACGAGTACCCCCGCAACGACACGTACGACAGCGTCACCGAGGCGCGCGTGCAGGCCCTCGCGGCCTTCGGCTTCACGCCGCGGCAGCGGCAGTTCCTCGTGACGGTGATGGTCCACGCCGGCGCCTTCCTGGAGCGCCAGTACTGCGCCTTCACGGGCACCGCGCGCGGCCAGAACAGCCGCGAGTTCGTCGCCCGGTTGGTGGCGCGTGGATTCGCTCACGCCATCGAGCCGGGACCAGTCCGACGCGGACGGCTGTACCATGTGCACCACAAGCCGCTCTACGAAGCGATCGGCCAAGATGACAACCGTAATCGACGCCTCCGCTCGGTCGGTCAGATGGTCGAGCGGGTGATGATCCTGGATGCCGTGCTCGGTGACCGGCACTGCTGGTGGCTCAGTCCGGAAGACGACAAGCGGCGGTTCTTCGCGCTCAAGCGGGACAACTACCTGCGTCCGGAGGACTACCCGCACATCGCGTTCGGCAGCGGCCGCCAGCGCGCCATTCGGTGCTTCCCGGACAAGCTGCCGATCGGGGTCGAGAAGGGCCGCGCGGACCACCTCATTCTGCTGTATCTCGTGAACCGGAGGATGCCCGTGGACTTCCGCCAGTTCCTGATCCGCCATGCCGGACTGCTTCGGTTCGTGCACACCTGGGCGCTCCGGCTGCTCGTCCCGCGCCGCTTCAGGAGGGCCGTCTCGCTCTACAAGGCGGCCGTCCGGGAGGAACTGTGGACGCCCATGAACCCCAGCGTGACGAAGGCCCTGGAGACGTACTTCCCGGAGTGTCAGTCCACGGGCGCACACGTCGGCGACCCGGCGGACGTTTACATCCGGCGGGAGTTCCGGAAGCAGGGGAACCCGAAGATCCAGTCGCTGTATCGCGCGTGGCGACGACAGGGCAATAGGGTGCTCTGGGAGGCGCCCTCGACCACCCTCGCGGACGACCACGCGCGCGGCTGTTCGACGGTGGAAGTGGAGTGCCTGAACCGTCAGTACCTGCAGCTCTCGGGGGCGATGGACCGCGACGCCTGGGCCAAGAGGGGGGCCAAGCGAAAACCGCGTCAGGTTAGCCCCCTTGTTTCGGTGCCCTCACCAGCCCCTCTCTCCCCCCTGGCTGGCCATGACCACGCACCGCAGGCAAACGCTTGACGTAGCGAGTGTTGCCACGCCTGTCGAGGCGAGGCGGCGCTGTCTGCCGCCTCGTCGGAACATGTCGCGCCCGGTGTCGCAACAGAGACGATGGCGTGAACGACCCCGGTGTGCTGCCCAGCCCCTGACCCCAGGGCGCAGGGACGGGGTCGTTCACGCCATCGGGTGTCTTCGCCGCGTGTGGACGAACGCGTATCCAGTGCCTGCAGAACGATCGCACCCGCCAAGCGACGCAGATCAGTGACGAGATCCAGCCCCAGAAGTGAGCCGGCGAAACAGCGCGGCGCGCGCTTGGCGGACGGACCACGTTGTGTCGACGTCGCAGTCCGTGTTCGATCCGGCGATCGCGCGCTCCACCATCGCGTCAACGATGCTGGCGCCGTGCTCGGTGCGGTCAATGCTCTCCGCGTCGCTCCGACCCGGCCCGTGGCCGGGCCTGCGGGCATTGACCACGCCTGCGCGCGGCTCCGGTCGGCGAATACGCGATGGTGGCGAGTGGTCGCCGGTCACGGCATCTGCGGAGCCGTGCATTCGGCGCAAAGTGCACCCGGACGACGAACGACCCTGCGGTGCTGCTGCACATGCTGCACTCTGTCGCGCTGCACTCTGCGATTGACGACGGCCTCGCGCGGGCGTAACGTGAGGCTATCTCGCCAGTGCGATAGGGCACTCCTCTGGTTCGCCATCATGGCCTCCAGAGCGCGCATTCCGCCGGCGCCCCCAGGGCACGGGTCGGAGCGCACCTTCACCACACCGCAGTCTGTCGCCGGACGATCGGTCCGCGCACAGCAGGCGGCACGTCAGGGCTCCTCGTTGCGTGTCGTTCCCAGGACCACCCGCAGCCGCGAAGCCGCGTTCACCGCAGGCGCGATCACGCCCTGATCTGGCTGGACGCTGCGTAGACGGTCAGCCCACGTCGGCGACCGTCGCCGCTCGGAGCACAGCTCCCGCGGATGATGCCGGCGCCACGCCGCATCCGCGCTCCACCGACACGGCGCGTCGACCGCCATATCGACGCGCCGGAGCGAGCCACCCACTCGACACGGGCACTCGTGCACTTGGGGACCGCGATGGATGTGTCTGAACGCGCGGACGTTGCGCCGGAAACGGTCTCGATCCAGCGATGGCGCGAACTGCTCGGCGATGACGCCGACGCGCTGTCGGGCGATGACGTGCGCGACATTGTGCGGCACGCCGATGCGATGGCGCGCATCCTAGTCGTCCTGGCGTTGCAGGACGGCCGCATCCACTGACGCCGATGCCGCGACGACACCGCTTGCCGGCACCCGGCGCCGGGGCTAAGCTGACGGACATGGTCGGCGCGGTGATCTATGTTCGCGTCAGCACGAAGGAGCAGACGGAGAACCTGAGTCTCCCGACGCAGCTTCGAGCCTGCCAGGAGTATTGCCGCCGGCAGGGCTACGAGGTCCTCGAACGGTTCCACGAGGAAGGCGAGAGCGCCAAGACTACCGACCGTAGCCAGCTCCAGGCGCTGCTGAAGTTCTGCCGCACGCACAAGGGCAAGGTCCACTTCCTCGTCGTGTACAACCTCACGCGCTTCGCGCGCGAGAAGTACGACCACTTTGCGCTCCGCGCACACCTGCAATCGCTCGGGATCTCGCTGCGGTCGGTGACCGAACCGATCGACGACACGTCCACCGGCAAGTTGATGGAAGGCGTGCTGGCGGCGTTCGCGCAGTTCGACAACGACGTGCGCTCGGAACGGACGCGCGCCGGCCTGCGTGCGGCGCTGGAGCTTGGCCGCTGGACCTTCCCGGCGCCGCTTGGATATCTGAACGCACCGAAGTGGTCGAGCACGAGCTTGGTTCACGACCCAGAGCGCGGTCCGCTGGTGCGACGGGCGTTCGAGGAACTGGCGACCGGCCGCTACACCAAGCAGGAAGTGATCGCGCGCGCGACGGAGGCAGGGCTTCGTAGCAGGAAGGGGCTCCGCATCTCGCCCCAGAGCTTTGGCCAGATGATGCGGAACCCAATCTACGTCGGCAAGGTCGAGAGCCCGGACTACGGCGTGTCCACTCGCGGCGACTTCGAACCGCTCGTAGACGAGGCGACGTTCTACCGCGCGCAAGCCGTACTCGATGGCCGGGTCGTTGTGGCCGGCCCGCGCCAGCGCAGCCACCCCGACTTCCCGCTGCGCGGCTTCGTAAGCTGCCAGAGTTGCGGCCGACCGTTGACGGGCAGCTGGTCGAAGGGCCGCAACGGACACTACGCTTACTACCACTGCCAGCGCCAGTGTCGAGCGGTAAACGTCAGCAAAGCCAAGCTCGAAGGCGCGTTCGCCGACGAACTTGCGCTGCTCCAGCCGTCGACCGGCTACATGCGGTTGGTGAAGGACCGGATTCCGTACATCTGGGAACAGCGACGAGCCGAAGCCAAGGATCGGACGGCTGAGCAGGAGAAGCGCGTAAGGACGGTCCAGCAGAAGCTCGATCGGCTGGACGAGGCCTTCCTGTTCCAGCAGTCGATCGACGCCAAGAGCTACGAGCGGCAGCGCGATAGGCTGCGTGAGGAGCTGACGCTCGCCCAAATCGACCACTACGCCGATGCCGTCGACGAACTCGACGTACAGGGCATCCTGGCGTTCGCAGAACGCATCCTGCCGCGGGCGTCAGACCTGTGGGTCCAGGCGTCGCTCGACTACAAGCAGCGACTGCAGCAGCTGTTCTTCCCGGAAGGGATCGCGTACGACGGAAATCGATTCAATCGAACCGCCGTAACCGCACCACTCTTCAACTACTTGGCGTCGTCTGCTGACGCTGATGAAAGAGTGGTGAGCCCGGAAGGAATCGAACCTTCATTCAACCAACAGATTAGGAGCGGTAGAGCACGATGTCCGGCCGGTG
>JBDIBB010000192.1:0-6732 GCA_039812685.1 Vicinamibacteraceae bacterium
AGTGCTCGAGAGCCCTCCCACCCGGGAGGTGTCGCCCTGGCGAGACGCCTGAGCGCTTGCGTCCGGCGGTGCACCAAGGGAGGCGGTGACGAAGATGGCCGAAACCAACAGGAGGGACGCGGCTCGCGTGTTCAGCAGGGACAAGTAATTCCTCCGGCGCAGAACCCCCGGCTTCCCTATCGGCAGGCGGCGCTGTCGTCGATAGGGACGCTGGCACCACGTGTCCCGCCGCTGGGCGGCACCACCCGGGCCGGGCCGAAACCGACCCGGCACTGTAGTAGGAAACGACGGGCACGGTCAACGGCACGGCAGGCCGCCGCGATCGGTCGCTCCGGCACCAGGTCGTGCACCATCCGGGGACGTTTCCGCGACGAGCCGTGGCCGGTGCGATCAGGAAGCGCCGCCCCCGCCCCGCCTCGGCCGCCGCGCCCGCACGTAGTAGCCGCTCGTCATGATGGCATGCGCGATGGGGGTGCCACGGCTGTCGCCATACTGCGCTGTCAGCAGGAACGACAGCCGTCGCACCACCCGGGCCACCACGTGCCACACGCCCCGCAGCGGCCGCCAGCCCAGCGTCTCGGCCTGGATTCCCAGCCGCTGCACGAGGATGGCGATCGTGCCCATCGGGTCGGCCTCTTCCACGATCTCCACGTCCTCGAACGCCCGCAGCAGGTGCTGCAGCCCGTAGCGGGTGTAGCGGAAGAAGTCGCCGGGCGCGTCGTGGATGGGAAACAGGAACCTGGTGGTCAGCAGCAGCGTGCCCCCGTCGCGCAGCACGCGGTGCATCTCGTCGACGCCGCGCTGCGGGTCGGGCAGGTGCTCCAGCACCTCGGTGCACAGCACGGTGTCGAACGTGGCATCGGGGAAGCAGAGTGCGAGCGCGTCGCCCACCACCGCCACGCCGTGCGCCCGCCGGATGTCGAGCGCCACGCGCCGGGGGAAGAGCGACGCGTAGAAGCCTGCGCTCGATCCGAGGTCGAGCGTGAGCGCGCTGCTGGCATGCGATCGCAGGAACCGTTCGAGCGGCGGGCGCGTGAGCTTCGCCGTCAGCCGCCGCCCGATCCGCTTCATCGCCCCCACGCGACGGTCCCGCTCACAGGATCTTGGTGATCCACAGCGGCGAGTCCTTCTTCGGCAGATCGCACGACTGGCAGATCGACGGCCCGCCGTGGTCGAGGTGCGCCCGGCGCACCTCGCGGTACCGCTCGCCATTCCAGATCTCGGCGATGGTCGAGGTGCGCAGGTCGCCGAGGATCTCGCGGCCGTCGAAGTCGGCGCAGCACAGCGACACCCGCCCGTCCCAGAGCACCGTGAAGGTGAGCCACAGGCGGTAGCAGGGGAAGTTCACGCTCGACTCGGTGTGCAGCGTGCCGGCCCAGTTGTGCAGGTCGGTGACGTGCACCTTGTCGGCGCGCGCGCGCCACCGCTCGATGAAGGCGTGCTCCTCGTCGGAGTTGTTCTGGCGCACGAAGGAGAGAATCAGCTTCGGGTGCGTGCGCCCCAGCTCCTCGCGGATGCGCAGGATGCGCTCGACGGCCGCCATCACCTTGTCGTACTTCAGGCCGACGCGCGTCGTCTCGAACACCTCCCGGCCGGCGGCATCGAGGCTGATGTTGATGGCGTCGAGGCCGGCTTCGATCATCCCGTGCGCGACGTCCTCGGTGATCAGCGACCCGTTGCTGATCACGCCCACCTCGGGAATGCCAATCTGCTTGGCGTAGCGGATCTTCTCGACCAGCTTGCGGTCGACGAACGCCTCGCCGTAGTTGTGCATCCGCACGTGGCCGATGCCGAGCGCCGCGCACTCGTCGGCGACCTTCCGGAACAGGTCCATCGACATGATGCCCAGCGCGCGCCCCATCTCGTCGCGGGGACAGAAGACGCACTTGGCGTTGCAGATGTTGGTGGCCTCGATCTGGACGATCTCGGGCAGGACCGGCGACCGCTCCCGGCCGAGCGCGAGGAGCCCGCGCTTGACGAGCCGGGCGTGGCGCGTGAGCGCGCGCGCGGTCGCCGCGCGCGCGGTGTGCTTCAGGGACATGAAGGCTGCTGCAATCCTCCGGTGCGCCTCAACGGACGCCGGCGCCGGCGCGCGCCGTCGTCATCGACGCGATCACGCGGCTGAGAATGCCCTCGAGATCCACGGTGGGCTCGTAGCCGATCGCCGCGCGCACCTTCGTGAGGTCGGGCACCCGGCGCGGCATGTCCTCGAAGCCCGCCTCGTACGCCCGATCGTAGGGAATCGTGACGATGGGCGAGGACGAGCCGGTCATCGCCTTCACCAGCTCCGCGAGCGCGCGGATCGACACTTCCTGCCCGTTGCCCACGTTGTAGACCTGGCCCACCGCGGCCGGGTGCGCCATGAGCGCGATCAGCGCCCGTACCACGTCGCCCACGTAGGTGAAGCTGCGCGACTGGGTGCCGTCGCCGAACACGGTGATCGGCTCGCCGTCCAGCGCCTGCCGCACGAAGTTGGGGATCACCATGCCGTAGCGGCCGGTCTGCCGCGGGCCCACGGTGTTGAACAGCCGGACCACCACCACCGGCAGCCCGCGCTCCTTCCAGTAGGCCAGCGCCAGGAACTCGTCGAGCAGCTTGCTGCAGGCATAGGCCCAGCGATGGCGCGTGCTCGCGCCAAGCACCAGGTCGGCGTCCTCCCGGAACGGCACGGCCGCGCTCTTGCCGTACACCTCGGAGGTGGAGGCGATGAGCACCGGCCGCTTCTTCTTGGCGGCGTGCGTCAGCACCACCTCGGTGCCGTGCACGTTGCACTCGATGGTGTTGACCGGCTCCTCGACGATCTTCTTCACCCCCACGGCCGCCGCCAGGTGGTAGACGACGTCGGCGTAGTCGACCATTTCGGCCAGCAGCGGCTCGTCGATGACCGAACCGATGCGGTAGGAGAAGCCCGGCGTGCCGCGCAGGTGCAGGATGTTCTCGATGGCGCCCGTCGAGAGGTCGTCGAGCACCTGAACCTCGTGCCCCTCCGCAAGCAGGGCATCGGCGAGATGAGAACCGACGAAACCGGCGCCGCCGGTGATGAGTGCGCGCATTGGAAGACCTGGTCCCTCGAAGCGTGGCGGGCTGGGGGCCGAAACGGGAATTGTAGCAAACCGCCGCCGGGGTAGACTCGACTGCCCATGCCCCGCCTCCTTATCCGAGCCCTCGCGATGGCAGCCGCCGGCGCAATGGCCGGCCTGGCCGGCGCCTGGATCGCCCACGCCCGCCACCCCGGCGTCGTGTGGGACCTGGATCGCGACCTGCCGGCGGTGACCAGAGGATTCCACCCGGTCGAACGCGACGGCGAGCGCACCTTCGCGTGGACGGCGGCGACCGCCACCTTCCGGCTCGACGGCGCCCGGCGCGGGGGGGCCTGGACGTGCACGGTCCGGCTGCGGGGCGCGCGGCCCGCGGACCGGCCCCAGCCCCTGGTCCAGATCGGCGCCGACGGCATGGCCGAGGCGGCGCTCACCGCAACCAACGACTATCAGGACGTCACCGTCACCGTGCCAGCCCGGCCCGGGCGCGCAGGCCTCGCGCTGACAATCACCGCCGACCCGGTGATGGTGCCTGGTCCCGACGATCCGCGGCCGCTCGGCGTCCAGGTGGATCGCATCGCATGCGCCCCCGACCGCTCGGGTCTCGCCGTGGCGCCCTGGCGCGCGCTGGCAGCCGCGGCGGCCTCGGCCGGGCTGTTCGGCGCCGGCGCGGTCACGGCTGGCGCAGGCCTGAGCGTTGCGCTCGCCCTCACGGCTGGGCTGGCGCTGGCGCAGGCCCTCCCGCTGACCGGCAGCGTGGGCCCGTATTCCGCCTACCCGGTGACCGTCGCCTGGCTGGCGCTGGCGGTGGCGCTGCTGATGACGATCGCGGCCGCGATCGCGCGCTGGCGGGGTCGCGTGCTGCACCCGATTGCCGCCGGCGCCCTGGCGTTCGTCTGCGCCGCGGCGCTGCTGGAGATCTACGGCCTGCTGCATCCAGCCAAGCCCATCGTCGACGCGCTGTTCCAGGCGCATCGCCTCGAATGGGTGCTCGACCGACGCTGGTTCTTCACGCAGCCCATGCCCGACGGCGTGCGGTTCCCCTACGCGATCGCGCTGTACGTGGTGGCGGCGCCCTGGACGCTCTTCACCAGCGACTACGTCAGCCTCCTCCGCATCGTCGTCGTGGCGGCACGCGCCGTCGCGGCCATCGCGATGTACCCGATGGTGAGGCGCGCCGGCGGCGAGCGGATCACGGCGGCCCTGACCACCGCGATGGTCTATCTCGTGCCGCTGCCCTACCTGAACATCGGCAACGCGAACCTCACGTTCGTGTTCGGCCAGGCGGCATCGATGTGTGCCCTGGCGGCCGCGGTGGCCTGGCGCGTGGAACGGCGCGTGACCGCCGCCATCGGCCTCTTCGCGCTGTGCGCGCTGGCGTTCCTGTCGCACGTAGGCGTCTTCCCCGTGCTGCTCGCGGCGCTCGTCCTGTTCGCCGCGCTGCTCTGGTGGGTGGAGGCCGGCCGCCGGCGCGCGGCCGTCGTGCTGCTCGCCGTGGCGGTGGGCGCGGCGGCGTTCTCCGTGGCCGTCTACTACGGCCGCTTCAGCGAGGCCTACCAGTCGCTCGACCGCGTGAAGGCGCGGGCGGCGTCGATCGTCGGGACGACTGCCGCGGGGGATGGCCGCGCGGCGCCGGAGGCCGCGGCGCGGTCCGAAGGCCCCAGCCTGGCCGGGCGCGCGGTGAGCGCCGTGCTTCGCATCGCGAGGGCGACCGGCTGGCCACTGGTCGCGCTGGCCGCTGTTGGCGCGTGGCGCGGATGGCGCGACCGCGCCCGCGATCGGGCATGGCTGGCCGCCGTCGCCATCACGGCCGCGACGCTCGTGTTCCTCGCATCGGCCGTGGCGGCGCCCGTCGAGCCGAGGTTCCAGCGCTACACCGACGAGTTCATCGATCGCCTCGGGTACCTCGCGCTGCCGGCCGCGGTCGTGCTCGCGGCGCGCGGCGCGGCCTGGCTCATGCGGACGGACTGGAGCACGGCCCTCGTGTCGTGGGCGCTGCTGGTGGCGGCAGGGTGGGGCGCGGCAGAGGCGTGGATGGCCTGGCTGCAATGAACGGCCGCGGGATGCGACTCCCTGTGCGGATGGCCAGGGTCGTGACCGGCTAACGGCCCGCCAGCCTCAGAACCTCGTCGGCCGCTCTTGCGGCGGCGCCGTCGGCCGGCCCCCCGAACTCGGCGAGGAACGTCCGCTGCCGCCCCCGCAGCGCCTCACGCGCCGCCCCATCGTCCAGCGCGCGCCGCAGCGCCGGCCCGATCGCATCGATCCCGTCCGCCCCGAACATCACCCCAGCCTCCACGAACGGGCTGAGGTTGTTGGGCAGATCCACGACGAGGGCGGGCACGCCGAGCGTCATGGCATCGATGGCCACCGTCGAGTTGACGGTGACGACCACCGAGGCGACCGACAGCAGCGCTGCCAGATCGGCGGAGGCCGGGGCGATCGTGACCGCCGGCGATCCGGCGGCATCACGCTCGTAGGGGAGGGGCGTCTCGGCGGGGTGGCACTTCACCACGAGGCGGGTGGCGGGCAGCGAGGCGGCCGCGCGGACGAGCGCCGGGAAGGCGCGGCGCATCTGGACGTGCTTGGTCACCACCAGCACGAGGCGATCGCCGCCGTTGGCGCCCACCAGCGCGCGCGCCGCCGTTCGCGTTTCCTCGTCCTGCGCTGCCGCGCGCTCCCGCAGGGCCTGCTGGCCCGGGCTGCCCGTCACCCTCACGCGATCGTCTGGAAAATGGCCGGCGGTGGTGAGGTGGCGTCGCGCGAACTCGTCGAAGAGCAGGGTTCGGGTGGGGGCGGGAAAGCCCTCGTCGCCGGGGTTGATCCCGCTTGGCGCGAACTCGTCTTCGGCGTGCAGGTAGTTGAGCCAGTGGCGGTAGATGAAGCCGTGCTGCGCCCCGATGCTCGGGATGTGACGACGACGCGCCTCGAGCACGATGGCGCGACCCCATCCGCCGGCCTCGGCGTAGGTGAGGACGGCCGAGGGCGCCAGGCGATCCAGTGCGGCGCCGGCCTCGTCCATCGCGCGCGCCGACCACGGCCACTGGAGCCAGGTGACGCCCTCCATCTCATCGCGCAAGAGCGGCCACACGTCGCAGCCGTCCACCCGCGCGAGCGCGCGCAGGTCGGCCGAGGCGAGCAGGGCGTGCTGGTGACGGCGCCGCTGGCGCCACATCGCGGTCGACTCGGCGATGTCGCGGCGGGTGGACAGGCCCTCGATCGGCAGCACGCGGCCGTGGGGGCTCGACTCCACCGCGGCGTGCCACCATCGCCGCGCCCGGAAGTTGGTGCGTGGGCCCACGCCTGCCAGCGCCAGCCGATCGCGGCCAGCGCGCGCTTGGATCTCGCGCAGCACCGGTCCGAGATACTGCTCTTCGCCCTCGCCTCCATCGGCACGGGCCTTCCAGAAGGCAGTGTGCACGAAGGCGAGCACGCTGCCGGCCGGCATGCGGGGCGCCGCAGCCTCGCTGGCGCGCTGTCGCGAGACCAGCGCGCTCCAGGTGAGGTAGCGGGCGCGCAGTCGCAGGCGCAGCGTCCGGCGCCACGCCTCGGACGCTCGCGCGGGACCGTGCCAGGCGACGCCCGTCAGCCGGGCCACCTCGCGGCCCAGCAGCACGATCGCCGGGTCTGCCGTCTCGCTCACGCCGATCGACGCTGGCCGCTCGCGGGCCACCAGCGCCCGCCAGGCCGCGGCCGC
>JBDIBB010000193.1:0-6718 GCA_039812685.1 Vicinamibacteraceae bacterium
TAGACGCCGACGATGTCGGTGAGTTCCTTCACGGCCGCCGCCGACTTCTCGAGCGCGGCCTTCTCCTCGGGCGTCAACGCGATCTCGATGATCTGCTCCACGCCCTTCTTCCCGAGCTTCACCGGCACGCCGACGAACAGGCCGTCGATGCCGTATTCGCCCTGCAGGAACACGGAGCACGGCAGGATCTTCTTCTTGTCCTTCAGGATGGCCTCCACCATCTCCACGGCGGAGGACGCCGGCGCGTAGTACGCGCTGCCGGTCTTCAGCAGCTTCACGATTTCGGCGCCGCCGCTGGCCGTGCGGGCGCAGATGGCGTCGATGCGCTCCCTGGGCAGCAGTTCGGTGATGGGGATGCCGGCCACCGTCGAGTAGCGCGGCAGCGGCACCATGGTGTCGCCGTGGCCGCCGAGCACGAAGGCGTGCGTGTTCTCCACCGAGACGTCGAGTTCCTGGGCGATGAAGGCGCGCATGCGGGCGCTGTCGAGCACGCCGGCCATGCCGATGACACGCTCGCGCGGGAAGCCGCTCACGCGGTAGATGGCCTGGGCCATGGCGTCCAGCGGGTTGGTGACGGCGACGATGACGCAATCGGGCGAGTACTTCACCACCTGCTCGGTCACCTGCCTGACGATGCCGAAGTTCGTGTTGAGCAGATCATCGCGGCTCATGCCCGGCTTGCGGGCGATGCCGGCAGTGATGACGACGATGTCGGAGCCGGCGGTGGCAGCGTAGTCGTTGGTGCCGGTCACGCGGGCGTCCGACTTCTCGACGGCGTTGGCCTGGAGGATGTCGAGCCCCTTGCCCTGCGGCACGCCGTCGAGGATGTCGACGAGCACGACATCGGCCAGTTCCTTGTCGGCAATGCTGCGCGCCGCCGTGGCGCCGACGTTGCCCGATCCGACAACGGTGACTCTGCGGTTCATGATGGCGTCCTTCCGTGGGAGAACGCGACGCGGCGGACCGGTCGAGATCCCGGCCCGCCGCCGCCGCTACATGTTGCCGATGATGGCGTCGGCGAACTGCGAGGTCTTCAGTTCGGTGGCGCCCTGCATCTGGCGGGCGAGGTCGTAGGTGACCCGCTTCTGCGCGATGGTCTTCTCGAGCGCCCGCTCGATCGTGTCGGCGGCCTCGCGCCAGCCGAGATAGCCGAACATCATCACGCCCGACAGCACCACGGAACTCGGGTTGATGACGTCCTTGCCGGCGTACTTCGGCGCGGTACCGTGCGTCGCCTCGAAGAACGCGATGTCGTCGCCGATGTTGGCGCCCGGCGCCATGCCGAGCCCGCCCACCTGCGCGGCGCAGGCGTCGGAGAGGTAGTCGCCGTTCAGGTTCGGCGTGGCGAACACCTCGTACTCCGCCGTCCGCGTGAGGATCTGCTGGAACACGCTGTCGGCGATGCGGTCGTTGACGAGCACCTTGCCCTCGCGGCTGGCGCCGGCGGCCACCTCGTCCTCGGTGACCACCTGATCGCGGAACTCGGTGGTGGCCACCTCGTAGCCCCAGTCGCGGAACGCACCCTCGGTGTACTTCATGATGTTGCCCTTGTGCATGAGGGTCACGGTCTTGCGGCCGGTCTCGATGGCATGGCGGATCGCCATGCGCACCAGGCGCTTGCTGCCCTGCTCGGAAATCGGCTTGATGCCCACGCCGGAATCGATCCGCACGCGCTTGCCCATCTCGCGTTCCAGGAACTCGATGAGCTTGCGGGCCTGCGGTGTCCCCTTGGCGAACTCGATGCCCGCGTACACGTCCTCCGTGTTCTCGCGGAAGATCACCACGTTCATCCGCTCGGGATGCGTCACCGGCGCCGGCGTGCCGGCGTAGTAGCGCACCGGGCGCACGCACGCGTACAGATCGAGCACCTGCCGCAGCGTGACGTTCAGGCTGCGGATTCCGCCGCCCACCGGCGTCGTGAGCGGGCCCTTGATGGCCACGCGGTAGGCGCGCGCCGCCTCGATGGTGTCGTTGGGCAGCCACTCCCCGACCGTGTCCTTCGCCTTCTCTCCGGCGAGGACCTCGAACCACGCCACGCGGCGGGCGCCGCCGTAGGCCTTCTGCACGGCCGCGTCGAAGATCCGCTGGCTGGCACGCCAGATGTCGGGCCCCGTGCCGTCGCCTTCGATGTAGGGCACGATGGGTTCGTTGGGAACGACCAGCTGTCCGCCCTTGCGTGTGATGGGCTGGCCTTCGGTGGGGGGCGTCAGATGCGAGAACGACGGCATAGGAGCAGTCCCAGGATAGGGGCGCGGACGACGTCCCGCGATCGTCGCGGGTTCTTTAGGGCACGTCCCCACGCGCCCTCACGAGATCTTCACAGAATCTGTGGAAAACCTTGTGGAAAAGGCGGTGCGCCGCGCGAATTCGACGTGCATGGCCCGCGTCGCGCAGCGGTTTGCACCAACGTGGTGCGCCGCGCGGCCGCCCGGGCGCCGCTCATTATACTTGCACCCTCGCCCACGATCCGGGATGCGGCCGATCGGCCCGGCAGCCTCAGCGCGGCAGCGCCAGGCGCACCAGCAGATCGGTGGCCGTCTCGCGGAGTTCGACGGCATCGGCGCCAACGGCCACGACGGCGAAGCGGCCGAGCACCTGGTCTCCCGTCGTGACGATGTAGACGTCGCTCTGACCGGAGAGGATGGCGGTGCGCTGCACCGTCTCGCCGGCGTGGCGCTCCGCGATGCCGATCAGGCGCAGCGCCAGCGGTGATCCGATCGGCGCGCCATCGGCGGGCAGCGCCTCGACCGGCGGCGGCAGGTGGCGGAGGCGGCGTGCCGGCGTGGGGGCCGCGATCGGCGCGAACGCGAACGGATCGCGTCCCCGGCGGCTCGGCCTCGGCGCCTCGGCCAGACGTTGTCCCAGACGATCGGTCTCGCGCGCGACCTCGCCCGCGAGTTCGACCGCGCGATCGGGGGGCGAGGCCACGGCTGGCGTCGCGGGCCGAGGCGGCGCCGTGCCGGGCGTCGGGGAGGCCGGCACCGACAGCCAGGAGACCAGCAGCGCCGAGGAGGTGAGCAGCAGGGCCAACCGGTCGCGGGTCACGACGCCAGCATGGTAGCCGAAATCGGCCGGCCGGGATCCCGGCGACCGGGCGATCCCGCTGTGCTACCATGCTGCGTGCCTCCCGACACGCTGCCGCCTGTCGGCCGCGCGATTGCGTCTCCGCGAACCGTCGTCGTCATCCCCGCGCGTTACCGTTCGACCCGTTTCCCTGGCAAGCCGCTGGCCGAACTGGCGGGCCGCCCGATGATCGCGCACGTCGTCGAGCGCGCGCGGGCGACGCCCGGCGTGTCGCAGGTGCTCGTGGCGACCGACGACGCGCGCATCGCCGCGGCGGTGCGGGCGCACGGCGGCGATGCGGTGATGACGCGCGAGGACCACGCGAGCGGCACCGACCGGCTGGCGGAGGTGGCGGCCTCGCTCGACTGCGACCTCGTCGTGAACGTGCAGGGCGACGAGCCGCTGATCGCCCCATCGATGATCGCCACGGCGATCGCGGCGTGCGCGGCCGACGCGTCGCTGCCGATCGCGACGTTGCGGCGGGCGATTGCGAGCCTGGACGACTACCTCAGCCCCCATGTGGTGAAAGTGGTCGTCGGCGCCCGCGATCGTGCGCTGTATTTCTCGCGCGCGCCGATTCCCTGCGCCCGCGACGGCGCGGCGACGGGGGTGCCGGCCGCCGCGTGGCAGCACGTCGGCCTGTACGTCTACCGGCGGGACGCGCTGCTGCGGCTCGCCTCGCTGCCGCCGTCGCCGCTCGAGCGGGTGGAGGCGCTGGAGCAGCTGCGCGCGCTCGAGCACGGGTTCTCGATTCGCGCCGTGGAGACGCACGAGGACTCGATCGGGGTCGACACCCCCGACGATCTCGAGCGGGCCCGCGCCAGACTCGCCCTGACACGATGACACCGGACATGTCCAGCCCCGCCCCGCGCCCCATCAAGTACATCTTCGTCACCGGCGGCGTCGTCTCGTCGCTCGGCAAGGGCCTCGCCGCGGCGTCGATCGGCGCGCTGCTCGAGGGTCACGGCTATCGCGTCGCGATGCAGAAGTTCGATCCCTACATCAACGTGGATCCCGGGACGATGAGTCCGTACCAGCACGGCGAGGTCTACGTCACCGACGACGGCGCGGAGACCGACCTCGACCTGGGGCACTACGAGCGCTTCACGAACTCGCCGGTGACGCAGAATCACGCGTGGACCACCGGCCGGATCTACCTGTCGGTGATTCAGCGCGAGCGGCGCGGCGACTACCTCGGCGCCACCGTGCAGGTGATTCCGCACATCACCAACGCCATCAAGGAGAGCATCCGCGCCGTCGCCGAGAACGTCGACGTGGTGATCGTCGAGATCGGCGGGACGGTGGGCGACATCGAGAGCCTGCCGTTTCTCGAGGCGATCCGGCAGTTCCGCCAGGACGTCGGCCGCGAGAACGCGCTGTTCGTGCACCTGACGCTGGTGCCCTTCATCGGCACCGCCGGCGAGCTCAAGACCAAGCCGACCCAGCACAGCGTGCGCGATCTGCGATCCATCGGCATCCAGCCCGACATGCTGCTCTGCCGGACCGACCGGCTGCTGCCGCCCGAGATCAAGCGCAAGATCGCGTTGTTCTGCGACGTGGACGAGCACGCGGTGATCACGGCCCGCGACGTGCCGACGATCTACGAGGTGCCGATGGCGCTGGCCGCCGAGGGCGTCGACGGGATCGTGCTCAAGCAGCTGCACCTGCCCGTCACCGAGCGCCGCATGGCCGACTGGCAGGATCTGGTCGACCGCATCAAGCACCCCGACGATGAAGTGAGCATCCATGTCGTCGGCAAGTACGTCGGGCTCGAGGACTCCTACAAGAGCCTGAACGAGGCGCTCGCCCATGCCGGCGCGCGCCACCGGCTGAAGGTGCGCGTGGACTGGGTCGAGGCCGAGGCGCTCGAGCACCCCGAGGGCATCCGGCTGATCGAGAACGCCGACGGCGTGCTGGTGCCGGGCGGCTTCGGCGATCGCGGCACGCGCGGCATGATGCGCGCCGCGCAGTTCTCGCGCGAGCAGTCGGTGCCGTTCTTCGGCATCTGTTACGGCTTCCAGTGGGCGACGGTCGAGTTCGCCCGCAACGTGTGCGGCCTGGCCGACGCCGATTCCACCGAGTGCGCCCCCGAGACGCCCACCAAGGTGATCTTCAAGCTGCGCGACCTGCTCGGCGTCGACGACCTCGGGGGGACCATGCGGCTGGGATCCTACGCCTGCCGCCTGAAGCCCGGATCGCTCTCGCACCGGCTCTACGGCGCCGACGTCGTGCACGAGCGGCACCGCCACCGGTACGAGTTCAACACGCTCTACGAGCCGACGCTGACCGAGCACGGCCTGGAGGTGGTCGGCCGCTCGCTCGACGGCAGGTTCGTGGAGATGATCGAGCTGTCGGCGCACCCCCACTTCATCGCCGTCCAGTTCCACCCCGAGTTCAAGTCCAAGCCGCTCAAGCCGCACCCGCTGTTCGTCGGCTTCGTCGCGGCAGCGCACGAACGCCGGCTGGCACGCGCGGCCCGGGCCGCGGCCGGCTCGAGCATCGCGGGGTGAGGCGAGGCCGGACAGCGCCCTGCGGGACGGCGCCGCCGCCTCGCGGCGGGGACCACGGGCTCCCGAGCACGGCGTTCGAGCCCCTGCCGAGAGCCGGTTTAGAATGACTGGCGTGCGCGACGTGCAGGTCGGTTCGGTCCGTTTCGGCGGCGGGGCGCCACTCGCCCTCGTCGCGGGCCCGTGTGTGATCGAGAGCGAGGCCCACGCGGTGGAGATGGCGCTGGCCATCAAGGCCATCGCCGACGCGGCCGGGGTCCCGTGGGTGTTCAAGGCGTCGTTCGACAAGGCCAACCGGACCTCGATCGCGTCGTTCCGCGGCCCCGGCCTGGAGAAAGGCCTGCGAACGCTCGCCGAGGTGAAGCAGCGGGCACAGGTGCCGGTGCTCACCGACATCCACGAGGCGTGGCAGGCGCAATCGGCGGCCGCCGTCGTCGACGTGCTGCAGATTCCGGCGTTTCTCTGCCGTCAGACCGACCTGCTGGTGGCGGCCGCGCGCACCGGTCGTGCCGTCAACGTGAAGAAGGGCCAGTTCCTGGCCCCGGCCGACATGCGGCACGTCATCGCGAAGGTGCGCGAGGCGGGCAACGAACGGGTGATCGTCACCGAGCGCGGAACGAGCTTCGGCTACCACAACCTCGTGGTGGACATGCGGGCGTTTCCGATGCTGCGCGGGCTGGGCGCGCCGGTCGTCTTCGACGTGACCCACTCGCTGCAGCTGCCGGGAGCGGGCAATGGCGTCACGACCGGTCAGGCGGAGTACATCGAACCGCTGGCGAGCGCCGGCGTGGCAGCCGGCGTCGACGGCGTGTTCCTCGAGGTCCACGAACGGCCCGAGCAGGCGCGCAGCGACGCGCAGAACGCGCTGAGGCTCGACCTGCTGGCCCCGCTGCTGCGGAAGCTGACGAGCCTGCACGCGCTGGCGGCCGGCAGCGGGCCCACCGGCTGAGGGGCCGCGTCCGATGCCTGCCACCCCTGAATCCAGCCCCGTGCCATCACCCGCGCCCGCACTCCCCCACGGCCCCGATCTCGCGCTCGCACGGCGCGTGCTCGAGACCGAGGCCGCCGCGATCCTCGGGCTGATCGAACGTCTGGACGCCGCCTTCTCCACCGCGGTGGCGCGGCTGGCGGGCTGTCGGGGCCGCGTC
>JBDIBB010000194.1:0-6696 GCA_039812685.1 Vicinamibacteraceae bacterium
AGTATTTGAGGGAGGAGCAACGCCGCCAGCCGGGATGCCCCGCCCGTCGAATGCAGCGCCACTTTCGCCACGGGCTGTTAGCCAAGCCAGGCGGGTACTCGACGACGGCTGCAAGGGACGGCGCGAGTATCGGGATGGCCTTCATCGCGCTGGCCGGATCGAATCGCATTGTGGTGGCGGGTTCACGAGTCGATGCCACCTTCTGAGGGTGCGTCTCGTCGATCCAGTGGTCGCCGGAGTATTCCCCGATGGTAGTACCCCGACGGGGATCGGTCGCCGCAGATCGCGAAGCATCTGAGCAGATCGCATCGCGCCAATTTGGACAAGAGTGACTCTTCGCATGGTTTCGATAGCCTTCGGCGCGGTGGTGGATCACACCACGGCGGCGTGGCTGAAGCGATTCCTCCACTGGATGGAGCGCTTCGATCCGTGCCTTGGCTATCCAGCCCAACGGGCGGCCTTCCGCCGCTACCTCCGGGGCGTGCCGAGCGACGCCGTCGCAAGTCGATGGAAGCCATGTGGGCCCGCGTGAGCGACCCGGGCGCGCATCAAGACGTCCAGCACGTCATCTCGCATGCGCCGTGGGAGGCCGAGCGCATCAGGAAGCCACTGCCGTAAGCAGCCGAGGCGCGCGGTGCTGCGCGGTGCGCGTGACGCCCGCGCACGACTGGCGCGAGCGACGACTGCAGGTGGTCTGGTCGCCAGACTCCTGGCCCCACGACGACGACGGAGTCGATCGCCGGCGGTTCATTCCTCGTGGTCGCGCCCTTCCCCCACCCGCGCGGCCCGGAGAGCCCGCGTCATCGCAGTGGCGGGCGGTGCGCCTCGCGCACATCTCGTTGACCGTCGACCCGCGCTTGTGATAAGTGCTGATTGCATCCACTCAGCTCACCCGCGGCACTCCCATGTCGAAGGGGTGGTCCAATGGCAGGTCAGATGGAGGAGAAGACCCGGCACCAGGAACTGGTCGCGGCGCGTCGGGTGATGCTCCAGCTTGGCCAGGGCGGTCTCGACTACGTCCAGATTTCGGGAGAGATGACTCGAAGGGGTATACCCGAAGACATCTCCACCACCGTGATCCTGGATTCCATGCGGGAAGACGCGGATCGATTGCGGAAGGCTGCTGGCAGCCACTATCGCTTTGCAGCCGCGACCGGCGGCTTCGCGGTGCTTCTGGGCATTGCGACAGCGAAGGTGGGTGGAGTGATATGGGGTGTTGCGGGGTTTGCCGCCTTCGGTTGCGGCCTCGCCTTCAGAGGCCACCAGTACAGCCGCAGGGCCGTCGAGAACGAGGCGTTCATCGAGGCGTTTCGAGCCTACATGGCAAGGCAGGGGTCAGCATGAGCAGCGAATACAGCGATAAGGAGGAACAGATCGCCGAAATGGCCAGCTGGCTCGCCACGGTCCGACGTATCGAACACCAGTCGCGATCGATCGGCCTTGCCGTCATGGTGGTGACGGGAATTCCAATTGCGACCTTCATCCTCCGATTCGACAATCCTTTGATGCTGGCTGGGTTCGCCGTGGCAGCCTGGTGCGCGATCGGCTACTTCGCCGCGCGGCTGTCGCGGCAAATCATGTATCGGGCGGAGGGGAAGCAAGTGCCCTTGCTGGAGTGGACTGAGGACGAACGCAACCAGAAGCCCGCTGGTGTCGCCTCATCCTACGCCGTGCGGCGGTTGCGGGGGATAGTGGCGCCTGGCGCTGATGCCATTGCCGATGCGCCGCTGTTAGAGAACATGCCGGTCATATCGTGCGTCGGAGGCCCTGCGCAGCTCGTCGATGCCGGAAAGCGCGAGGCCGGTGTCTGTATCTTTACTGCCACCGGGATCGCCTTCCTTCCGGACGCGAACCCGAACGAACTCGGTCCCGCTGCGACGGTGGCTGCTCAAGTTCTCAAGGACAAACTGCCCTTGGTAGATGTCTTCCTCAAGGCGGGGGTGGAGACGACGGTTGCCGCAGAGACGCCTGTGGCCGGGTGGCTGGCCAAGGCACGCACGCACCCAAACTACTTCGCGATCCCGTGGCCGCAGGTTGTCGAAGCGGCGTACCAGCCGCCTCTCGGAGGGCGAACGACGATCGTCCGGGAACAAGACGACGGGAGCCGGCAATCCTTTGTCCTCCTCCACGACGATGACCGGCTGCCCGCGGGGCTGTTCAATCAGCGCCTGCAGTTCGAGATGCATGCGATCTTCGATACGCACCTTCTCGTTCCCAAGATCCGGGAGATCGCGCCTTCAGTGACTGCGAGGTTTCGCGACATCTACGGCGACCGATTGGAGGAGCACCTGCCTGAAGTCCGCTCTGAGGCCCTGCACGCAGCGTTCGAGGCGCTGGCGGCCAGCGGTGCGGTCGAGATGATTGACGGCAAGTACATGAACGTTCCTGGCGCGGCAGCCAGGTACATGCTCGACGTGGCCGAGCAGTATCGCCGCGTTCTCCCCATCGTCGAGGGGAATGACTTGTTCTTCACAGCCGCAGACCGCGCTGCGAAGGGTTCGTGACAGACCGCCAGCGCATTCCCCATGCTGAGCACCTCGATCGAGCAGGTCCTGGCCACCCTGGGAGTCGCCGTCGGCTACCTCGTTCTCATCCGACTCATCGACGTCAACGAGCGCGAGCCGATCTGGAGCGTGCTGTTCGCCTTCGTCGCCGGCGGGGCGGCGGCAGGCGCGCTCTTCCTTGCCGCGGACAGGGTCACGCTGAACTTCGGCTCGTGGCCCGGGGCAGTCCTGCGAGAGGTGGCGCTGTTTGCGGCCCTGATGATCGTGTTTCGGGTGTTCGCGGAGATCGGACGCCTCGAAGGGTGGCCGCTCGTCTCCGACGCGCTCGACGGCGTGATCTACGGCGCAGCCGCCGGACTCGGCTTCAACTGCGGCGAGGCGATCGCGATGGCGGGGGCGGTGCCGTCGCTCACGATTGCATCGACGAACGTGCTCGACGTGGCCGCGCGATCCGCGCTGGCCGGTCTCGCGCAGGGCGTGTTCGGCGCCATGCTCGGCGCGGGCTACGCCATGGCCATCGACCGCACTCGGGCGGCACGCTGGACGTGGCCCATTGTGGCACTGGCGCTGGCCGTGGTCGCTCACGGGGGCCATCACGTCCTGGCGCACGGCAATGCGTTGGCCGGCGAATGGGCGGTGTGGCGAAGCCGCCTGGCGGTCGCGGTGCCGTTGTTGGCGGTGGTCGCACTCGGGGTCTTCTCCCTGTTCGCCGAGCGCCGGGCGATTGCGCGGGAACTGGCCGATGAAGTCGACACCGGGGACGTCACGGCCGACGAGATGGCGCTGCTGACGCACGTGATTCGACGGCAGTGGCTCTATCTGCGGCTGCTGGCGGGAGCTCGCTGGGCCGCACTACGTGCGGCGGCTGCGCTTCACAACCGGCAAGTGATGCTGGCGCTGGCCAAACACCGGGCGAGGGGCGGTGACAAGGAGCGCCGGGCAGCGGCGGAACGCCACATGGCCGCGCTTCGACGCGCGATTCGCGAGGGCCGTGCGACACTGACGGCGCGGTCAGGGGTGGCGCGATGAACCTGCATCGCGTGCGACCGAAGGTGGTCGTCGTGCTCGCCGCGGTGCTGATCCTGCCGGCGGGGCCTGATCGCTCCGGCGCCCAGACGACACCGAGCCTGTTGCCGCCCAACTTGATCGCGTTCATCAACGGGGCCAGCCGGGACATCGACCGCTTCTGGGCGGCGCGGCTCCAGAATTACCGTCCACCCGCCGACGTCGTGATGGTACAGGCGCCGGTCACGACCGACTGCGGCGCCCTGGACCAGCCCAACGCCTTCTACTGTCCGGGGACCCACAAGATCTACTGGGACGTAACCTTCTTCGCGAGCCAGTACCGCCTGGGTGACTTCGCGCCGGTGTTCATCCTCGCGCACGAGTGGGGTCACCTGGTGCAGCGCCAGCTCGGGTTGCTCGACACCGCGTCGGGGCTGTTGCCGATCCAGCAGGAGCTGCAGGCCGACTGTCTGGCGGGGTGGTACGCCCACGACGCCGCCCAACGTAAGATCCTCGACCCTGGCGACGACGACGAAGCCGTGCTGTCGCTTCGACGAGCCGGCGACAAGCTCGACAGTCCATGGTTCGACGCGGAAGCCCATGGCTCGTCCGGCCTGCGTATCGACGCCTTCACATACGGCTTCGAAGGCCGCACGTGTACGACCGACGCGTTCTGGGCGTTCCTGCGCCAGCGCGGTGTCGATTCGTCCCGCGCGCCGCAGGTGCCAACCCCCGGCGCCGGG
Organism: Vicinamibacteraceae bacterium; assembly: GCA_039812685.1. Classification (GTDB taxonomy): domain Bacteria; phylum Acidobacteriota; class Vicinamibacteria; order Vicinamibacterales; family JAFNAJ01; genus JBDIBB01. The sequence goes on from JBDIBB010000194.1 coordinate 4,253, forward strand.
CGCCTCGAACAGCTTCTGCCGCGGTCGATCGGTCGCTTGGGTCGATTCGAGATGGTGGACGTGGCCCGCGTGCAGGTGGGAGGTGCAACCGACGCCTTGAAGGCGCGCTACCGGACGCTCAACAGCAAGGGGCCACACGTCGAAGTGGCGGTCATGGCATTCCCGACGGCCGATCGCGCCCGCAGTCAGCTCGACGCCGAGGTGCGGGCCTTGATCGCCGCAGGACTGCACGAAGTGCGGCGCACGCGGCTCATGGACAAGCAGCGTCCATCGGTGGAGATCGGCGTCGGGGTCGTGTTCCAGGGGGAGCTGGAGTACATCGTGTGGTCCAATCAACAGGTGGTCGGCATCGTCGAAGGGCCGTTCAACGTGGCCTTCGAGTTCTACACGGCCCTCCCCTTCTGACCCCAGCCCCGATCGAGGCGTCCGCCGGTCGTGACGTGTGGTCCGGTCGCCGACTTCGCGGACGCTGGCGGACGAATCTCCGGTGAACCAAGGCGACCCGGTCCGGGCAGGCTCGTTCTGTTGACCCCGGGGACTCGTTCCATCCTGACCATCGTCCATGTCCGTGTACGACACGCCCGGGTCGGTCTGCGAGTACGACTCGTGGCGCTCGGCGTGACGGCCGGCTGGGACCTTGAGCGGTGCGAACTGAGGCGTGCCGGCTTCCTCGCAGATCCCATTGCCTGGGAGGATGGGGTCCATGGGGCGTTCGCGTCGGCTTACGCCGGAGGCGCGTGAGCACGCCGTCCGGCTGGCGGTGGAGCAGCGGCCCGCGCACCCGTCGCAGTGGGTGGCTCCGCAGGCGCTGGCGACGCAGCCGGACATCCAAAGCAGGACGGCGCGGCGTCACCGGACTCGTCGCGCTGCCGGTCCTACGGGACTCTGTGAAGCGCCCTGCGACCGAAACTGTTCACGATCTTCCACTGTGCCGGGCCTTGCGTTCGGGGAGCAGCACCGCCAGCGGTCCTGTGGGCGCGGCGAAGAGGTCACAGTGCCGGCGCCCAAATTCTCGACGGGCGTCTCCATGACCCCGCACGACATGCCACGGGCGACGATGCACGGCCCCGGACCGTCATCGATAGTGACTCACATGTTCCGTGCGCTGAGCGTAGCGTTGACGGTCGTGGCCGGTGCCGGCCTGGCTGCGTCGCAGTATCCCAGGTACCTCGTGAACGATCCGGGCGTCTGGAAGCCCTGGAAAGGCGTCACGGCGATTCAGGCGCCCGCGCGGAGCAGGCGGCCACACCTGGAGGCCGTGCGCGCCTGGATGAAGTAGACGGCGGCCGGCCACGCCGGCAGCGAACGTCCGATCTCGACCGCGCACGAGAGGCCTCCGATGACACAGCGATTCCGCATCGGCGATCACGTCTCGTGGAATTCCGAAGCCGGCCGCGTCAGCGGTCGGATCATTCGCGTCCACACGCGGGACGTAAACTACAAGGGCTACACGCACCACGCCAGCGAAGCTGAACCGCAGTACGAAATCCAGAGCGACAGGACCGACCACATCGCGATGCACCGCGGCCCGGCCTTGCGGAAGGTCGAGGATTGACGCGCCGGCCGCTCACACCCGCGACGTCGATGCGGGCGCAGCGCGTCATCCGGTCCGGACGGCTGCCGTGTCCAGACAGGCCCTCCGCCGCCAGCGCATGGACCACACACGCGACGGCGACGACAGCGCCGCGCCACCGGTGGCCCGGAGCCGGCAAGTCGGGTAGCATCCTGCAGTCAAGTCCAGAGCCGCGGTCGCGGGCCGCCCTGCGCCGCGTCCGACACCCGGACGCCGGCCCGGGCGCGCCGGCCGCTCGAGGAGAGCGCGCAGGTGGTCCGCTCCCCCGAAGAGCCCGGAACGGCCGCCCCGAGGGAATGCCGGCATGCGTACGATCATCCAGGAGGCCCCAACCGGCGCGTTCGTCGCGATGGTCCTCGTGCCGCTCGCGATGGCGGCGCTGGCCGTGTACGCCGGCCTCGCCGCCCGCCGGCAGGCGCGCATCGTCAACGCGACGCCGGTCTCGCGGATCGGCATGGCTGGGGATGGCTACCGGACCTTCGAGGGGACGGCCGAGGCCATCGACGGACAGACGCTGATCGCGCCGCTCACCGGATCCGAGTGCGTCTGGTTCTCGGCGCGCGTCGAGCAGCGCACGCGGCGCCGATCGGCACGCTCGGACCACTCCACATGGACCGCCGTCCGCGAGTTGACGAGCACGGCGCCGGTGCTGGTCCGTGACGCCACCGGGGCGTGCATCGTTCGGGTACATCGCGCCGACGTCACGCCATGCGACAAGAGCCGGTGGACGGGATCATCGCTGGAGCCCGAGGACAGGAACCCGCCACGGTTGGGTCCGCTCGAGCCGCTGGATTCGATGGTGCAGGTCACCGGCTGGTCAGACCACCAGTTTCGCTACACCGAGATGCGGATCTACCCCGGCGATCAGCTG
>JBDIBB010000195.1:0-6674 GCA_039812685.1 Vicinamibacteraceae bacterium
CTCGACGTGGCATGCCCGATGGCCTACACGCCAGAGGACGCCGTCTTCGAGCGACAGATCGCGAGCGCGGTGGAGTCGACCACGACCGGCGCGATCTGGGCCGGCATCGGCGCGTACCGCCTCACGCCCGAGCAGACCGTCGCGCGGATCGCAACCGCCAGGCGGGCCGGCGCCGAGGGCGTCGTCCTGTTCTCCTACGACAGCCTCGTCGAGGCCACTCCCGCCACCTACCTCCACGACGTCGGACGCGGCGCGTTTCCAGACACGCGACCGGCCCCGGGCGGCCGCTGAGCCGGAGTCCGCATGCATCCGATCGATCTGGCGCTGCTCGTCGTCTACCTGGCCGGCACCGTCGCCATCGGCGCCTGGTTCTCCAGGTCGCACCGCAACGTGCGCGATTACTTCGTGTCGGGACAGCGCGTGCCGTGGTGGGCGGTGATGGGCTCGATCGTCGCCACCGAGACGAGCACGGTCACTTTCATCAGCGTTCCCGGCTTCGCCTTCGCCAACGGCTTCACGTTCATCCAGCTCGTGATGGGCTACATGATCGGCCGCGTCGTCGTGGTGCTGCTCTTCGTGCCAGCCTACTTCCGGGGCGAACTGCTCACGGTCTACCAGTTGCTCGGCCAGCGCTTCGGCACCGGCGTGAAGCGTCTGGCGGCCTCGCTCTTCCTGATCACCCGCACGCTGGCCGACGGGTTCCGGCTGTTTGCCACCGGCCTGGTGCTGGCCGCGCTGCTCATGGCCGATCCGGGCGTCGTCGCATGGGCCGCACGCCTGATCCCGGGCGTGGGCGACACCATGGCGGTATTGGTCCTGTCGGTGCTGGTGATGGGCGTAGTCACCATCGTCTACACCTATCTCGGCGGCATGGCCGCGGTGATCTGGACCGACGTGGCGCAACTCGTCGTCTACCTGGCCGGCGCCCTGATCGCGGCGTGGGTGCTGCTCGGCCTCATTCCCGGCGGCTGGTCGGAGGTGAGCCAGGTCGCCGGCGCGGCGGGACGGCTGCGGTGGTTCGACTTCACATTCGACGTCTCGCGCAGCTACACGTTCTGGTCGGGGTTGATCGGCGGGGCCTTCCTCACCACCGCGACGCATGGTACCGACCAGTTGATGGTGCAACGGTATCTCTGCTCCGCATCGCCGGCGCAGGCGCGCACGGCGCTGCTGACGAGCGGCGTGGTCGTGTTCGCGCAATTCCTGCTGTTCCTGGCGATCGGCGCGATGCTCTTCGTCTACTACACGCGCTACAACACGGCCGGCGCGGCCGCCTTCACGGTGGGGGGACGCGTCCTCACCGACCGCATCTTCCCGGCGTTCATCGTGGCCGAACTGCCGGTGGGCGTCGTCGGCCTGGTCATCGCGGCGGTGTTCTCGGCGGCGATGTCCACGCTGTCGTCGTCGCTGAATTCGTCGGCGGCGACCGCGATGGGCGACTTCTACATCCCGCTGACCGGAACCGCCCGCAGCGACGCGCACTACCTCGGGGTGTCGCGGATCCTGACGGCCATGTGGGGCGTCCTCCAGATGGTGGTCGCGCTGCTGGCCATCCAGCTCTCGAGCCGGGTCGTCGACGAGGTGCTCGGCATCGCGTCGTTCACCAACGGCGTCATTCTCGGCGTCTTCCTGCTGGGCACCTTCACGAAGAGCGCGGGCCAGCGCTCCGCCTTCGCCGGCATCGTCGCCGGCGCGAGCGTGATGCTGGCCGTGAAGCTGTTCACCCCGGTGTCATGGCAGTGGTACGTGCTCATCGGCTCGCTGGTCACCTGGGGCGTGGGCGGCCTGGCCGCGGGCGCCGGAGCCGACAGGGAGCGCGCGGCCGCCTGAGGCACACGATGGCCAGACCGTTCGCCACGATCGCCGCGACGATCGAGGCCGGCGTGTCGGAGCGCCTGGCGCCGTGCGCGGTGGCCGAGGTGGGCACCTCGTCCGGCGCCGCCTGGACCCATGCGGCGGGCACGCTCGAGGGCGACGTGTCATCGCCACGCGCTGGCGAGACGACCGTCTTCGATCTCGCCTCGCTCACCAAGGTCATCGCCACGACGACGCTGATGGCGCGGGCGGTCGAGTCCGGACGCCTGCGTCTCGACAGCCCGGTCTCGCAATGCGTGCCGGCGTGGCGCGGCGCCGATCGCGAAGACGTGACGCTGCGCGACCTGCTGGCGCACTGCTCGGGCCTGCCAGCGCACCTGGCGCTGTACCGCGAGTGCGAAGGCCGCGTCGACTTCGAGCCGGCCATCGCGGGAACCGCCCTGGAGTACGTCCCCCGCCAGCGCGCCGTCTACAGCGACCTCGGATTCATGCTGCTCGGGTTCGTGCTCGAAGATCGGGGCGGTTCGGATCTGGGGACACAATTCGACGTGGCCGGCCGGGGCGCCGGGACGACGGAACTGACCTACACGCCGCCGCGATCGTGGCGCTCGCGCTTCGCCCCGACGGGCGTCAGCGCCTGGCGTGGTCGCATGCTGGCCGGAGAAGTCCACGACGACAACTGCCGGGCACTGGGCGGATTGGCGGGCCATGCCGGGCTGTTCGGGACCGCGCGCGCGGTGGGCTGCTTCGCGCGATGGCTCCTGCAGTCGGTTCACGGCCGCGCCCACGCGCCCATGGCCTCGCCGGCGACGCTGCGTGCGTTCTTCGAGCGCACCCGCGTGCCCGGCAGTTCGCGCGCGCTCGGATGGGACACGATGCTGCCGTCGTCCTCATGCGGCCCGGACATGCCCGCCTCGGCAGTCGGTCACACCGGCTTCACTGGCACGTCGCTCTGGGTGGACTGGGAAGGCGACGCCTACTTCGTGCTGCTCACCAATCGCGTACTGTTCGACGACCGGCCCGGGCCGATGCGGGACTTCCGGCGGCGCTTCCACACGGCCGCGGTGGCGGCGCTGCTGTCGTGAGCGACATCCGCGCGGCGCGGGACGCGATGCCGCGGGGAATCAGGGGCGGAACGGCGAACTGGTTCCAGGTCCCCGCGGAGTGAGGCCGCCGGGCCGCGGAGAGCCCGGAACGCCGCCCGGCCGGCCGGCACCGGGACGCCCAGGCGCGCCCGGCACGCCAGGCATGCCGGGCATGGGCTGTCCCTGCCCGGGCGCGCCCACGCCCATCGACACCTGCGTGTAGACGAACTGCCACTCGTTGTACTTGCTCCGCCCTTTGTACAGGCGAAGCGAGGGCGCCGGGCTGGTGCTCGCCACGCCCACGATGCCGCCACGCGAGCCGGCCGCCGCCGTTGCGCCGCCGGGCCCTCGCTCAGGTACCGCCACCAGCCCCGGGGAGGTCGCGATCTGACCGGGCCTGGCGCTGCCGGCGACACCGCTTCCCGGCTGGCCTGGCAGGGCGCCCGGGGCCATCGCGGTGCCCTGGTAGAGCAACTGGAATTCCTTTCCGGTGATGGGGTCGAGGTACTTCTTCCGGAGGAACTTCTGCTGGACGAGGAGATCGAGGTTCGGGGGGAAGGCGCCGGCGTACTTGCGCTGGAACAGGCCCACGGCGCGCGCGTACTGCTCGCCCCGGAAGACGAGCTCGGCCTCGCGCTCTCGCTGCACCAGCGTCTTCCAGGAGGGAATCGCCGCGCCCATCAGCACGCCCATCACGGCGATGGCCACCAGCAAGGCCGCCATGGCGTAGCCGGCGTCTGATTGGCGCGAGCCTCCTTGAACTTCTCCCACCACGTCTATATCATCCGGTGTCGCACCCATGGTAGCACCGTCCTCGCGCGCGGCCCGCCTCCAGTGGCTCGTCCTCTCGGTGGGACTCGCCCTCTCCCTGACCGCGTGCGACAAGGTGGCGCTGACCGCCCCGACACAATCGACGATCACGCTGTACAGCAGCGCCACGGTCGTGGCCCTGAACGGGACCACCGAGGTCACGGCCCGGGTGGTGGAGCAGGCTGGCACTGCGGTGCAGAACGGGACGCTGGTCACCTTCACGAGCACCCTGGGTTCGATCGAGCCGCGGGAAGTGCGCACCAACAACGGGCGGGCGACCGTCCGGTTCATCGCCGGCGACGCCTCGGGGAAGGCCAGCATCACCGCGTTCTCGGGCTCGGCCCAGTCCGACGCGCTCCAGATCTCGGTCGGCGGCGCGGCCGCATCACGCATCGTCCTGAACGTGTCGCCGGGCTCGATACCCGCCGGTGGCGGCACGGTGACGATCACCGCCACGGTCACCGACGAGAACGGCAATCGCCTGCCGGGCGTGCCGGTCACCTTCACGGCCAGCTCCGGGACGCTGCTCAGCGGCACGGTGCTCACCGATGGCAACGGTGAGGCGCGCACCACGCTCACGGCGAACCGGCAGACACAGGTGACGGCGACCGCCGGCAACCAGCAGGCGCAGGTGTCGGTCGACGTGAACGCGCCGATCAACCTGACGCTCACCGCCCCGTCGCAATCGCCGACGGTGGGCAACGCCGCCACGTTCACCGTGAACGTGACCGCCGGCGCCAGCGCCACGCCGCTGCGTGAGGTCACGGTGGACTTCGGCGACGGCAGTCAGGTCAGCCTGGGCACGCCGACGGGCGGCGTCGCCGTGTCGCACGTCTACCGGGCGGCGGGTACGTTCACCGTCACGGCGACGGCAATCGACTCCGCCGGCTCGCGCACCTCCACCTCGACGCAGGTCACCGTCGTCGCGGCAGGCCGGCCACTGGTGTCGCTGACCGTGCCCGCCACGATCGCCGTCAACGGCATCTTCACCGCCACGGTCTCGGTGACGCAGAACGTCAACAACATCGGCGTCGACTCGGTCGAATTCAACTTCGGCGATGGCAACGTGAAGCGCGTGAACTCGCTGCAGGCGACGCACGCCTACGGCGTGGCCGGCAACTACAACATCCGGGTGACGGTGCGGTTCGTCGACGGCCAGCAGGCGTCGGCCGAGGCCGGCATCAGGGTGACACCGTAACGACGCGCGGCCGCGCCTGCGCCAGGAATCCTGCTCGCCGGGGCCCGCGATGCACGGCAATGGCCGGGCCGCGCGCTGCCGGGAGCCGCGGCCGGGTTCGCGTGTCCCGCCGGCGATCGCGCGCGACCGCGGAGGGTCGCCCGGCGACGGGCCGGCGCGGCTACCAGTCGCTGTAAGGGGTGCCGGCCAGCGACTGATCCGTGGATCCGCTCTTGACGTCGAAGACCCCCACCTCGGCGGCGGGGTTGGCCGGGTCCGGCTCGGCGTTCACCACCTGCCAGGTGTCGGTCGATCGCGTCATCGGATCCTCGGGGATTCGGCGAAGGTACCCGTCGCTGACGAGCGCGTCCAGCGTCGGCGGATACCTGGTCTTGTCGGCGTAGTACTGGTCGATCGCGTCGCGCATGCGGAAGAGGTTCTCGCGGAGCACGGCTTCCTGCGCCACGCGCACCGAGTTGCGGTAGTTGGCCATCGCCATGCCGGCCAGCACGACGATGAGCGACACGACGACCATCAGTTCGACCAGCGTCCAGCCGTCCCGGCGGGAACTGGCCAGGACGCGGGCGGCACGACGCGGCATCCGCCTCACCTCACCAGTCACGGTACCTGGTCCCGTCAAGCGCCGTTCCATCGCTCTTGCTGTAGACATCGTAGACGTTCTGCCCGCCCCAGCTCGTGGAGTCCGGCCGATCCTGGTAGGAGCGCATCCCCCACTCGGCCTCGCCGGTCATCGGATCGATCGGGATCCGTCGGAGGAACTTCAGCTTGCGGCCCGACGCGTCGTTGGCGGCCGAGACACCCTCGACGAGCACCTCCAGGCTGGGTGGATAGCCTTCGCTGCCGGCGCGGACGTCGAGCGATCCGATCTGGCCGAAGTCGACGGCATCCTTGTACTTGTCGATGGCTGTCCGCATCTCGCGCAGGCATCGCCGCAATTCGGTTTCCTTCTGGCGCTGGACCGTGACACGGGTCAGCGGCAGCGCGGCTGAGGCGAGAATGAGCAGGATGACGGAGACGACCAGCAGTTCGACGAACGTGTAGCCGGCCGGCAGCCCGGGCCGCGCACGCGTCTCACGCAAGCCGCTCATCGCGTGGCGCGCTCCTTCAGCGCACGGTCACCGTCACGGGGGTGAAGGCCAGCGGCACGGCAGCGCCCTGGGGCGTGGTGGCCACGCCCGACAGGCCGAGAGGCGCAGCCCCCGCCGCCAGCGGTTCGAACAGCACGGCCGCCAGCAGGCCGGCGCCCGCGGCCCCGGTCTGGTCGCCCGGCCTGGTCATCGTGATGTCGACGCGGCCGGCCGCGGCATCCACCTGCTGCGTGAACGTCACGGCGATGCCGCCCTGCCTCAGGAAGCTCCCCTCCTGGATCGTCCGCACGCGAAGCACCGCGGGGTTGAACGTCAGCGTGAGGCTGATCGTGGACACCCGCGAGGCGTTGGCGATCGAGATCGGCACCGTGTACGGCCCGCCTCCCACGCGGAACTCGCTGCCCGGGGCCGTGACCACGATCTGCGCCGCCGTCGCGGGCAGCGTGCTCCCTGGCACGGGCGGCGTCGTGGCCGGCGTGCCTGACGGGGCCGGCGCCGGCTGCGCCGGTACGGCCGGCGTCTCTTCGGCCACCGGCGCTGGTTGTGCCAGTGCGGGCGCGGCCTGCGTCGGCGCCGGCGGCGGCAGCGTGGTCGTGCCCGGCAGTGGCGACGATCCGGGGGCCACCACCGGCTGCGGCGCCGTCCCGTCGGGCACGCGCACGCCAGCCGGCAGCGGTG
>JBDIBB010000196.1:0-6632 GCA_039812685.1 Vicinamibacteraceae bacterium
CCCCCCGCCATTGTCGTCTCTCCGCCTCGTCGCTCTCGTCTCCGGCGTCTACGACATCCTGCTCGGCCTGGGCCTGCTGGCCGCCGCGGGCCCGATGGCGGCCCTCTTCGGCGTGCCGCCCCCGCAGCCGGCCGTGTTCGGCGACACGAACGGCCTGTTTCTCGTCTGCATCGGGCTGGGCTACTCGCTGCCGTGGCGCGATCCTGGCCGCTGGCGGGCGTACCTGTGGCTGATGGGCCCGCTGCTGAAGGGCGCGGGCGCCGCCATCTTCGTCGTGGACCACTTCACCCGACAATCGCCCGACGCGTTTCTACTGTTTGTCGTCACCGACGGCTCGCTGGCCCTGTGGACGTTGTGGGCGCTGCTGCGGACGCGCAACGCCGCGCCGGCTCACGGCGGGTCCACCTGCTGCATGTGAAGAAGACCGCGTGACAGCAGCCCGACTGCCTCGCGCGTGTCGAGGTTGGGGCTGACGCTGGCGTCAGCCTCCACCATGACGACCGGACGCACGGCTCACGATCCGGCCCGCGCCCGCCCCCGCCGGTCGAACCACAGGTAGACCGGCACGCCGGCGAGAATCACCGCGAGCCCGGTGAGCGCGGGCGCGGGCCGGCTCCAGACCTCGTTGGCCAGCATCGCGGCCGCGGCCGCCACGAACACCGCCGGCGACAGCGGATACCCCCACGCGCGATAGGGGCGCGGCTCGTCCGGATACCGCCGCCGCAGCACGAACAGGCCGGCGACGGCGATGCCCGAGAAGAGCACGACGGCGAACCCCGTGTAGCTCACCAGTTGCGACAGGGTGCCCGACAGCACCAGCACGCCGCTCCAGATCCCCTGCGCCACGATCGAGAGCGCCGGCGTGTGGAACCGCGGGTGCACCCGCGCGGCCGGCGCCAGGAAGAGCCCATCGCGCGCCATCGCGAAGTAGACGCGCGGCCCGGCGAAGATCATGGCGCTGATGCTCGCCGCGATGCTGACGATGGTGAAGATGGCGACGGCATCCGCCATCCCGAAGGTGAACAGCCGCTCCGACGCCCGATCGATGAGTCCGCCCTGCACCGTCGCGAGTTCGCCCACCGGAAACGCGTAGAGGTAGAGCGTGTTCAGCGCGAGGTAGACCAGGATGACCAGTCCGGTTCCCAGCGCAAGGGCCCGCGGCACGTTGCGGCCGGGATCGCGGATCTCCTCGGCCACGTAGGTCGCCGCGTTCCAGCCCGAGTAGGTGAACATGACGAGGATGAGCGCCATCAGGAAGCCGGCCGGCGCCACCGGGTCGGCCGCCGCCACGACATTGGCCGGCTCGCCCCGCCCCACCGTGAAGCCGAGCGCCACGAACACCACCAGCCCCAGCGTCTTGAGGATCGCCAGCGTGTTCTGCACCAGCCGTCCGGGTCCGAGGCCCCGGATGTGCACCCACGACAGCGCGCCGATCACGGTGAGCGCCACCAGCGACTTCGGCGTGACAGCCGAGCCGACGAGCGGCAGCGTGAGGAGCGGGGTGGCGTCGGCCGCGGCCGGGATGAAGCGCCCGAGGTAGTCGGCCAGGCCGACCGCGCTGGCGGCGATGGCGCCGGAGAAGCCGGCGACGAACGACGTCCAGCCGGTCAGGAAGGCGGCCAGCGGCCCGTAGGCCTCTCGCAGGTACACGTACTCGGAGCCCGCGCGTGGCCGCAACGCCGCCAGTTCGGCGTAGGCCATGGCGCCGGCCAGCGCCAGCAGCCCCCCGGCCAGCCACACGCCCAGCATCCCGAGGGGGTTGGGCACCAGCGCGGCGACGATGGGCGGGACGAAGAAGATGCCGCCACCGATGACGTTCGAGACGACGATGGCGGCGGCGTCGCCGGGACCGAGCCGGCGTTCCAGCGTGGCGGGCGGGGATGCCACGTCGTTACTTGGTGAGGAGCTGGCGATCGATCTTGCAGTCGGCGAGCTTCACCCACTGGCTCGAGCCGGACTTGGCGAAGATCTCCACCTTGGCGTCCTGGAACTGCTCGTGCTGCAGCATCTGCAGCCGCGTCTGCGGCGGGTCGGCCGTGTAGCCCAGCGCCGACTGCAACGCGTAGACCTCGGTGCTCTGTCCGGCGGCAAGCCCCTCGGGCCCGATGCCCCGCACCAGCATCGACCCCAGCTCCTGCACGTCGCCCACCACGCGGAAGACGGCATTGAACTGGATGGAGGCGACCGTTTGAGACGAAACGTTCTTCACACGGAAGGAGACGCGCGGCACCAGCTTGTTCTTCCCCTGCACGATGCCGGCATCGAACCAGCCGGTGGAGACATCGGTGACCTGCAGCGCCTGCCGGGCGTCGACGCGCGGGCCGCAGCTGCTCGCGATGGCCGCGAGCAGCACGAGGGCGAAAGCGGGGCGGAGAACACGCATCATCGCGCGATTCTATCAGCGTTGCAGGGCCAACGGCCGGCTCGTGGCGTGCCTGCGGCCGTGCCCGGCGTGCCCGGCGTGCCCGGTGGCGGCACGCGCCTCATCAGAACTCCGTCCGCACGATCCGCTGCCGTGCCTCGTCGCGCGTGATGGCGCCGGTGCGCAGCGCCTCCAGGTCGCGTCCGCGGATCCTGATGAACACCGTCACCGAATCCGGGCTCTCGCCGAGGCCCGCGTCGTTGGCGGCGGCGGCCACGCCCAGCCAGTCGTCGGGGCCCAGCGCCAGCGTGGGGCCGTAATCGAGCACCGCCTCGGTGAGCGCGCGCATCACCTCACGCTCGTAGGCCTCGGCGGGATCACGCGCGATCGGGGGCGCGGGGCGCGTCGCGTCGCCGGACGGGGCAGCGGCCGCCGGCTGATCGAGCGGTCCGACCTGCAGCTCCACCAGGCGCAGCGCCTGCTCGGCTTCGCGCCTGGTCCCCGCATCGTCGGTGGAAGCCACCGCGCGGCGCAGCGACTGAATCGCGCGCGACACCTCCGGCGCGGCCTGCGCGAGCTGTCGCACGCTCCAGGTGACGCTGGGACGGAGCGTTGGCACGTCGACGCCGAAGAACACGCCGTAGCCGTCGAGGCGGAACCCGCGGGCGCGCGACGGCGCGCCGAAGAAGATCACGTCGGGCGACACGAGGCGCATCTGGGCCGCCACCGTGCGGATACCGTGCTGCACGGCGTTCTCCAGCACGTCTTCCATGTTTCGCAGCAGGTAGCGCGACCGGAGGGCGGCATCACTCGACGACGCCCGGGGCGAGGGCTGCGACGCGACCGCCTGGGCGGCGGGCGGCGCCGGATCCTGGGCCCTGCCCGCCGCTGGCACCACCACCAGAACCGCCATCACGAGTACGGCCTTGCTCGACATGTGTCTGAATCCTCACGCCGCGCCGCTCGTCGAACGTCGCGACACCCGCGTCATCAGTCCTCGGTCCAATCAGCGCGGCAGCGTGCCGCCCGACGTGCGCACCATGAGGTTCATCAGCTCGCGCGTGCGGGCAGCCTCGGCCTGCGTGCGGCCCTCGAGCTGACCCAGCCCCTGCTGGATGGTCACGAGATCCGTCCTGCGCTGGACGTCGAACTCACGCGCCAGCTCGGTGACCCGCTGCGCGAGGTTGCGCTGCTGCCGCAACTCGGCGGCATCGATCAGCGCCTGCACCTGTCGCAGCAGATCCTGGCCGGCGGCGCGCGTCGAGGCCAGTTGCGCCGTCGGACCAGCCGCCGAGGATGCCACGCGGTCGTCCATCTCGTCGCGCAGGCGCCGTTCGAGGGCGGCGAACTCCGCCCGCCAGTCCGCCGGACTCGCCCCGGCCTGCGCCGCCGGCCCGGCCAAACCGATCGGATCCTGCCCGGCCGCGGCCGGCTCTGCGCCGGTCGCCGGAACCGCGCGCCCGGCCTCTCGCGCGCGCCCGGTGCGTACGGTGAGCCCCTGCGCGCCGATCGTGACGTCGAGATTCGCCAGCCCCGCCGATGCACCGAGCACGAGCACGGCGGCGGCGGCCAGGCCGGCAGCCATCACGCGGCGCGCCTGCCACCACCGCGTGGGCCCGGCCAGGATCGCGGCGCCCGGCCCGGCGACCGGATCCGGCTCGGCCACGAGGCGGAAGTGCACCGGCAGCACCGGCGCGCTCCACTCCTGCAGGGCCAGCCGCACCGAGGCCATCGACTCGTACTCGTCACGGCACGCCGCGCACGCGTCGAGGTGCCGGTCGAGATCGTGCCGCTGGTCGAGGGAGGCCTCGCCGTAGAGCGCGGAGACCAGCGCTTCCTTCGATGGACAGGATCGATCTTCGTTCATGACGGTTTCCGTCGTTCCCCGCCGGAGGCGGGCCACCCGGTGGTCCGGGTGGCCGGCCGCACGGGGATCCCCTGCTTCTCCAGTTCGCGGCGCACGACCATCAGGCCCTGGTAGAGCCGCGTCTTCACCGTGCTGAGGGGACACCCCTGGAGATCGGCGATCTCCTGGAAGGTGAGCCCCTGGTATTCCTTGAGGATGATGGCGGTGCGCTGCTCGTCGGGCAGCGTCTCCATCACGCGCGCAACCACGGCGCTCATCGCGTTGCGCGCCACCAGATCCTCGATCGGCTCGGTCGGTCCGGTGTCGGCGGCCAGCTCGATCACGTCCACGCCCTCGGGCGCCTGCAGGACGGGGGTGCGCTTCTGCTTGCGAATCCAGTCGCGACAGAGGTTCAGGGCGATGCGGTAGATCCAGGACGAGAACTTCGCCTGCCCCCTGAAGCCGCCGATCGACCGGAACGCGCGCAGGAACGTCTCCTGCACCACGTCGCGTGCGTCTTCCTCACGCCCGATGACACGGTAGGCGAGGGCAAAGATCGGCCGCTCCCAGCGAATGACGAGCTGGTTGAAGCTCTCCACGTCGCCTCCCATGCTCCTGGCGACGAGTTCCTCGTCGGGCGTCGACATCCGGTCCTGGTGCGCCTCTCCCCGGGGAGCGATGCCCCCCGTGACTTCAGCTTAGACGAATCGACCGGTCTCGCGGCCGGCCGCCAGCCTGCGACGGAATCGGCCGGCCGCGCCACGTCGGGCCCCCGGTTGCGCGTGGTACCATGTCAGGTTTGCCGGTCCCCTGGCGGGCCGGCCGCCAGCCCATGATCCAGCTCGCTCAGCTCTCGAAGGCCTTCGGCGATCGCGTCATCCTCGACAACGTCACCTGGCAGCTCGGCATGCGCGATCGCGTCGGGCTGTGCGGGCCCAATGGCGCCGGCAAGACCACGCTGCTGCGGATGCTGGCGGGCCTCGAGGAGGTGGACGCCGGCAGCGTCGTCAAGCCGCAGGGGCTGACCATCGGATACCTCCCTCAGGATGGCCTCGATCACTCGGGCCGGACGCTGATCGAGGAGGCGCGCAGCGCCTTCGGCACTCTCCTCGCGACGAAACAGGAACTCCACGAACTGGAGGAGCGGCTGGGCGAGGACTCGGCCAGCCACGACGAGCACGAGCGCATGCTGGTGCGCTATGCCGAACTGCAGGACGAGTTCCGGCGGAACGACGGCTACGCCATCGACCTGAAGGTGGCCACGGTGCTGCGCGGCCTCGGCTTCTCGGAGCCGGATTTCGAGCAGCTGACCGAGACGTTCTCCGGCGGCTGGCAGATGCGCATCGCGCTCGCGAAACTGCTGCTCGGCGGCCACGGGCTGCTGCTGCTCGACGAGCCGACGAACCACCTCGATCTCGACGCGCGCAACTGGCTGGAGGAGTACCTGCGCGAGCTCCAGGCCGCGGTGATCCTCGTCAGCCACGACCGCTACTTCCTCGACGCCGTCACCACGCGCATCGTCGAGATCAACCTGAAGACCCTCACCGAGTACGCCGGCAACTACAGCGATTACCTGCGCGAGAGCCAGGCACGCCTCGACCGCCTGCGACAGATGAAGAAGGAGCAGGACGAGGAAATCGCCCGGGTCAGGCTCTTCATCGACCGGTTCCGCTACAAGGCGACGAAGGCCGCGCAGGTGCAGAGCCGGATGAAGCTGCTCGAGAAGATGGTGCCCATCGAGGTGCCCCCGGCGCGCGAGCGCGTGCGCTTCAGCTTCCCGTCCGCCCCGCGCAGCGGCCGCACGGTGCTCGAGCTGCGCCACGTGCGCAAGGCCTACGGCCCGAAGGTGATCTTCCTCGACCTGTCGCTGCACGTCGAACGCGGAGATCGCATCGCGCTGATCGGCCCCAACGGCGTGGGCAAGTCGACGCTGATGCGCATGCTCTCGGGCGCCGAGGCGCCCGATCGCGGCACCCGCGAATCGGGCCACGAGGTGGTGCTCCAGTACTTCGCGCAGGACGAGGCCTCGCGCCTCGATCCGGCGCTCACCGTCTACGAGACGCTCGCCGACGGGTCGCCACTGCACATGGTGCCGCGCATCCGCACCATCCTCGGCGGCTTCCTCTTCCACGGCGACGACGTCTACAAGAAGGCGGGGGTGCTGTCGGGCGGCGAGCGCACGCGCCTGGCCGTGGCGCGGATGCTGCTGCGCCCGTCGAACACGCTGATGCTCGACGAGCCGACGAACCACCTCGACCTCGACTCCAAGGACGTGCTGCTCGACGCGCTCGAGGACTTCGGCGGGACGCTCATCCTCGTGAGCCACGATCGCTACTTCATCGACAGGCTGGCGACGAAGATCATCGACATCGGCGGCGGCGAGGCCATCGTCTACCCGGGCGGATACGAGGAATACCGCTGGAG
>JBDIBB010000197.1:0-6526 GCA_039812685.1 Vicinamibacteraceae bacterium
GGCGATGCCGGCGGCGATCATCCGACCGCCTCCGTGCGCAGCAGGCGCAGCAGCCATCGCCGCATGCGCACCACCCGGTGGCCGCTCGCGGTGAGCGTCCAGGCATCGCCCGCGCCGGCGATCCAGCCGTTGTCCTGCATCTCCTGCAGCCGGCCCTCGATGCCGATGAAGTCGCGGTCGGGGTGCCGCGCCGGCTGCGGCCGAGAGTGGTTGAGAATCACGGAGAAGGTGATGCCGCGCTTGAGGAACGCCAGGGCGTTCGCGTAGCCGATGAGCGCCGTGACGACGACGGTCGCGCCGATCGCGGCAGCCTCCACCGGCCGATCCGCGACGAAGACCAGCGCGACCAGCGCCACGGCCAGCAGCGCCGCGGCCCAACGTGCCACGACCCTGGTGTCGGCGCGCCGGATCAGGACGAAGTCGAGTGCGAGGACACCGCAAACGACGATGTCGAACAGCACGATGGCGTGGGGCAGCGGCATCCTGTCAGCTCCGGGCCGCCGGCAGCCAGGCGAGCAGGGCCGGCAGGAGGCGAAGGGCGCGCGGCTCGAGCGCCATCGAGTGGGGCGACGCGCCACGGCGGGCCAGGACCTGCGCGCGGTGGGCGACGTACCAATCGTAGGAATCGCACAGCGTGGCGAGGTTCGAGTGGCGCGGGGCGAACCCGAGTTCGGCGCGTGCCCGGCCGATGTCGAACCAGAGCGATCGGCCGTACATCAGCGCGTGGTACGGCCCCAGCGGCGAGAGACCCAGCCGCGCCGCCGCGCGCATGCCGATTTCCGCGGGCCACATGGGCAGCGAGACGATGCGGCTGCCCGTTGCCGCGTGCCGCACCAGCCCGTCCAGGGTCTGGTACATCGTGCCGAACGAGGCGGCGCCGATGTTGTACTCGGCCGCGCCCGGGCGTTCGGCCGCGGCCAGGCACGCGTCGGCGAGATCGTCGGCGTGCACGAACTGGTAGACGTTGCGCCCGCCGCCGAGCACCGGCACCGCGGCGCCACGCTGGATCCAGTCGAAGAGGATCTGCATGATGCCGAGCCGCCCGTGACCCAGGATCGTGCGCGGGCGGATGATGGTGACGTCGAGGCCGCGCGCGCGGAACTCGCGGCACACGCCCTCGGCCGCCAGCTTCGCCCGGCCGTAGTCCTCGCCGGGCCTGGCGGGCGTCGACTCGTCGACGGGGTTGCGGTCGGGCGCGCCGTAGACGGCGCTCGACGACATGTGCACCACCTTGCGCACGCCGGCCGCGAGGGCGGCCTCCATCACCGCGCGCGTGCCGCCCTCGTTGACCGACCAGAACCCGACCCGGTCGCGGGCCAGCGGCACGAGCGCGACGTTGTGGTGCACGGCGTCCACGCCCTCGCAGGCCGCGCGCACGGCCGGCGCGTGGCGCACGTCGGCCTGCACGACCTCCACGCCCGGCGGCACCGGGTCCGGCCGGTTGACATCGAGCACGCGCACCGCGTGGCCCGCCTCGAGCAGCCGTCCGACCAGCACGCTGCCGAAATAGCCCGCGCCGCCGGTGACCAGCACCGGGCGTCGCGGGCGGCCGACTGCCGGCGCCACGGGTCGTTCCTCCGGCGCGCTCATACGGTGAGTCCGCGCGCGAGCGTCCACGCCAGGCTGCGGCGCATGCCCTCTTCGAGATCGATGGCCGGGCGGTAGCCCAGTTCGCGGCGCGCCTTGTCGATCGAGCAGGCAATCGTGAGGTTCATCTCCGACAGGACGTGCACCCGCTGTTCGTAGAGGCCCACGCCCTGGACGAGGCGATCGGCCACCCGCGCGAGGTCGGCCACCAGCGACGGCACCCGGAGGCGCTTGTGGGACACGGCCAGGCCGAAGTCCCGCTCCATGACGCGCTCCACCGTGTCGACGATCTCGTTCATCGAGTACGGACGCTCGTCGGCGATCCAGAACGCCTGGCCGCGCGCCTGCGGGGAAGCGGCGGCCAGCAGGAGGCCGTGGCACAGGTTGTCGACGTAGGCCATCGAGCGCCGATTCCCCCCGTCGCCCATCAGCGGGAAGCCCCCCTTGCGGATCATCGAGAAGAACTGCGTCTGCCGGTCGGGTTGTCCGGGGCCGTAGAACCAGGGCGCCCGCACGATCACGGTCTCGAGGCGGCCGGCCTCGCCCGCGGCCCACACCGCCTGCTCGGCGGCCATCTTGCTGCGCCCGTAGCCCATGTAGGGGTTGTAGGGCGCGGCCTCGTCGAAGAGGTGATCGCGACGCGGGTTGGCGCCGAAGGGCGAGTTCGACGACACGTGGACGAGGCGCCGCACGCCGGCCGCCGCCGCGGCCTCCACCACACGGCGCGTGCCCGCCGCATTGATGGCCTCGAAATCGGCGGCGCGCCGCGGGTGAATCACGCCCGCGCAGTGGAAGAGCGTGGCGCCCTGCGCGCCTTCGAAGAACGCGTCCAGCGAGCCGGAGACGGTGAGATCCCCCGGCACGCAGGTGATCCCGGTGAGGCCGGGGAACGCCGACGCTTCCGCCGGATCGCGAACCAGGCACCGGATCTCGACCGGCGAAACGGGCCTGGCGAGCGCCGGCACGTCGGGCAGACCTCGCGCGAGGGCCTCGACCAGCCGTGCGCCAAGCCATCCGGAGCCGCCGGTGACGAGCGTCAGGGCGCGGGGACGCAGTTCAGGCGGGGTGCTCATCGCAGAAGTGCAGCACGTTGCGGCGCGCGAAGGTCATGATGGTGCCCTGCGGGTTCACGCCCGGGCTGTCGGGGATCATGCTCGCGTCGTTCACGTAGAGGTTCTCCATCCCGTTCAGCCTGCCGAAGGAGTTCGCGGCGCAGCGATCGCGGCGTTCGCCGATCGGGCACGTGGAAAACGCGTGCACCGTGTTGAGGCTGCAGGCCCGGCCGTCGAGGCGGTCGTCGAGCCAGCGGACGGCGTCCACCTCGTTGCGGATGCTCCGCAGTCCCCGCACGGCGGGCAGCACCTCGAGCGCGCCGCCTTCGAGCAGGAGCATGGCCAGGCGCGCGAGGCCCCGGCTCAGGTTCCACATGTCCTCGCCCGACAGTTCGTACCGGATGACGGCGCGATCGGGCTCGAGGCGGGAGGGCCGGACCTGGCCGCACCCGGTGCCGCGAACGCCGACGTAGTAGCAGGCCATACGACTCAGGCTGTCCATCTTCTCGCGGTTCTCGCGCCAGTTCTCGGCGAGCACCACCGCCAGGTGGCCCGGGCTGAAGAAGGCGCCGCCGAGCACGATCTCCGGCCAGAACTCCTTCACCTGCAGTAGCGGGATCGTCGCGGGCCCCGAGCCAACCTCATCAGCGAACAGCGCCGCCACCTTCAGCATGGGATGGATTCGCAGTGAGTTGCCGACGTTGGCGGTCACCCCCGACCGTCGCAGGAGCGCGGGTGTTTCCGTGGCGCCGGCGCACACGAAGAGATGGTCGGGTTCCACGCGAATCCGTTCGGTCGTGCCGTCGGCACGGCGATGCCGGACGATGGCGGCGGTGACGCGCGCGCCGCGTGTCTCGAGGTGTTCGACGCGGCACCGTGGCATGAGGCGGACGCCCGCCTCGATCGCGCGCGGAATGAGGCTGCGGGTCATGCCCGGGCCTGGCTGGCGCGACGCGTCCGGCCCCGGTCTCCCCGTGCGTGCGCGCGCCGCCGTGCGCGGCACTTCGCTCACGGCCCAGTCCATCGCCTGCGCGCCGCGCGCGAAGACCTCTGAGCTGCGGGGCCAGCCGTCCTCGGCCAGGCCGACGCCGAGCAGGCGTTCGGCCCATTCCCAGTGCGGCCTGAGATCTTCCGGGCCGGCGCACGCCAGGTCGTATTGCGCCCGCCAGCGCAGCACCGACTCGAGCGGCGGCCGATGCCAGAACCCGCTGTTGATCTCGGTGCTGCCGCCAACGCAGCGGCCCTCGACGTAGGCAATCGGCACGTGACCGAGGATCGGGGTCATCCCCCTGTGGCGGTAGAGCCTGGCCATCGTGCCGGTGGCGCCAGCGTCGGACAGCGGCTCGCCGGGATCCTCACCTTCCTCGAGCATCAGCACGTCGTGGCCGTGCAGCGCGAGTTCGAGGGCCGTCACGGCGCCGCCGGCACCGGAGCCGACGACGAGGGCTCCCGCACGCTCCCGTCGGAACCCGCTGGATGCACGGGCGGGCGACGTCGCGCGCGGGGTGGACGCCCGGGTGTCGCCGGCCGCCCGCAGCCCGGGAGAGCCGGCCGGGGCCGCCGGCGGTTGCTCGAGCCTCACGCCCTCTCGCGCCTCGTAGCAGGCGAGCACCGCGAGGCTCCGCAACGGACCGAAGACCAGACGCAACGGCGCGATCGGGCTCTCCATCCAGCGCTGGACCGCGTCGACGCGCTGCGATGGCGCCAGCGCGCAGAAGCTGGTCAGGTGGTGCGCCCACACGTCCAGGCGGAACAACAGCAGGCCGGCGGACAACCCGAACCGCAGCGGCCAGGGCAAGGCTGCCACCTGCGCCGCAAGGAACTGCCACGCGGCGTCGAGCACCGCCGGTTCCATCGTGACGTCGGCCACCGCGACGCTGGTGGCGATCAGGGCCGGGACCAGGGCCCGCAGGAAGCGCGACTCGCCGGCGGCCGCGTCGCGATCCGTTGACGCGCCGGCCAGCGTGACGCCGGCACCGGCCAGCGCCGGCGCGAAGGTTCGCTGGAACTCGCGATCACGCATGGTGTCGCTCCAACCGCGTCGCGGCGTCGCCCGGCGTGACCGGCTCTTCCCGCGCCTGGTCGCCGTAGGCGAAGAACCCGATGAGCAGCAGCGGGTAGTACCACGTGACGTAGACCCCGGTGCCGAGGATCTTCCAGACGTCGACGAGCACGGCGAGCGCCGCGCTGAGCAGTGCCAGTTGCTGCGGGGTTGCGCGCCGTGCCGGGAAGAACGCCAGGATCGCCAGTCCGGCGACCAGCAGGAACATGGGCGTGGTGACGGCCTGCCCGTGAACCAGCTCGCGCTGCAGCCAGCCGCGCACGCCCTCGCGCTGGCCCCAGAAGCCAAACGGCGTCGTGCCGTAGGCTTCCGAACTCTGGTGGTGTCCGAGCGTCTCGCGGACGACGGTGCCGATGAGGCTGTGGCCGTCGATGGCGCGCGATCGGGCGAGCACCGGGCCGCCGACGACGATCGCCGCCAGTGCGATGCCGCCCAGGAACCGCAGCGCCGTGGATCGGTCGCGTGAGAAGTAGCCGAGCCATGCGGGCACGAAGAACAGCGGGTAGAAGACCGTGGCGACGCCCAGGGCGAGGAGCGCTCCCGCCGCCAGTGGCGACGCGAGACAGGCAAAGGCGGCCAGCGTCAGCGCCGGCGCGGCGGTGTGGGAGATGAACGTGAGGCCGCCGATCGACTCTCTCGCTCCGCCAACCCCCAGCACGTAGGCGCTGCCGCAGTAGAGGGCGGCCACGCCCCAGGCCACCCGCGCGCCGGCCAGCCGCCGCACGGCCAGCACCAGCGCCGTCACGCCCATCAGGTGAAACGCCAGCGTGGCAAGCTGTGAGGCCTGCAACGGCGGCAGGCGGTAGAACAGCCCGCTGCGCACCGGGTCCGGCGGCTTCGGCGGGTTGGCCGGATGCGGATCGAACAGGAGTTGAAACGGCACGTGCGCGAGGAACAGCACGGGGCCGTAGGCCGCCGCGGGTGACCCGGTCAGCATGGGATCGCCGTAGGAGAACATCCCGCGCTCGCGCAGCCGCTGTCCGCCCAGGCTGGTGTAGAACCCGGCATCGTCGGGCTCGCGCACGACCGTGATCATCGCGTTGAGCGACAGCAGGACGATCGTCAGCACCACGAGCGCGCGGGCCGGCAGGTTGGGCGTCCAGGGCGTGCGGTAGGGATGACGCAGACGCCACGCGGCACGGGCGGCCAGCCACAGGCTCGCCGCCACGATGCCGGTGAACACCCAGTCCATGACCTGGAAGTAGGTGGGGTCAGTCAGCAGGTCGAAGAAACGCAGGATGTCGAACATCAGGAACCCCACCACCAGCAGCGACGCCAGCTCGAGGTTCCGTGGGTTGCGGATGTCCTGGAAATCGAAGGCGACCACCAGCGCGACGAGCACGGCAATCCACAGCACGCCGCCCTGGGTGGGCAGCAGGTCGTGGAGGAACCGGATGCCGGCCTGCGACCGGAGGTCGGTCCACACGTGCGCCAGCGTGGTGCCGACGGGCTGGGCGGGCGGCGCGGGTTCGAAAGTGGGCGTCTGCAGGTGCCGCAGCGTCAGGTAGTCGACGGCCCTGTTGACCGGCTGGATGTACAGCACGATCGCCACCAGCGCGACCCACGCCAGCACGAGCGCACCCACGAAGCGGCGCCACGCCCGGCGCTGGCCGTCTGCGATCGACGGCGTACCGGCTCCGGCGGGCCTCTGCGCGCCGATGAAACGACGTATGCCGGGAACCTGCATCGGCTCCCCTCAATTCCTGCGAAACCAAGTGACTGTGGCCTGAGCAGCCGATCGTCGCCCCCGGGGGGACGGCCGAGATCGCTCAGAAACCTCACCTATGCCGCCATGCCGGCGGGATCAGGACGTGGGAGGAGGGCT
>JBDIBB010000198.1:0-6502 GCA_039812685.1 Vicinamibacteraceae bacterium
CCCCGGACGATGTAGCCTGGCGCCACCATCGAGCCAGGGATGATGCCGAGCACGCCCGCGCCGGCTGGCGTGGCGCCCTTGCGGTGCACGATGACCTCGGCCTCGCTGCCATCGGGCAGCCGGTGGCGTTCGCGCCACGCGTAGTTGTGATGGTTCTCGAGGTCGAGCCGCACGTCGACGCCCAGCGCCCGCGCCATGTGGGCGTGGATCAACGCGTGGTTGGCGGCGGCGTAGCGGCCCATCAGCTCCATCGCGGCCCAGTATTCCTGTCCCGGCTCCGATCGGAGGTCGAGCCACGCCAGGTGCGCGAGCTCGCGCGGCAGCTCCGGGTGCGCCTCGCGCGCGACGCGGCTGTAGAACTGCGCCACCTGCGCGCCGGTGCCACGGCTGCCCGAGTGGCTCAGCAGCGCGAGGTACTCGCCCGGCGGCAGGCCGGCCGCGGCGTCGCTGACGACGAGCCGGCCGAACTCCACGAAGTGGTTGCCGCTCCCGCTGGTGCCGAGCTGCGACCAGGCGCGGTCCTTGAGGCTGGCGGTGAGCCGCGTCACCTTCCAGTCGGCGTCCATCACCTCGTGATTGCGCCGCTGCCTGAAGGTGGCGCCGACGCCGAACCGCGTCTCGCGCTCGATCGCCTTCGTGAGGCGATCCTGATCGTCGGCGAGCGCGCGCAACGGCAGGTCGAGCACCGTCATCTTCATGCGGCATGCGATGTCGACGCCGACGGCGTACGGGATCACGGCATCGCGGGTGGCGAGCACGCCGCCGATCGGCAGGCCGTAGCCGACGTGGGCGTCGGGCATGAGCGCGCCGGCCACCGCCACCGGCAGCGAGCAGGCGTTGTGCAACTGCCTGACGGCATCGGGCTCGAGGCCCTCGCCCCAGATCCGGTAGGGCGCGGCCTGTTCGCGCGGCGTGAAGCGGCCGCGCGCCCCGGCGTGATCCACCAGCAACCGCGCCAGCTCGCCGAACGTCCCGTCCTCCACGTAGCCGGCGGGCGCGGCCGCCACGCGGCGCAACTCGTCGAGCGCGCGCTCGCCGCCGCGCCTGGCCTTGCGCGCGGCCTGGATCGCGCGGCGGGCGGCGTCGGCGCAGCGTCCTGGCGGGATGCCGAGGCGTGTGAAGTCGCGGGGCTTCATGGCCGGGCCGGCCCGGCCTACGGCGTGGACCCGGCCGCCAGCGGCTCGAACCGGCCCTGGAAGAAGCGCAGCTCCTTCGGTTCGTAGACGAACCGCAGGCCGCCGATGTCGTGCCGGCGGCGCCAGACGCGGATGATCCCGTCGGCGACCGCGCGCAGGTGATCGTCGGTGTAGACGCGGCGGGGCAGCGTCAGGCGCACCAGTTCGAGCGCCGGCCGGCAGTTGTGGCCGTCGGGACCGCGCCCCTTCGAGACGTTGCCGCGCTCCATGGCGCGCACGCCGCTCTCGACGTAGATCTCGCCGGCCAGCCGCTGCGCCGGATACTCGTCCTGGTCGATGTGCGGGAGGAAGCGTCGCGCATCGAGGAAGACCGCGTGGCTGCCGGTGGGCTCGACCACCGGGATGCCCTCGGCCTCGAGCCACGCCGCCAGCCGCACCGCCTGCTCGACGCGCGCGCGGATGTAGCGGTCGTCGACCATCTCCCGGATTCCCTGTGCCATGGCCGCCAGGTCGGCCGCGGGAAGCCCGCCGTCGTGCACGCCGCCTTCGTAGATGCGCAGCCGGGCCTCGGCCTGGCGCGCCCACTCGGCGTTGTCCTTGAACGTGAGCAGGCCGCCGATGTTGATCAGGAAGTCCTTCTTGCCCGACACGGTGGCGCCGTCGCCGTAGAGCATCATCTCGCGCAGGATGTCCTTCACGCGGGTCGCACGGAAGCGCGCGTCGTGCTTCTGGATCAGGTAGGCGTTCTCCACCGCGCGCGTCGCGTCGAACAGCACCGGGATGCCGCGCGCGCCGCAGTAGGCGTACACCTCGCGCAGGTTGTCCATCGACACCGGCTGGCCGCCGGCCATGTTCACCGACAGCTCGAAGGAGACGTAAGCCACCTGTGACGCGCCGTGCTCGCGCACCGCCGCGTCGAGCTTGGCGAGATCGATGTTGCCCTTGAAGCGGAAGTCGGAGGCGGGATCGTGCGCCTCGTCCACGATGACGTCGACGAACACGCCGCCGGCCAGCTCCTGGTGCACCTTCGTCGTGGTGAAGTACATATTGCCCGGCACGATCTGGCCAGGACGGATCAGCACTTCGGAGAGGATCTGCTCGGCCGCCCGGCCCTGGTGCGTCGGCAGGACGAATTCGTAGCCGTAGGCGTCGCGCACGGCGGCGGCGAACTCGAGGTAGGCCTCGCTGGTGGCCGGCGTCGGCAGCGCCGCGTCGTAGGCGGCCCACTGATCGGTGGACATCGCCGTGGTGCCCGAGTCGGTCAGGAGGTCGATCGTGACCTCGGCCGATCGCAGCAGGAAGGTGTTCCATCCCGCCTCGACGATCGCGCGCTCGCGCTGCTCGCGGGTGGTGCGCGCGATGGGCTCCAGCGTGTGGATCACCCAGGGCTCGCAGTCGAAGGCGAAGGCCTCGAGGTCGGCGAACACCGATCGGAAGCGCAGCTGGTCGTGCCACTCGCCGCCGCGTTCGAGTTCGAGCGCGGGCACGTGCTGGCGCTGGTGGTAGAGCGCGATGACCGCGTCGGCCACCTGGTCGAGCTGCGTGCTGGTCATCGCCAGCCGCGGAATCTGCACGGGCAGCAGCTGGTCGCGCCCGACCAGCCCCTGCACGAGCGCGCGCACGCCCGACGTCTGGTAGAGCGCGCTGGCGAGCGCGTGCGCCGGGTAGTGGACGGCATGCGGCAGGAACGCATCCGCCTTCACGTAGGCGCCGTCGCAGCCGCGCTCGATCGGCACCCCGGCGTCGCGCAGCCTGGCGCTGAAGCGTTCGGTCTGCTGCATGGCCCACTGCACCGTGGTCTCATCGCACATCTCGTCGAAGCCGCGCGCGAGCACCTCCATGGTGCGCCCGGCCATGCCGCCGTAGGTGTGCAGGCCTTCGAAGACGACGACGTCGTTGATGAAGTGCTCGTGATCGGCCGGATTGTCGGTGGCGAGGAACCCGCCGGTGTTGGCGCGCGGATCCTGCGCGCCGTCCATCAGCACGATGTGGGCGGTCTTGGCGATCAGCCGGACGAGCTCGGCGATCGTGCGCCCGGCCATGCCGGCCTCGTGACGCTGGATGTACCAGGCGTTCTCGACCACGCGCGAGACGTCGAGCACGAGCCGCAGGCCGTGGCGATCCGACAGCTCGCGCACGGCCCGCAGGTTGGCGAGGCTGAACGGGTGCTGGCCGTCGGCAAACGCCTGCGCGCCGACGAACGGCGGCCGGCTTTCCTCGATGAGCGCGGCCAGCCGCCCCAGGTCGAAGTTGCCGGTGAACACCGGTTCGGTGCGATCGCGCGCGTCGCGGATCTCGATGCCGCGCGGCGCGTGGAGATCGACGCGCCCGCGGGCGTTGCTCGGCAGCGACTGCCCGCTGCGCGCGAAGGCGCGCAGCAGCAGCTTGACCGCCCCGAGCGTGTTGTGGGTCGGGCAGACGCAGGTCTGGCCGAGCACGCGCGTGATGGCCGCGTTCAACGTCTCGAAGTTGCGCGCCCCGGCGTAGGCCTCGTCGCCGACGAGCTCGCCAGCGAGCTGTTCCTGCGTCATCGCCCCGGCGCCGTACGACACCATGTCGAAGACCACCTGACGGGGCGTCAGACCGAACAGGTTGAAGTGCGCGGCCGCCAGGTTGCGCTTGCGCTGCTCGATCGACGGAAACGCGATCGGCCGGATGGTCTTCACCTTGTGGGGCTCGTGGACGGGAGGGGGGAACGCCATGAGTGTCGCCTCGAACGTCTCGCCCGCGAACGGGCGCCAGGACAGGGATCGGCAGGATCAGGACACGACGCCGCGCGGGCGGCGCCGATCACCACCCCACGCGCACACGCCGGCGCCGTACCCGCCGGCCGCAGGACGGGCGAGGGGCGCCGGCCACACGCCGGACGTCCCGATGCCAGCCCGCCCCGCGGCGCCGCACGGCGTCCGCCAGGCGCCACCATTGTAGAGAAAGGATGGGATGGCGCGCCCGCCGCCGGGCTGGCGCCCGGCCGGAGGTTCGGAAACCACCGGCGCTCTCACCGCCCGGCGCGTGCGACACCCTCCGCGCGGTGCCGATGCGGTCGCGCGGGGCGCCCCGCCCAGACGGCCGTCGAGCTGAGCACGAGCTGCCCGTGGAGCACGCCCTTCAGGCCGAGTACCCGATCGGCGAAGGCGCGCAGCGTCGCCACGGGCCCCTGCAGCGCCAGGACCTCGAGGCACAGGTGCGAGTCCAGGTGCACGTGCATCGTCGCCAGGACGTTGGCGTGGTGCGCGTGCCCGGCCTCGACCAGACGATCCGAGAGCTCGCGCTGATCGTGGTCGTAGACCAGCGTCAGCGTGCCCACGCCGTGCCCGCGGTCGTCGGCGGCGTGATCCTCCACGAGCCGCTTGCGCATGAGATCGCGCATCGCCTCCGACCGGTTGCCGAGCGCCCGCGCGGCGAGCAGCCGGTCGAACTCCTGCAGCAGCGCCGGCTCGATCGCGAGGCTGACGCGCTCGAGGCCCCGGTCGGCGGGCGCGGCGGCCTTCAGGGCGCGACGTGAGGTTCTGGCCATGTCCGGATGCTCCAGCCGGTGTCGGGACGGCGTCAGTCGGCCGTCGCGTCGTCGATCCACAGGGCGCGTCGCAGGCGCCCTGCCGTTGCCGCATCCACCTGATAGATGCGTCCGAGCAACGCCTCGGCGTGCGCCGCGAGGTCCACGTCGCCGAAGCGGTCCGGGTACGCCAGCTTCGCCATCACGAGGGCGTCGAGGGGATATTCCAGTCGCTTGTCGCAGTTACACGGGGTCCACGGGAGGGAAGCGACCCGCGCGCGCCGGAGGGCGGGCAGATCCCGCAACGTGGAGAACGCCGGACCTTCGAGGATTTCGCGCACCGGGTGGAAACCGGCGGCCGTGGGCAGCAGCACGGCATCCGGGTCGAGCGCCAGGACGTGCTCCGCGTTCACGTCGCGGCTGTAGACGTCCTCCTCGAAGGCGTTGCGGGCGTTGGCCACGCGCTCGAGCAGCCACGACTCGATGGTGCGCCGCCCGGCCACGCTGCCGGCACCGCCCTGCCGCCGGACGGCCGGCGACAGCCCGAAGATCAGGATCCGCGGCCGGCGGTCGCCGGCGACGCCGGCCGTGCGCTCGCGGATCCACGCCACCTCGTCGGTCAACCGGCTGGCGAGCGACGCGGCGGCTGGTTCGCGGTCCACGACGGCGCCGATGGTGCGGATCGCCGAGACGAAGGCCTCGTCCGATGGTTCGCCCGTGAAGTGCGGGCCGGCGAGCACGAGCGTCGGGATGCCCAGGGCCTCGAGGCGCGCGAGGGTGGGCGCCATCCTCTCGCGGTCGCCGGCACGCCAGTTGGTCGTGCAGCAGCCCGCGTGGATCAGGAACACGTCGGGCGCGGTCCGCGCGAGCTGCTCCAGGTTGATCTCGGTACCGGACATGGCGACGACCGGGGCCTTCGCAAGGTCGGGCCACAGCACGGCGGCCGGCGTCCGCCCGCCGTCGTAGGTGTAGCGCTGGCCGTCTCGTGTCTCGAAGCTGTACTTGAAGCTCCTGGTGAGGCAGGTCGACCCGACGGCCACCACGTCCACCGGCGCGTGAACCGCGAGCAGGACCGCCTCGATCAGTCCGTCGCTGATCGTCGCGATGCGCCGCACCTCGCGCGGGATGCGCACATCGACGCCACGGCCGTCGCGCACGATCCGCGTCGCCCGCGCCGGGACGGCGGCGGAGGCCGGGACGGCGGCGCGCGGCTGGCAGGCGGCCGACGCGAGCAGGAGCGCGGCCGCCGCGACGCATCGGCGGGCGGATCTCATGAGGCGCCTGCCCCCAGGCCCCGCGGGACCACCACGTGGGTGCCGTCCAGGGCCGCCACCGTGCAGTGGTCTTCGTACACGCGGTCGAGCGCCCCGTCGATGAACACCGCGGACGGCGGCCCGTTTGCGAGCACGCGATGCTCGTGCAGCACCACGACGCGGTCGCCGAACCACACCGCGTGGTTGGGGTCGTGGGTGCAGACCACCAGCGTGATGCCGCCGGCCGCCAGGGCGCGCAGCGTGCGCCAGATCGCGATCTGGTTGCGGTAGTCGAGGTGGGACGTCGGCTCGTCGAGCAGCATCACGGGCGCCGCCTGCGCGAGGGCGCGCGCGATCAGCACGAGCTGGCGCTGACCGCCCGACAGCTCGGTGTATCGGCGCCCGGCGAGATCCGCGATGCCCAGGCGTTCGAGCGCCGTCATGGCGATCGCCTCGTGGGCCTGGCCCGGCTGCAGGCGCCATGCGCCCACGTGCGGCGTGCGCCCCATCAGCACGACGTCGCGCACGTGGTAGGGGAACGGCAGGCCGTGCTCCTGGGGCACGTAGGCCATCAGGCGCGCCCGCTCGCGGACACCCAGAGTGCTGGTGTCGCGGCC
>JBDIBB010000199.1:0-6495 GCA_039812685.1 Vicinamibacteraceae bacterium
ATGGCCTCCATGTAATTCGGATTGAGGGAAATGGCCTTGTCGGCCGCCTCGAGGCCACGCTTTGCATAGTCGGTCTTCTGGGCGTCGTCGAGCCGGACGTCACGGAAAGCCTTGTCCCAGTAGAACGTGGAGATGGTGTAGAACGCCTCGGGGTTGTTGGCTTCGAGCGTCGTGCGCTCCTGCAACGCGGCGATCGTCTTCTCGAAGTCGCCCTGGCGGTTGTAGTACCCGGCCAGCTGCATGTAGACGTCGGGCAGGCTGGGCTGCACTTCCTTGGCCTTCAGCAACTGCTTCTCCGCCTCGTCGTACTGGCCGTTGTCTTCGTAGAGCTTGGCCAGCGCGAAGTAGTTCGTGGCGTCCTTGGGATCGAGTTCCACCATCTTCTGGATGAGCGGCTCGGCCATCTCGGGCTGGTTCAGCCGCTCGGCGCCGTACGCGGCCACCATGTACTTGAGCGCCAGCTTGCGAATGTCGGGGTTCGGATCCTTCTCGTAGGCGTCCTCGTAGTACTCGAGGGCCTTGGTCAGCATGGCGTCGTTGTCGGGCTCGCCGGCACGCGCCGGCTTGTAGAGGTTGTCGTAGCTGTTGGCCAGGTAGAACAGCGCCGGCGTCAGCTCGGGGTTGAGCCGGATCGCCTCCTGGTAGTGCTCGACCGCCTTCTTGTAGTCCGCCAGCTTGTAGGATCCGTTGGCGTCCTTGAACGCCCGCTGGGCCTTCAGCTTGTCGACCCACCCGCACGCGGCGAGTGTGCCGCACAAACCGATGACCAAGGCCAGTCGCAATGCCCTGGAGCTGCTCTGCATTGAAGTTCCCCCTGCGTGCCCGGCAGCGTCCGGCCGGGATGGCGGCGAGGCCGTTGAGATGGCGGCGACGACGACGAACGGCACCGGCCCCCGAGGCCGGGTGGCGCGCACCACGCCAGCCGCGACCGGTGCCAAAAACCCGGCCAGTATATTGGACGCGGTTCAAGCAGGCAAGGCCGGTTCGCAAGCCGTGTTCTCGACCCGTGGCCGGGGCCGCATTGCGGCATGCCCTATGATCGGTAGACCGGACTGCACCGGGTGCGCGGTCCGTGCCAACGATGATCCGCTTCGAAGACCTCGTGGAGAAGATCCGGGCCTAC
The DNA here is from genome assembly GCA_039812685.1 of Vicinamibacteraceae bacterium. Lineage (GTDB taxonomy): Bacteria > Acidobacteriota > Vicinamibacteria > Vicinamibacterales > JAFNAJ01 > JBDIBB01. The sequence goes on from JBDIBB010000199.1 coordinate 1,124, forward strand.
GCGCCGGAGGCCGACGTGGAGTTGCTGCGCCGCGCCTACGTGTTTTCGGCGATGGAGCACAAGGGCCAGGTGCGGCACTCGGGCGAGCCGTATCTCGTGCACCCGCTCGAGGTCGCCGACATCCTCGCCGATCTGCGCCTCGACATGGTGGCCATCGCGGCGGGCCTGCTCCATGACGTGGTCGAGGACACGCGGGCCACCATCGAGCGCGTGCAGGAACTCTTCGGCCCGGAGATCGCGCACGTCGTCGAGGGCGTCACCAAGCTGTCGGGGATCACCTTCTCGTCGAAGGAGGAACGGCAGGCCGAGAACTTCCGCAAGATGCTGCTGGCGATGGTCGACGACATCCGCGTCATTCTCGTCAAGCTCGCGGATCGCCTGCACAACATGCGGACGCTCGACCACCTGTCGGAGGAGAAGCGGACGAAGGTCGCGCAGGAGACGCTCGACATCTACGCACCGATCGCCAACCGGCTCGGCATGAGCAAGGTGAAGAACGAGCTCGAGGAGCTCTGCTTCAAGGCGATGGAGCCCCGTGCCTACGACGACCTCCGCAAGAAGGTGGAGGGCCGCCGCCGGGCGACGGCCGGGATGGTCGAGGAACTGCGCCGGCTGCTGGTGGCGAAGCTCGACGAGGCCCAGGTGCCGTACGTCCAGATCGACGGCCGCATCAAGCGCCTCTACAGCATCCACCTGAAGCTCAAGCGCCAGAAGATCGATCTCGAGCAGGTCTACGACTTCGTGGCGCTGCGGCTCATCACGCCGTCGGTGAAGGACTGTTACGCCGCACTCGGGATCGTCCACCAGACGTGGTCACCCGTGCCGGGGCGCATCAAGGACTTCATCGCGATGCCGCGTCCCAACGGCTACCAGTCGCTGCACACCTCGGTGGTGAGCGATCGCGGCTTCCCGTTCGAGCTGCAGATTCGCACGGAGGAGATGCACCGGATCGCCGAGGAGGGCATCGCCGCGCACTGGAAGTACAAGGAGGGCCGGGTCGGCGCGCAGCGCGACGAGCAGTACTTCCGCTGGCTGCGGCAGCTGCTCGAGTGGCAGCAGGAGGTGCGCGATCCGCAGGAGTTCATCCAGAACCTGAAGATCGACCTCTACCCGGAGGAGGTCTACGCCTTCACGCCACGCGGTGAGGTGAAGTCGCTGCCGCGCGGCGCCACGCCGGTCGACTTCGCCTACACCGTCCACACCGACGTGGGCCACCAGTGCGTCGGCGCGCGCATCAACGGCAAGATGGTGCCGCTGCGGCAGCGCCTGAAGAACGGCGACATCGTCGAGATCGTCACCCAGCAGCACCACAAGCCGAGCCGCGACTGGCTGTCGTTCGTCACCACCTCGAGGGCCCGGAACAAGATCCGGCACTTCCTCAACCACGAGGAGAAGCGGCGCAGCATCGAACTGGGCCGGCGGCTCTACGAGCGCGAGGCGCGCCGCTACGACGTCAGCATCAAGACGGTGATGGACGAGTCCACGCTCAGGACGCTGGCCTCCGACCACGGGCTGGGCAAGGTGGACGACCTGTTTGCGGCCATCGGGTACGGCAAGGTGTCGGCGCGGCAGGCGCTCGCCAGGGTGGTGCCGCAGGAACAACTGAAGGAGAAGGCGCCGGACGGCGGCCTCGCGTCGGTCGTCAAGCGCGTGTTCAGCCGCCCGTCGGCCGATCGCATCAAGGTGCGCGGCGCCGACGACCTGCTGGTCTTCCGGGCCCGCTGCTGCAACCCCATCCGCGGCGAGGCCATCGTCGGGTACATCACCCGCGGCAAGGGCGTCTCGGTGCACGCCGCCTCGTGCCCGAACGTCGTGAACCTGCTCTACGACCCCGAGCGGCGCATCGACGTCGAATGGGACAGCGGCGACCAGGGCGCCACGTCCTACACCGTGCGACTGACCGTGAACGTGGAGGATCGGAAGGGCATCCTGGCCGACGTCAGCGCGAAGGTGGCCGGCATCAACACCAACATCAAGACGATGGAGGCCACGACCGACGAACGGGAAGGCCGCATCGAGATGACGGTGGAGATCAACGACGCCAAGCACCTGGCCAAGGTGATGAAGTCGCTGCGGGCGATCGCCGGAGTGCTGAACGTGGAGCGGGGGATGCGGTAGGGCGATCCCGGAGGCCCCTCGGGCAGGGCGAGGCGGCATCCGGCCGCCGGTGCGGTCAGGCGGCCTTCGTGACCTTGTTCGACCGCAGGCACCGCGTGCACACCCGCACGCGCCTGGTGCCGCCATTGACCACCGCGCGCACCGTCTGCAGGTTCGGGTTGAACCGGCGGGGCGTCACGTTGTGCGCGTGGCTGACGTTCCGGCCAAAGGCCGGTCCCTTTCCGCAGATTTCGCAGCGCTGAGCCATGATCCTGTCGTCCCCGGGCGTGGCGCCCGCCGTAATGCCTTGCCAGCACCCCTCAGGGCCGGCCGAACGCCGAAGTTTATCATAGCCGCCGTCAGGGGAGAATCAGCGAGGGCGGCGCGGGCGGGCTGGCCGGCCCGGCTCCAGCCGTCGTGTCGCCGCCGGCAGAACCACTGGCGTTGAATTCCCGCGACAACCGATCGACGAAATCGAGGTAGGCCGTTGGGCCGGGGCCGAACGTCGTCTCCGCCGCGCTGGCGCCTTTCTGAATGCGGCGCAGGATCTCTGCGGCCTCCCGGTCGGATCCGGTCCGGCGCCGCGTCGAAGCCGCGGCGATGACGTCCTTCAGATCCTCGGCCAGACGCTGCGCGGGCAACGACTGCGCGCGGTGCTCGTAGATGATGCCCCTGGCCGAGGTCTCCAGCGTGGCCGCCACCACGCCGCAGGCCTCGGCCAGGTCGGCGTCACGCAGCGTCGGGATCGTCGCCGGCCGGTGGCGGGCGACGGCGTCGTGCAGCGCCAGCAGCAGCGAGGAACCATCCTCGGAGACCTCCCGGAAGAGTCCCGCCGCGAACTCGAAGTCGCGCTGGCGTTGCCTGCGAACCACGGCAGGCGGGTGCGCCCCAGCGGCGGCGAGATAGACGCAGTCGGCCGGGCAGGCGATTTCCACCTGGCGCCTGGTTCCGCAACACACCGGACAGATCGCCTGGTTCAGGGCGGGACAGTGGCGGCGAGGCTTGCGGGCGCGGCACAGCGGGCACGGCATGGGCGAAGGGTGGCACAGGGACTCCAACCCGTCAATCGCGCTCATCGGGTGGGTCCGGGTGCCCGATGGACGCCGCCAGGCGATGGCGGGCCGCCATGTATCGATGGCTCAGCTGTGCACGAACTTCACACAGGGCTCCGATCGGAAAACAGGACGGTGGGTTCAGGGGCCGTCCCCCGAAGTGGACGCGCCGGCGGACGCGCCTAGAACCGTTACGGGCCGCGCGGCGTCTAAGGCGCAGTCTCCAAACGCAGCCGGGCGCGGCCAGGACGAACAGCGGGTCGAATCCGGGGCGGCGCGTGGACGCAAGCCGGCCGTGTCCCTCTGGACGGGGCATCCGACCGGTGACGTCGTGACCAGGCGGCAGTGGTTGCGATTTTGCATGTGTGGGAGGGCACGCCACGAGGAAGCAGGGGATCGAAGGAGTGTCGATCATCATGAAGAAGAATGTGGACGGTCAGCGTGGGTCGATGGCCCCAGGGCGATATACCGAGTTGAAGCGGCTCCTGGAAGGGCGGCGGCGCGAGATGCTCGACGACGTGCAGGCCAAGATCAAGGACGTGCGAACCGAGGGCGCCGGCGGTATGATGCAGACCATCGAGATGGGGGATGCGTCGAAGGCCGACGTGCAGGACGACATCGAGTTCGCCCTCATCCAGATGAAGACCGAGACACTGCAGAAGATCGAGGTGGCGCTGTCGCGCCTCGAAGACGGCGAGTACGGCTACTGCGGCGAGTGCGGGGACGAGATTTCGCAGCAACGGTTGCGGGCCTTGCCGTTCGCGCTCCGCTGCAAGGACTGCGAGGAAGCGCGAGAGGTCGCGCAGCAGCGGGCCCGGACGGCGCTGCAACGACGGGGAGCCGCCTCGCTGTTCGTCGACCTCCCGAGCTGACGCGACCGCACTGCCGCCCACAGGCTTCGCCGGTGGCGGGGCCTGTGGCGCCCGCCGCTGGCGGTTCTCTCCGGAGAATCGCTTCATGAGCGACCACGACGAGCGCGATCTCGCGCCCGAGGACGCGCCGGACGAACGGTCCGTGGCCATCCCGGCGGAGCTGCCGGTCCTGCCTCTGCGCGACACGGTCCTGTTCCCCAATTCCTTCATGCCGCTCGCCGTGGCCCGTGAGGCCTCGGTACGGCTGATCAACGACGCCACCGACGGCTCGAAGCTGATTGCCGTCTTCACCCAGCGCGACGCGGCGGTGGAGGAGCCGCGGCAGGCCGATCTCCACGCGGTCGGGACGGCGACGCACATCCACAAGATGTTCAAGCTGCCCGACGGCAGCCTGCGGCTGATCGTCCAGGGCCTGCGGCGTCTGACGCTCGACGAGGTGACGCAGCAGCACCCCTACCTGCGTGCCAGGGTGTCGGCGGCCGACGAGCCGATGCGCGACGAGGATCGGCTCGAGATCGACGCCCTGCAGCGCAACATCAAGACCAACTTCCAGCAGATCGTCTCGCTGTCGCCGCTGCTCTCCGACGATCTCCAGAACCTGGCGTTCAACATCGCCGAGCCGGGGCGCCTCGCGGACTTCGTCGCATCGAGCCTGACGACGCTCACCACGGCCACCAAGCAGGAGGTGCTGGAGACGCTCGACGTGCGCGCCCGCATGGACGCGCTCAACCGCATCCTCATCAAGGAACTCGAGGTGCTGGAACTGGGCTCCAGGATCCAGTCGCAGGTGCAGTCGGAGGTGGGCCGCAACCAGCGCGAGTACTTCCTGCGCGAGCAGCTCAGGGCCATCCAGAAGGAGCTGGGCGAAGACGACGACCAGGCGAAGGAGATCGAGGAACTCCGCGAGAAGATCGAGGCCGCCGGCATGCCCGAGGCGGTGAGGAAGGAAGCGCTGCGCGAGCTGGATCGTCTGGCGAAGATGCCGGTGGCCGCCGCCGAGTACACCGTCTCGCGCACGTATCTCGACTGGCTCGTCCTCGTGCCGTGGAACCGCCGCACCGAGGAGGTGATCGACCTCAAGCGCACGAAGGAAGTGCTCGACGCCGACCACTCCGACCTCGAGAAGGCCAAGGACCGCATCCTCGAGTACCTCGCCGTCCGCAAGCTCAACGCCGATGTGCGCGGCCCGATTCTGTGCTTCGTCGGGCCGCCCGGGGTGGGCAAGACATCGCTGGCGCGCTCCATCGCCAGCTCGCTCGGGCGCAAGTTCGTGCGCGTCTCGCTCGGTGGCATGCGCGACGAGGCCGAGATCCGCGGGCACCGCCGCACCTACATCGGGGCGCTGCCCGGC
>JBDIBB010000200.1:0-6482 GCA_039812685.1 Vicinamibacteraceae bacterium
CAACTTCAATCAAATCAGCAACTGGCAAGGGCTCATGCGCGAGCCAGCGGTCTGAAGACCGCGGGCTCCTCCCGGACACGCAGCGCCCCTGGGGATCCGGCTTCTGCCCGGTCGCGGAACCTCCCTCGAGGAGGGCAACGCCGAGGCTGAGCCGTTGCGCAATCGGCCCGCACCCGTCGGCCGCCCCGCTGGTAAGCTGTCGCCATGCACCCCGCCGCCGAGGATCTCGAGTTCACCCCAGCCCGGATGCGCGAGATGGCCGACGCCGTCCTCGGCCGCGCCATCGCGCACATCGCCTCGCTGCCGCAGAGCCCGGCCTGCGGCGACACGCGCGCCGAGGAACTGTGCCGCGCCATGCGCGAACCGGCACCCGAAGCGCCAGTGGAGCTCGAAGCGCTGCTGGCGCCGCTCTTCGACGAGTGGATTCCGCGCTCGTTCACCGCGCCGGGACCGGGCTACCTGGCCTACATCCCCGGCGGCGGCGTGTACCCGGCCGCGCTGGCGGACTTCATCTCGGCCACCACCAACCGCTACACGGGCGTGTGGCAGGCGGCGCCGGCGCTGGTGCAGCTCGAGGCCAACGCCCTCGACTGGGTGCGCGAGTGGATGCAGTTCCCCGAGGGCACGCGCGGACTGTTCACCACCGGCGGCTCGATGTCGAACTTCAGCGCCATCGTCACGGCGCGCGAGCAGCGCCTCGGAACCGCGCTGCGCGAGGGGACGCTCTACGCCTCCACCCAGGCCCACCAGTGCATCGCCAAGGCAGCGAAGCTCGCCGGCGTGCTGCCCGATCGCGTCCGCACGATCGACGTGGATGCCGACTTCCGGATGCGGATCGATCTGCTCGAGGACGCCATCGCACACGACCGGCGACAGGGGCTGCGGCCGTTCCTGGTGGTGTCCTCGGCCGGCACGACCAACACGGGCGCGGTCGATCCGCTCGACGCGATAGCGGACCTCTGCGCGCGCGAAGGGCTGTGGCACCACATCGACGGCGCCTACGGCGGCTTCTTCCACGCGTGCCCCGAGCTGCGGCCGCTGCTCTCCGGCCTGCCGCGCGCCGACTCCCTCACGCTGGATCCGCACAAGGGGCTGTTCCTGCCGTACGGCACCGGTTGCCTGCTCGTCCGGGAGGGGCGCGCGCTGCGGGCGGCGCACACGCTCAGCGAACACGCGAGCTACCTGCCGGAGTTGCCCGACCTCGACGAGTTCTTCGACCCGAGCCAGCACGGGCCCGAGCTTTCGCGCGGTTTCCCGGGGCTGCGCGTCTGGCTCACGATGAAGCTGTACGGGACCTCGAAGCTGCGCGCCGCCATCGCCGAGAAACGGCAACTGGCATTGGACGCGGCGCGGCGCATCGCGATGGTCCCCGGCATCGTCATCGACGCGCCGCCGCAGCTCTCGCTCTTCGCCTTTCACCTGGAGTGGCCGGGCAGCACGCTGGCAGAACAGAACGAGGCGACGACCGCCCTGCTCACGGACGTGACCGCCCGGGGACGGGTGATGATCACGGGCTGCACGGTGAAGGGACGGGTGCTGGCGCGCGTGTGCGTGCTGAGCTTCCGGACGCACCAGTCGCGCATCGACGACTGCGTGGCGGAGGTCACCGCCGTCGCCGGACGCCTGGCCGCGGGCGCGACGAAGGGCTGAGGGCCCGCACGCCGGCCGGCACGCTCAGCACTCGCTGATGTCGACGGTGACGGCCAGGCCGCCCTCCGAGGTCTCCTTGTACTTCGAGCTCATGTCCCTGGCCGTGCGCCACATGGTGGCCACCACCTCGTCGAGCGTCACGCGCGCGGCGGCCGGATCGCTCTCGAGCGCGACGTGTGCGCTGGTGATCGCCTTGATGGCGCCCATCACGTTGCGCTCGATGCAGGGCACCTGCACGAGGCCCGCGATGGGATCGCAGGTGAGGCCGAGGTGGTGCTCCATGGCGATCTCGGCGGCCATCAGCACCTGTCCGGTGCTGCCGCCGAGCGCCTGCGTCAACCCCGCCGCGGCCATCGCGCTCGAGACGCCGATCTCGGCCTGACAGCCGCCCATGGCCGCCGAGAGCGTCGCGCCCTTCTTGAAGATCGAACCGATCTCGCCGGCCGTCAGGAGGAAGTCCTCGATGCCGGCTTCGCCGCGCCGCTGACCGTCGGCGCAGAAGCAGGTGTAATACATCAGCACGGCGGGGATGACGCCGGCCGCGCCGTTGGTGGGCGCGGTCACGACGCGCCCGAACGCCGCGTTCTCCTCGTTGACGGCCAGGGCGAAGGCCGACACCCACTTCAGCACGGTGCGGAAGTCGCCCTGCTGGCGGCGCATCTCGTCGAGCCACTCGTCGAGCGAGCGCTCGTGGGCGTTGCCAAGCAGTCCGTCGTGGATCGCGCGCGCGCGCCGCGTCACCGACAGGCCTCCCGGCAGGATGCCGTCGGTGCGGCATCCGCGCCAGATCGACGCCGCCATGGCGCGCCAGATGGTGCGCAGGCCCTCGCGGATGGCATCCGGCGTCCGCCACGCGCGCTCGTTGCTCCAGACGATGGTGGGGATCGTGGCGCGCTCACGTTCGCAGTAGGCCTTGAGCTCGGCCGCCGCCTCGATGGGGTAGGGCAGCGCCACGGCGCGATCGCCGCTGGGAACCTCTCCCTCCTGCACGACGAACCCGCCGCCGACCGAATAGTAGGTCTCCTCGATCTCGCGCCCGTCATCGAGCCGCGCCGAGAACGTCATCGCGTTCGAGTGGAATGGGCGCAGCACGTCGGGCCGGAACCGGATGTCGGCCGCCAGGTCGAAGGGCACGCGATGCCCGCCGACCAGCACGAGGGAGCGCGAGGCCGCCGGCGCCATCGCACGGTCGCAGAGGCCCTCCACCTCGCAGGTGACCGGATCCTCGCCCATCAGGCCGAGCAGCACCGCGATGTCGGTCCCGTGCCCGCGGCCCGTCTTGGCGAGCGATCCGAAGAACGCGACACCGACACGCGCGACGCGCGGCAGCTCGCCGGCCGATGCCAGCCGATCGACGAACTGCTGCGCCGCACGCCAAGGGCCCATCGTGTGCGACGAGCTGGGGCCGACGCCGATCTTGAAGATGTTGAAGACGCTGATGGATTCCACGGGACCTCTGAATCGACCGCAGGATGCGGGCTTGCGAGCGGCGCGCCATGCGGAGGTCGCACGTGTCGCCGCCGGTGAGCCCGCTCGGGGAATGGGTCATGATAGCGTCAGACCGCGTGGGCCGGGCTCTCGCGCGACCCATGGAGCGCACGCGGCCGGCTGCCGGCTGGCGGCGGGTTTGAATCCACGACCACCCGGCGTATGCTGGGGACGGCCCGCCCCCGCCGCGTCGCTCGCGCCCCCGGAGCGCATGGCTCCTGCCCCCGGAAAGAAGAGGCCGTATGGCAGATCCCCCTGCCGGCTGTGCGCGGATCACCGGCGCCGTCGTTGGCGAGGCGCCCCGCCCAGCCCCTGCACCAGCACCAGAGCCGCAGAAGGAGGCACCTCGCATGGTGGCCCGCGTCGGACAGAAGGCGCCGGACTTCGAAGCCCCCGCGTATCTCAAGGGCAGCTTCACGAACGTGAGACTGTCGGACTCGCTCGGCAGGTGGGTCCTGCTGTGTTTCTACCCGGGTGACTTCACCTTCGTTTGAGCGACCGAAGTGTCGGCGGTCGCCGACAGGTATTCGGAACTGCAGGCCCTGGGCGTCGACGTCATGTCGGTGAGCGTCGACAGCCACTTCGTCCACAAGATGTGGAACGACCACGAGCTGAGCCGGATGGTGGAGGGCGGCGTGCCCTTCCCGATGATCTCGGATCAGGCCGGCAACATCGGCCGCGCCTTCGGCGTCTGGGACGAGACGCAGGGCATCGAGATGCGCGGCCGCTTCATCATCGATCCCGACGGCGTCATCCAGGCCATCGAAACGCTCACCCCGCCGGTGGGGCGGCGGCTCTCGGAAACCATCCGGCAGATTCAGGCATTCCAACTGGTGCGCGCCAGCGGCGGCACCGAGGCGACGCCAGCCGGCTGGATGCCCGGCCAGCCGACGCTGAAACCGGGCCCGGCGCTGGTCGGCAACGTCTGGAAGGAGTGGAAGCCGTCGATGGAACGGTGAGCCGCCGCCGGCCGCGCTCGAGCGGTCCGGCGTTGAGTACACTCACGAACCGTGGCCGCCCGCCAGCGACAACCTGAAGGCCGGAACACGGCACCACGCACGGCACGCACCGCCGCCGGCTCGTCTGGCGGCGGTGCGCGGTCCGCCTGGTGGCTCCTGCTGCTCATTCTGGCCACGCTGGCGGCGTACCACCCGGCGTGGCACGGCAGCCCGCTGTGGGACGACGAGGCGCACCTCACCCGCGCCGATCTGCAGTCGGCCGACGGGCTGCGGCGCATCTGGACCGAGCCGGGCGCCACGCAGCAGTACTACCCACTGCTGCACTCGGCGTTCTGGGCCATCCACGCCCTGTGGGGCGAGGATCCACTCAGCTACCACCTCGCCAGCATCGTCCTGCACGCCGTTGCGGCCTTCCTGCTGGGGCTCATCCTCCGACGCCTCGCGGTGCCGTGGCCCTGGCTTGCGGCCTGCATCTTCGCGCTGCACCCGGTGCAGGTGGAGTCGGTGGCCTGGATGTCGGAGCTGAAGAACACGCTGTCGGGCGCCTTCGCGTTCGCGGCGGCGCTGGCGTACCTGCGCTTCGATGCGGAGCGGACGCGCACGGCGTACGCGGCGGCCATTGCGCTGTTCGTGGCGGCCCTGCTGAGCAAGACGGTAACGGCCACGCTGCCCGTGCTGCTGGCGATTGGAGTCTGGTGGAAGCGCGGCCGCATCGACTGGCGGCGCGACCTGCGCCCGCTGGCGCCGCTGCTCGCGCTGGGCGTGGCGGCAGGCGCCTTCACGACGTGGGCCGAACGCGTCCTGATCGGCGCCCGGGGCGCCGGCTTCGACCTGTCGCTGGTCGAGCGGACGCTGCTGGCAGGCCGCGCGTTCTGGTTCCACCTGTGGACGCTCGCGTGGCCGGAACATCTGACCTTCGTGTATCCGCGCTGGGACGTGAGCGCGATGGTGTGGTGGCAGTACGGCTACCCGCTGGCGTTCGTGGCGGTGCTGGCCATTGCTTGGTGGTGGCGCGGGCGGCGGAGGGCGCCGCTGGCGGCGTTGGTCGGCTACACGGTGGCGCTGGCGCCGGCCCTCGGGTTCGTCAACGTCTACCCGTTCCGCTTCTCGTACGTCGCCGACCACTTCCAGTACCTGGCGAGCGCCGTGGCGTTTGCCGTCGTGGCCGGAGCGCTCGGCTCGCTCGCCGGGCGCGTCGGTCCCGGAACGGCCTGGCCGCGAGTGGTTGCCGCCTGCGCCATCGTGCTGCCGCTGGGCCTGCTGACGTGGCGTCAGAGCCACGACTACACGGATGCCGAGACCCTCTATCGCGCTACGATCCGGCGCAACCCGTCGGCGTGGATGGCGCTGAACAACCTCGCCGTGATCCGGCTCACCGCGAACGTCGAGGAGGCGATGGGCTATCTGGATGAGGCGCTTCGTCTGAATCCAGACTATCCCGAGGCGCACGACACCCGCGGCCTTGCGCTGCAGCTGCTGGGACGCTACGAGGAGGCGCTCGCCGAGCACGACGCCGCGCTCAGGCTGGAGCCGGCGTTTCCGCAGGCACGCAACAACCGGGGGACGGCGCTGCAGAAGCTGGGCAGGCTGGACGAGGCCGCCGAGTCGTATCGCGCCGCGATCGAACTGCGCCCGGAGAGCCCACAGGGGTACGCCAACCTGGGCAACGTCCTGATGGAGATGGGGCGACCGGCCGACGCCGTGCCCGGCTACGACCGCGCCCTGGCCATCGATCCCGCGCTCGACGACATCCGCTACAACCGGGCCGCCGCGCTTGCTGCCGCCGGACGCACGACGGAGGCCCTCGCGGGATTCCGCGAGCTGGCCGCCCGGGATTCGGCGCCAGCCGACGTCCACGTCAGCCTCGGCGTGCTGCTCTCCGGAGAAGGGCGCCTGGACGAGGCGACACCACACCTGGAGGCGGCAGCGCGAGCCCGCCCCGGGGACGGGGCCCTCGCCCTGCGGCTGGCCAACGTCCTCTACGCGCAGGGCCTGCTCGAGCGGGCCGCGGCCGAGTACGCGCGCCTGTTGCAGCTGACGCCCGATTCGGTCGAGGCGCACAACAACCTCGGCGCGTGCCTCGAGCGGCTGGGCCGCGCCGCCGATGCCGTGGCGCACTATGAAACCGCGTTGCGGCTGAGGCCGGACTCGGCCGAGGTCCGGGCCAACCTCGCGCGCGCCCGCCAATTCGCGGCGCACGCGCGGCGCTGACCACGGTCGCCAGCTGGCGCTCGCCTCAGAACGTCACGTTCACCGACATCCAGATCCGCCTCGGCTCCTGCATGTTGTTGTACTCGGCCGCGTAGAGCTCGGCGCCCGTCGCGTCGCGGTAGGGGAGGTAGCGAAGGAAGTCCCGATCGAGCAGGTTGTAGACGGTGAGGTTGA
>JBDIBB010000201.1:0-6433 GCA_039812685.1 Vicinamibacteraceae bacterium
CAGGGCCGACTCCACCAGGGAGCGCACGGGCACCTCGTGGAGCAGGCGCTCGCTCGCACGCTCCTGCGTGCGGACGAGGACCATCAGGTTCTCGGTGAGCTCGGTCATCTGGCGCAACTGGTCGCGGACCAGGCCGAGCGTCTCGCGGTACTCGTCCGGCGTGCGATCGCGCTTGAGCGCGACGTCGACCTCCCCGGCGATGGCCGTGAGCGGGGAGCGCAGTTCATGTGATGCGTCGGCGGCAAAGCGCCGGTTGGCCTCGATGGCCTCGTTGAGGCGGTCGAGCATCTCGTTGAGCAGCGCCGTCATGCGCCCCACTTCGTCCTCGTGGGCCGGGGGGTCGAGCCGGGTGTCGAAGTTGCCGTGCGCGATGCTGGCGGCACGCCGTGTGATGTGGTCGATGGGCGCGAGCGCGCGGGAGGCGAGCGAGAAGCCAAGCGCCGCCGTGAGGCCCAGGCCGACGACCCACAGGCCCGCCAGCAGCCAGGCCACTCGTGTCATCGTGCGGTGCATCGCCTCGGTGGAGAGGCCGACGCTGATGACGAACGACGCGCCCTCGTATTGGACGGGGCTCGCCATCATCCGGATCTCGCGGCCCCGCCAGAAGACCGAGTCCACCGGCGTGGGGCCCAGACGCGCCCGGGCCAGCATGGCTGCGTCCAGCAGCGATGCCGCGCCCTCGAGGTTCGCCGTCGACTGCGCCACGTCGTCGCCCGGGCCCACCACCTGTGCGAACTTCTCGGCGTAGGGCGGCTCCGGGACCTGGCCGAACGGGAAGTCGTGCAGGTGGACGCCGCGGCCGTCGTCGGTGGCCGAGGCGATTTCGGTGGCCGCCAGCGTGCGCACCTGGGCGTCGAGATCGGCGCGCTGGAACGATCGCGTCGCGGCGAACATCACCAGGCTGGCCAGCGCCAGCAGGACGCCGAAGCCGGCGGTCCACTGCAGGGTGAGGCGGGAGCGCAGCGACAGCGACTGGAACCCGATCATGGCGCCGCCGGCGTCTTCAGCAGGTAGCCGAGTCCGCGGACGGTGTGGATCATACCGTCGAGGCCGGCCGCCGCCAGCTTGCGCCGCAGGTACCCGATGTAGACGTCGGTGACGTTGGAGCCGTAGTCATGGCTGCCGCCCCAGACGTGCTCGGCCAGCTGGTCGCGCGTGACGATGGCGCCGGCGCGCCGGACCAGGAACTCGAGCAGGCGGTATTCGGTGGCCGTGAGGTCGAGCACCTGGCCGTGGGCGTAGGCGAGGTGGGCCTGCTGGTGCACCTCGAGTGCGCCGCAGGCGAGGATCGCGCTGAGGTGGCGCGTCCGGCCGCGGCGCGTGAGCGCGCGCAACCGTGCCAGCAGCTCGTCGAAGGCGAAGGGCTTCACGAGGTAGTCGTCGGCGCCGGCATCGAGTCCCGCCACCCGATCGGCCACCGCGTCGCGCGCCGTGATGACGAGGATGGGCGTGTCCACGCCCTGGGCGCGCAGGCGCCGGCACACCTCGAAGCCGTCGAGGCCCGGCAGCATCAGGTCGAGCAGGATGACGTCGAACTGCTCGACGGCCGCCCGGGCCTCGGCCGCCGCGCCGTCCTCGATCCACTCGACGAGATGCTGTTCCTCGCGGAGGCCCTTCACCAGGAACCGTCCGATCGCCGGGTCGTCTTCGACCACCAGCACCCGCATGCCCTGCTCCCTGTCCGGTTCCGGCCGCGGGCGTGCCGTCAGCCGCGCTGGCGCGCCGCGTGCGTCTCGATCATCTCGTACACCACCGGGACGACGATCAGCGTCAGGAGCATCGCCGTCATGACGCCGCCGATCACGACCGTGGCGAGCGGGCGTTGCACCTCGGCGCCGGCGCCGTGGGAGAGCGCCATCGGCACGAAGCCGAGCGCCGCCACGGTCGCGGTCATCATGACCGGCTTCAGCCTGGTGCCGGCGCCCTCCAGGATCGCGCCGCGCAGCGTGCGGCCCTCGCCGCGCAGCCCGTTGATGGCGGCGATCATGACCACCCCGTTCAGCACCGCGACGCCAAACAGCGCGATGAAGCCGATGGAGGCCGACAGCGTCAGGGTGAGGCCGCGGACCCAGAGCGCCGCCACGCCGCCCACCAGCGCGAACGGCACGTTGAGGATCACGAGCAGGGCCTGCCGCACCAGCCTGAAGGTGACGAACAGCAGCAGGAAGATGATCGCCAGCGACAGGGGGATCACCAGGACGAGCCGCTGCATCGCGCGCTGCTGGTTCTCGAACTGTCCGCCCCAGGTGAGGTAGTAGCCGGCGGGCAGCGACAGGTCGGCCAGCCGGGCCCTGGCGGCGGCGACGAAGCTGCCGACGTCGCGGCCGCGGACGTTGGCCTGCACGACGATCCGGCGTTCGCCGTTCTCGTGCGAGATGGTCTCGGGCGCCAGCGTCTGGCGCACCTGCGCGATGCGTGAGACGGGCACCTTCTCGCCGCCCGGCGCGGTGAGCGTGAGCGCGGCGATCGCCTCCAGATCGATGTGCTGCTCGTCGGGCAGCCGCACGATCACGCCGAACCGCCTGGCGCCGTCGAGCACCTCGGTGGCCAGCGTGCCGCCGATGGCGGCCTCGACCAGTTCCTGCACGTCGGCGACGTTCAGCCCGTAGCGCGCCGCGGCGGTCCGGTCGATGACGATCTCGATTTGCGAGGCGCCGGAGAGCACCTCCACCTGGAGGTCGGCGACGCCGGCCACCCCTTCGATCCGCGTGCGCACCTGCTCGGCGAGTCGCTCGAGCGCGGCGGCGTCGGGGCCGAACACCTTCACGGCGACGTCGGCCTTCACGCCCGACACCACTTCGTCGAGCCGCATCGCCATCGGCTGGGTGAAGTTCACCAGGACGCCCGGGACCGCCGCCAGCGCCTCGTCGATCGCCACGATGAGGCCCTGCGTGTCCCGGCCCGTCGTCCACTGGTCGATCGGGTGGAGGATGACGTACACGTCGCCCTGGTAGATGCCCATCGCCTCCGTGGCGAGGTCGGGCCGCCCCAGCTTGGTCACCACCTGCTTCACCTCGGGAAACCGCGCCACGATGGCTTCGATTCGCGTGGAGATGGCCACCGATTCCTCCAGCGACACCGACGGCAGCTTGCGGGTCTCGATCAGGATGGCGCCCTCGTCGAGCCGGGGCATGAACTCGGTGCCGAGAAACGGCACCGACGCCACGGCCGTCATCACCACGACTGCCGCGATCGCCAGGGTGCGGCGCCGATGGTTCATCGCGTTCTCGAGGTGGGCGACGTAGCCGCGTCGCAGGCGCGTGAACCAGGCGCCGTCGTGGTGCGCGCCGGCCAGCGGCAGCAGCCACGAGGAGACCACCGGCACCGCGGTGAGGGCCAGGACCAGCGCGCCCACCAGCGCCGAGCAGACGGTGATCGCCATGGGGCGGAACATCTTCCCCTCGAGGCCCTCCAGGGTGAAGATGGGCAGGTAGACGGCGATGATGATCAGCACGCCGAAGAGGATGGGCCGGGCCACCTCGGTGGCGGCCGCCGAGAACAGCCGCCGCCGCGTGTCCTCGACGATGGCCGGCGATGCGCCCTCGATGGCCGGCGCCACCTCGGCGCGCCGCCGCACGAAGCTCTCCATCATCACGACCGCGCCGTCGACGACCAGCCCGAAGTCGATCGCGCCGAGCGACATGAGGTTGGCCGACACGCCGAAGATCCGCATGCCGATGAAGCCGGTCAGCATCGACACGGGGATCACGGCGGCAACGATCAGCGCGGCGCGCAGGTCGCGCAGGAACAGCAGCAGCACGCCGACCACGAGCAGCGAGCCCTCGATCAGGTTCTTGCGCACGGTGTAGGCGGTGCGGTCGATCACCTCGGTCTGGTCGTAGAAGGGCACGATGCGCAGGCCCGCGGGCAGCGTCTTCTGGATCTCCTCGACGCGGAGCTTCACGCGGTTGGCGACGTCGCGGCCGTTCTCGCCCTGCAGCATGATCACCATGCCGGCGATGCTCTCGCCCTTGCCGTCGCGCGTGACGGCGCCCTGCCGCGGCATGGCGCCAATCTCCACGCGGCCGACATCGGCCACCGTGATCGGCACGCCCTCGACCGAGGCGAGCACCACCGACGCGAGGTCGCCGGCGCCGGCGGCGAGGCCCACGCCGCGCACCGTGACGCGCTCGGAGCGGTGCTCGATGAAGCCGCCGCTGAACGACGCGTTGTTGCGCGCCAGCGCCGAGACGACCTCGCCGAGCGACAGGCCGTATTTCTCGAGGCGCGGCGGATCGACGATCACGTGGTACTGCTGCGTGAGCCCGCCCCAGGAGTTCACCTCGCTCACGCCGGGGACCGAGCGCAGGCGGTTACGGACCTCCCAGTCGTGCACCGTCTTGGCGGTCATCGGATCGACCGCCTCGCCCTCGACCAGGTACTGGTAGATCTCGCCGAACGCCGTGGCGACGGGCCCCAGCGACGGCTCGGCTCCCATCGGCAGGCGCCCGCGCACGTCGGCCAGCCGTTCCGAGACGAGCTGGCGGGCGAAGTAGACCGGGACCGAGTCGGCGAAGACCACCGTCACGATCGACAGTCCGAACTTCGAGATCGAGCGCACCTGCTCGGCTCCCGGCGTGCCCATCAGCGCGGTCTCGATCGCGTAGGTGATGCGCTGTTCCACCTCGGGCGCCGCGAGCCCGGGCGATGTGGTCACCACCACCACCTGGTTGTTGGTCAGGTCGGGAAAGGCCTCGACCGGCAGGTCGCGGTAGGCCGCGATGCCGGTGCCGATCAGCGCCACGACGCACAACAGCACGAACAGGCGCTGGCGGAGGGCCGCGGCGACGACGCGTTCGATGGCGCCCATGTCAGTCGGCCTCGGGCGGCGCCGTGCGGTTGACGATGGCCGACTTCAGGAGGAAGCTGCCGGCCGTGGCCACGCGTTCGCCCGCCCGCAGCCCGCTGCGCACCTCCACGCCGCCGGCCTGCTCGCGGCCCAGCGTCACGGTGTGCGGCCGGAAACGGCCCGGCGCCTCCTCGACGAACACCACCTGCCGGCCGTCGAGTTCGTGCACGGCCGATCCGGGCACCACCACCACGTCGCGCGGGTCGCCGGTGTCGATTTCCACCGAGGCGTACATCTCGGGCTTGAGGCGCCCGGACGGGTTCGGCACGATCGCCCGCACGATCACGCGCCGCGTCTTCGGGTTCACCGTGTCGCCGATGAGGCTCACCCGGCCCTCGAACGTCTCACCCGGGTAGGCCGGCACCCGCAGGTGGACGGGCCGGTTGATGGCGACGCGCGCCAGCGCGGTCTCGTCGATCTCGGCGTGGGCCCAGAGCGAGGACAGGTCGCTCACCACGAACATGGTCGTCCCGGGCGTCACCGCCGTGCCCTTCGTGACGAGACGTTCGAGGACCACGCCCGCAAACGGCGCACGCGCCGGGATCTGCTCGCCCGACTCGCCCGTGGGGTCTTCGCCGCTGGTGATGCCGAGGTGCTCGAGCGCTTCCTCGGTCCGGCGCACCTCGGTGCGGGCAATCTCGAGCTGCTCGGCGGCGAGGGTGCGGTTGGCGACGGCGCGCTCGTGCTCCTGCGCGGAGATGGCCTTGTCGGCGATCAACCGCGCGGCGCGTCCGGCGCCATCGGCGGCGAAGGCGAGTTCGGCCTCGGCCCGGCGCCGCTCCGCGACGGCCTTGCGGTACTCGGCCCACGCGTCGTGGACGACGTGGCTGTGCAGGTGCGCGAGCACCTGGCCGGCCCGCACGCGATCGCCCACCTCGCTGAAGGTGTCGACGACGAGGCCTTCCACGGTGGAACCGATGCGCGCCGTGCGGCGCTCGTCGAGCACGAGCACGGCGTTGGCGCCCAGCGTGTCGGGGCGCTGCGCCATCGTCGCGGCCTCGACCTGCAGGCCAACCTCGCGGCGCGCGTCCTCGGTGAGCGTCACCGGGGCATCGGCGGCCTCGGCCGCCGCGGGCGCGCGTGCCGCAGGCGCCGGGCCCGACGGCCACAGCCACCAGCCAACGCCAGCCGCCGCCAGCGCGGCCGCGATCCACAGTGTTCGCGGCGACGCCGCGGCGCGGCCGCCGGCCGCCCGGGGTTGACTCGCCGGATCCTGGTGCTCTCGGGTTCGGATGCTCACGGCCAGACCTCGCCAGCGGCGACGCGGGCGCGGACCGCAGCCAGGGCTGCTTCCACGCGAACGGCAATGGCCTCGCGCGCGGCGTCGGCGTGCGCGCGCTCGGCATCGAGGTAGCGGAGGACGTCGCCCGCGCCCTCGCGGAACGAGGTGCGAGCGGCACGGCGGGCCACCTCCGCCGGCAGCAGCAGTTCGTGTTCGAGACGGCCGGCCAGGGCGTCCATCGCCTCGGCCCGCACGCGGGCCGAGGCCAGTTCGGCCCGGGCAGCCGACTCCACCTGTCGCGCCTCGAGTTCGGCGGCGCGCTGTTCGCCGGCCGCCAGCGCGCGGGCGCGGTCGTTGCGATC
>JBDIBB010000202.1:0-6382 GCA_039812685.1 Vicinamibacteraceae bacterium
CCCGCCGTGAGCCCGAGCGTGGCGTGGCATTACCTGCGCGCCGCGTGGGCCGGCCGGATGGGGCTGGATCCCTCCGCGCCGGCCTTCGGCGAGGCGTGGAACGGCGTGCTGCGCGACGGCGCCTGGAGGCCGGCCGAGGCTGCCGGTGGCCTCGCCGCGCCGCCGGCGCGATCGGTGGCGGCGCCCGCGCTCGGGCTGCTGGCCGGGCTGGCCGCCGCGCCGGCGATCGCGGGCCTCGAGCTGCAGCTCTACCCGCACCTCGCGCTCGGCGACGGGCGCAGCGGCAACAACGCCTGGCTGCAGGAGTTCCCCGACCCGGTGACGCGGATCTCGTGGGGCGGCGCGCTGTCGATCGCCCCGCGCCGGTTCGACGAGATGGGGCTCGCCAACGGCGACCTCGTCGAGGTGGACGCGGGCCACGCCGCGCTCGTGGCGCCGGCGTACCGGCATGCGGGGATGCATCACGACCAGGTGGCGCTGCCGCTCGGCCTGGGCCGCACGGCCTGCGGCGCCATCGGCGACGGGGCGGGTGTCAACGCCTTCCCGCTGCGGCCGCTCGCCGATGGGCGGCTGGCCGGCGCCGCCCTGCCGGTGACCCTCCGCCGCGTGGCCGGCAACACGCCGCTCGCCTTCGCGCAGGGTTCGGACGTGATCGACCGTGACCGGCGTCCACTGGTGCCGGTGACCACGCTGTCGGCCTACCGGCGCGATCCGCGATCCGGCACCGAGCAGGTGCCGGGCGAGCGCTCGGCGTGGCCCGGGCACGAGTACCCCAACGCCCGCTGGGCCATGGCGATCGACCTCAGCCGGTGCAACGGTTGCGGGAAGTGCGTGATCGCGTGCCAGGCCGAGAACAACGTCCCGGTGGTGGGTCGTGACGGCATCCTCCGGGGCCGCGAGATGTCGTGGATGCGGATCGATCGTTACTACGACGCGCCGGAGAAGGAGGGCCAGTGGGGCGCCGAGGTGTGGGATGGCCCGCTCGAGGTGGTGGAGGAGCCGCGGACGCTGTTCGAGCCGATGCTGTGCCAGCACTGCGAGAACGCGCCGTGCGAGACCGTCTGCCCGTTCGTGGCGACGATGCACAGCGAGGACGGGCTGAACCAGCAGGTCTACAACCGGTGCGTCGGCACGCGGTACTGCGCCAACAACTGTCCGTTCAAGGTGCGGCGCTTCAACTACTGGGAGTACAGCAAGCCGCAGGAGAGCGCGCTCTTCCGCTGGCTGCTGCCGCCCATCGCGCGCCACGCGGAGCTGAACACGCGGGCGCCGATGCAGATGAAGAACAACCCCGAGGTCACCGTCCGCAGCCGGGGCGTGATGGAGAAGTGCTCGTTCTGCGTGCAGCGAATTCGAGCGGCGCGGGCGCAGGCGGTGCGCGAGGGCGCGCCGACCGACCACTTCGCCGACGGCGCGGTCGTGCCGGCCTGCATGGAGGCCTGTCCGGCCGGCGCGATTGTCTTCGGCGACGTCAACGCGCCGGGCTCGCGGGTGGCCGCGCTCTCGTCGCATCCGCGTGCCATGCGGCTGCTGGACGCCATCGGCGTCAAGCCGTCCATCTCCTACCTGACGAAGGTGCGCAATGACCAGGCATGAGGCGAGTCCGTACGCCACGGTGATGGGCGACGGCCAGCTCACCGGCCGGCCGATCGTCCTCGCGGGGGCCGGGCCGTACGGCGGCGATCTGGAGATCCCCGAACCGCTGGTCACCGGCGGCAGGAAGTGGGTCGATGTCGACCGCGACATCTGCATGCACGCCGAGCAGTTCCCCACCCGGCGGTGGTGGATGGCCTTCGGCGTGGCGCTGGCGATGCTCGGCGTGCTCGTGTTCTCGGTGATCGTGCTGATCTACGGCGGCATGGGCATCGTCGGCGTCAATCAGCCGGTGGGCTGGGGCACCTTCATCATCAACTTCGTCTTCTGGATCGGCATCGGCCACGCCGGCACGCTCATCTCGGCGGTGCTCTACCTGTTCCGGCAGCAGTGGCGGACCGGGATCAACCGCGCGGCCGAGGCGATGACGCTCTTCGCGGTGGCCTGCGCGGGGATCTTCCCGATCATCCACCTCGGGCGGGCGTGGTTCGCCTACTGGCTGATCCCGTACCCGAACGCGCGCGGGCCGCTCTGGGTGAACTTCAACTCGCCGCTGGCGTGGGACATCTTCGCCATCTCCACCTACGGGCTGGTGTCGCTCACGTTCTGGTACATCGGGCTGCTGCCCGATCTCGCCACCGTGCGCGACCGCGCCACCCACCCGTGGCGCCGCGCGATCTACAACGCGATGAGCTTCGGCTGGACCGGCAGCCACCGCGCGTGGCGGCACTACGAGTCGGCCTACATGATCCTCGCCGCGCTGGCGACGCCGCTGGTCTTCTCCGTGCACACCATCGTGTCGTTCGACTTCGCCACGTCGGTGATGCCCGGCTGGCACACGACGATCTTCCCGCCCTACTTCGTCATCGGCGCCATCTTCTCGGGGTTCGCGATGGTCATCACGCTGATGACCTTCATGCGCGGCTACTTCGGGATGACGCACTACATCACGCTGAACCACATGGAGGCGATGGCCAAGATCCTGATGCTGACGGGCATGCTCGTCGGCTTCGCCTACTCCACCGAGTTCTTCATGGCGTGGTACTCGGGCAGCGAGTGGGAGGGGTTCGTCTTCAGGAACCGCGCGTTCGGGCCCTACTGGTGGGCCTACGCGATCATGTTCACCTGCAACGCGATCGTGCCGCAGGTCTTCTGGTGGAAGGCGATGCGGCGCAACACGTGGGTGCTGTTCGTGGTCTCGATCCTGGTGAACGTCGGGATGTGGTTCGAGCGTTACGTCATCGTCGTCACGTCGCTGCACCGCGACTACCTGCCCTCGTCCTGGGGCATGTATGCGCTGACCCGCTGGGACTACCTGATCCTGATCGGTTCCTTCGGCCTGTTCTTCACGCTGTTCCTGCTCTTCGTCCGGGTACTGCCGGTGGTGGCCATCTCGGAGGTGAAGGGCGTGATGGATCCGGAGGTGGCCCGCAGCCATCCCGCTTCCGCCGCCGCCGCGGCGCTCCAGGAGGCCTGAGCCATGATGCCCGTCTCGACCAAAGGCATCCTCGGTCACTTCTACGTGCCGGCCGAGGCGCTGGCCGCCGCCGCGAAGGTGCGCGACGCCGGGTGGACGCACTTCGACTTCCTCACGCCGTTCCCCATCCACGGGATGGAGGATGCGATGGGGCAGAAGACGTCGTGGATTCCCTGGGTCACCGCCGTGCTCGCGCTCTGCGGCGTGCTCTTCGCGCAGGGCCTGCAGAACTACGTGATGGTGTGGGACTGGCCGATGAACTTCGGCGGCAAGCCGTTCGCCGCCTGGCCCGCCTTCGTGCCGATCACCTTCGAGGCGATGGTGTTCTGGGCCGCGCTCGGCAGCGCGATCGTCGCGATCATCGCCGGCAAGATCGACACCGTGCCGCAGCCGCCGCCCATGCTGGTGGCCACCGGCGCCACCGTCGACCGCTTCGTCCTCTGGATTTCGGCGACCGACCCGAAGTGGGACGCCGCGGAGGCCGAGCGGTTTCTCCGGTCGCTTGGCGCCGACGGCGTGCGGCTGGTCGACGCCAGAGGAGGCAGCGATGCGTAACCTCGTCCGAGCGGTCGCCGTGGCGGCGATCGCCATGCTGATCGCAGGTTGCGACCTCGGCCTGCCCGCCGGACGGACGCCCCATCGCGAGGGCAACCGCCTCGACATGGGCGACCAGCCGAAGCTCAAGCCCCAGCGTCGCGATCTCTTCGGCACGCGTCCCACGGGCCTGATGGAGCCGCAGCCCGGCACCGTCGCCGCCGGCGAGCGGCCTTACCCCTACGCCCAGAACGAGGCCGATCGCGCCGGCGCGGAGCTGACGAACCCGCTCGAGCCGACGCCCGCGGTGCTCGCGCACGGCAGGTTCGTCTACGACAACGTCTGCGTGACGTGCCACGGTCCGGCTGGCGCCGGCGACGGCTACGTCACCGCGCTCTTCCCGAAGCCGCCGAGCCTGATGACGCAGAAGGTGCGTGACTGGCCGGACGGACAGCTCTTCCACCGGCCGATGCGCGGCCAGAACTCGATGCCGAGCCACGCGCGCCAGGTCGACGCCACCGACATCTGGGCGGTGATCCTCCACATTCGCGAGATGCAGGACGCCGAGCCGGTGGCACCGGCCGATCCCGTGGCCACGGGCGCCGCCGCGGGAAGCGCCGCGCCGGCGGCGGACCAGCCGGTCACCCCCGCAGGAGGGACGTCATGAGCCATCCGCACTCCCACGGGCTGCCGGCCGTGCCGGATCGCCTCGCGCTGCCCGCTCCGGTGCGCGCGGGGGCCGGCGTGGCCACGCTGGCCGGCGCGGGCGCACTGGCCTGGGCCTTCGGCCACGACGCGTCGCTTGCCTGGAGCGCCTACCTGATCGGGGCGTTCTTCGCGCTGGGCCTCGGGGTCTTCGGCCTCGCATGGCTCGCCATGCTCTACCTCGCGCGCGGCGTCTGGTCGGTGACGATGCGCCGCATTCCCGAGGCGATGACGGCCTGGCTGCTGCCGGGCGGCGTGCTCGCCCTGCCGGTGGGCCTTGGCGCGCACTCGCTCTACCACTGGTCGCACGCCGACGCGGTTGCCGGCGACGCCCTGCTCCTGCACAAGGCGCCGTTCCTCAACATGACCATGTTCTGGACGCTGGTGGGCGCGAGCCTGCTGCTCTGGATCGTGTTCGCCCGGCTGATCGTCGGCAACTCGCATCGCCAGGACCGCGAGGGCGGCATGAGGCCGACGCGCGCCAACCGGACCCTGGCCGCGATCTTCCTCGTCGTCTTCGCCCTCACGCTGAGCGTCGTCAGCTTCTACTTCCTGCTGTCGCTCGACGCGCACTGGTTCTCGACGATGTTCGCCGTGCTCGTCTTCACCGACCTCGTGCAGACCGGCACCGCCTTCGTGGCCATCGTCGCCGGCCTGCTGGTGATGGCCGGCAGGCTCGAGGGGTTCCTGAACCACAGCCACCTGCACAGCCTGGGGAAGATGGTGTTTGCCTGGACCGGGTTCTGGGCCTACATCTATTTCTGCCAGTACATGCTGATCTGGTACGCCAACATCCCCGAGGAGACGATCTACTTCCTCCGGCGGCAGGACAACGGGTGGCTGCCGTACCTGTTGCTGCTGCCGGCGCTGAAGTTCGTGGTGCCGTTCGTGCTGCTGCTGCCGCGCGAGGCCAAGCGCAACCCGCGGACGCTGGTGCCCGTGTCGGCCCTGATCGTGTTCGCGCAGTTCCTGGAGCTCTACGTGATGGTGGCGCCGGCGATTGGCCACGGCGGCGAGGCCGCGCAGGGCCACCTGCCGCTGGTGGAGTTCGTGGTGACCCTGGGGTTCCTGGGGTTGTTCACGCTGGTGTTCGGATGGTGGCTGGCGCGCCACGACGCGGTGCCGCTCAAGGATCCCGAACTGGCCGAGTGCCTGGAGTATCACACGTAGGCCCGGCGCCGGGGTGCGGAGGCCTGCTCCGCGATCCCGCCCCGCGATGAGTCCGCACGCCGTGACGAGAACGGTTCGCGACAGCCTGCTCGGCCTGATCGTGCTCGCGTTGCTCGCGGGAGGCGTCCATTGGGCGAGGGGTCCTGGCGTCCCCGCCGGTGGCGAACCCGAGGGACTGGAACCCCCGCCGGCCGGTGCGGCCAGCGACGTGCTGCCCGACGTCACCCTGGCCGACGCGACGGAGGCCGACGGGGACGTGCGCGTGACGCTGTCGGTGTCACCGCGACCGCCGGTCGCTTTCGAGAAGAACGTCTTCCGCGTGCGCGTCGAATCTGGAAGCGGCGCCGTGGCCGCCCTCGAGGGACGACGCATCTTCTTCGAGATGGTGATGCCGATGGGGGACCATCGCTACACGCTGGTCCCCGCCGCCGACGGGTGGTACGAGGCCGAGGTGGTGTTGCCCTTCTGCCAGAGCGGCAACCCGCGGTGGTTCGCCACCGTCGATGGCACTGTCGCGGGGCGACCGGTCGTCGCGCGCTTCAGGCTCGATCTGAGTCGGCCGGGTTCCAGGCCCCGATGACCCCAGGACTGGTGTCGAGACCGGAGCGATCTCCGGAACTCGGGACCCCCACTCACGACCACGCGGGACTCGTCTCGACACGAGCGAATCCCAGGGCCAAGCCGGGTTCCCGGTTGGGGCTGACCGCCGGAAGCCCTGGCCTTCAGCCCTGCCCCCGCCTCTGAAGCGGGCGCAGTACGTCGGAGCAGTCACACAACCGAGATCCCGGTCAGGCCAACTGCCACGGCGCGTGCTGGCGGTCTGCGGCTAGGCGCGCAGGCGGCGACGAAGCCCCGCGAGCGCAGCGCCGCCGCCGAGCAGCACCAGCGTGCCCGGCTCGGGGA
>JBDIBB010000203.1:0-6341 GCA_039812685.1 Vicinamibacteraceae bacterium
GGTCCGCACGGCCGGCGGTGCCACGGCCGGCGGCGCGTGGCGCCCCGGCGCCGCCGCGCACCCCGCCGACAGCACGAGGACGGCCGCCAGCCATCGCGGCGTGTGGCTGAGGCAGGACCGCGGCCGTCGCATGCCGTCCGTATCGGTCTCGGGCCGCTGCCGCTCCACGGCCCTCGTCAAGATGCGGCCACGCGTGCCGATTGCCTCACCAACGAGCGCCGGCGCTCGCCGGGGACTCGTCCGGGTCCAGTCTCCGGCCCGGCGGGAGCAGTGAGATGCCCGAGTGCGGCGTCCTGGTGATCATCGACGACGAGGCGATTGACGCCGACCTGACGCAGCGGGTCGCCGCCCGGCACGGCCTGCGGCCGCTGCGTTGCGCGCGGGCCGACCTGCTCCGCCGTGCGCGCGAGGAGCAGGCCGTGGCGGTGGCGGTGAAGGGCGATCCGGAGGCCGGCGCGGAGATCCTCGGCTTCCGGCGCGAGTTGCCCGCCGCGTGCGGCCTGCTGGTGGCGACGTGTGAGCCGGCGCACGATGCGTGGCAGCCGCTGCTGGCCGTCGACGTGTGCGCGACGATGGGCCTGCCGCTCGAGACGGCCGGCCTGTCGCGCGCGCTGGAACTGGTGATGGCCTACCTGGCTCGTCGCCGCAGGGCGTTCGAGGCCGAACTGGCGGCCTGCGAGCAATTCGGCTGTGCCGGCATGGTGGGCCGGGGGCCGGCCATGCAGCTGCTCTTCGAGCGGGCGAGACGGGCCGCCGCCTCGCTGCGGACGGCCACGATCGCCGGCGAGCCCGGCAGTGGCCGGCGGCGGTTCGCCGCGTTGCTGCACTCGCTCGGGCCCCACAGCGCCTGCCCGTTCATCACGATCGCGCCGGAAGCCGGCCCGGGAGACTCCGATCCTGCCGCGCTGCGAGACCTCGTCCGGGGAGGACTCTACGTCGCGGAGCCCGGTCATCAATCGGTGGAGGTCCAGCGGCGCATCCTGGATCTGATCCGGCGCGGATCCTCGCCGGGCGTGCCCGACGTGGTGGTCTTCGCCGGCGTGTCCGGGTGTCGCGGCGCGGGCACCGGCGACCGACACGTGATGCCGGCGCTGCGGGAGGCGTTGTCGCGCGTTGAGTTCCAGTTGCCGGCGCTGCGACAGCGCCGGGAGGACATCCCGGGCCTTTCGGCGGTCTTCCTCCGCGACGCGGCCGCCCGGATGGGACGCAACGTGCGAGGGTGGACCCCGGCCGCCGAGCTGCTGCTGCTCGACGCCCCGTGGCGCGGGAACCTGCCGGAACTGCGCGCGACGCTGGAGCGCGCGATGCGTCTCGCCGTCGGGGAACTGGTCGGCGCCGACCAGGTGATGGCAGCCCTGCCGGCGCCCGATTCGCCCGAGGCGGTCGAGGAGGGGGATGACAGCCTGCCGCTCTCGCGCGTCGAGCGCGAGCACATCCTGCGGGCCCTCGATCGGCTGGGCGGCAACAAGAAGGCGGCCGCACGCGCGCTGGGCCTCAGCCGGCGCGCGCTCTATCGGAAGCTGGAGCGGCTGGATCTCGGCGGGATCATCGCACGACGGCCGCGCCAGCCTGACGCCGGCGCGGCGTGCGACGACACGGCCGCACCCGCCGCCCGCGGTTGACTTGACCGATCCCGGCGTCTAGCATTCCGCGTGGCGATGCAGGGCAGGCCGTGTGCCCCGCTCCGCCGGTCTTTCCCAACCCATCTTCCGCAGGAGTCCCGATGTCCACTGAAGCCAGGCCTCTGATCGGACTCGACGCACACGGGATCGTCAACGTCTCGCGTGTCTACTGGAACCTGTCGACCGCGTCGCTGTACGAGGAGGCCATCCGGCGGCGCGAGGGGCTCATCGCGCACAACGGCCCTCTGGTCTGCCGAACCGGACATCACACGGGCCGTTCTCCCAACGACAAGATGGTGGTGAACGAGCCGTCGAGCGCCCACCACATCTGGTGGGGCAACGTGAACCGGCCGTTGTCCGAGGAGCACTTCGAGCGGCTGCACCGGCAGTTCCTGCACTACATGCAGGGCAAGGAACTGTTCGTGCAGGACTGCTACGCCGGGGCGGATCCCGACTACCGTCTGCCGATTCGGGTCGTCACCGAGAACGCGTGGCACAACCTGTTCGCCCGCCACCTCTTCATCATCGAGCGCGACGCGTCGCGGCGGCTGCAGCATCGCCCGCAGTTCACCGTCATCGACTGCCCGCGGTTCCACGCCGATCCCGAGCAGCACGGCACGAACTCCGAGGTGTTCATCGTCCTGAACTTCGCCAGGGGCCTGGTGCTGATCGGTGGGACGAGCTACGCGGGCGAGATCAAGAAGTCGATCTTCACGGTGATGAACTACCTGCTGCCGCTGCGCAACGTGATGCCGATGCACTGTTCGGCCAACGTCGGCCGCGCCGGCGACGTCGCGCTGTTCTTCGGCCTGTCGGGCACCGGCAAGACGACGCTGTCGAGCGACCCGGATCGCGGGCTCATCGGCGACGACGAGCACGGGTGGAGCGAGCAGGGCGTGTTCAACTTCGAGGGGGGCTGCTACGCGAAGATGATCCGCCTGTCGGCCGAGGCCGAACCGCAGATCTTCGCCACCACGCGCCGCTTCGGCACGGTGCTGGAGAACGTGTCGATCGATGCCGCCACGCGCCGCCTGAACCTCGACGACTTCACCTACACCGAGAACACGCGCGGCGCCTACCCGCTCTCGTTCATCAACAACGCCGTGCCGTCGGGCACCGGCACGCACCCGAAGAACATCGTCATGCTGACGGCCGACGCCTTCGGGGTGCTCCCGCCGATCGCCAGGCTCACGCCCGAGGGCGCGATGTATCACTTCCTGTCGGGCTACACCGCGAAGGTGGCCGGCACCGAGAAGGGCGTCACCGAGCCGAAGGCGACCTTCAGCACCTGTTTCGGCGCGCCGTTCCTGCCGATGCACCCGAACGTCTACGCGAAGCTGCTCGGCGAGCGCATCGCGCAGCACAAGTCGAACGTGTGGCTGGTGAACACGGGGTGGACCGGCGGGCCCTACGGCGTCGGCTCGCGCATGAAGATCGCCGAGACCCGCGCGATGATCGCGGCCGCGCTCTCGGGCGCGCTCGACGGCGTGGCCTATCGCACCGATCCCGTGTTCAACGTCGAGGTGCCGGTGGAGTGCCCGGGCGTGGCACCCGCGGTGCTCGATCCGCGCGGCACCTGGAGTGACGGCACGGCCTACGACGCGCAGGCGAGGAAGCTCGCGGCGATGTTCGTCAGGAACTTCTCGGCCTTCGCCGATGCGGTGTCCCCCGAGGTGCTGGCGGCGGGCCCGCGCGGCTGATACGCCGCCCGCCCGTCCGGCGGCCGCGGCCACCGCCGGCGCCGGCGCTTCACGCGACTCCGGGCCCGGTGATAGCATCGGGTCCGGTTTCGTCTCGTGACCTCCATGACATTCGAGCCGGTCATCGGGCTGGAGATCCACGCCCAGCTGCTCACCGCCACGAAGATCTTCTGCGGGTGCTCCACCGCCTTCGGGGCACCGCCCAACACACAGGTGTGCCCGGTGTGCCTCGGCCTGCCGGGCGCGCTGCCGGTGCTCAACGCGCACGCCGTGGAACTGGCCGTCCAGGCGGCGCTGGCGCTGGGCTGCACGGTGCAGGCGCGTTCGATCTTCGCGCGGAAGAACTACTTCTATCCCGACCTGCCCAAGGGCTACCAGATCTCCCAGTACGACCAGCCGCTGGCGACCGGCGGCCGCGTGACGTGGCACGCCGACGGCCGCACCGTAGCGGTGGGCATCACGCGCGTCCACATGGAAGAGGACGCGGGCAAGTCGCTGCACGAGGGGCTGCCGGATTCCGCTCGCTACACCCACGTGGATCTCAACCGCAGCGGCGTGCCGCTGATCGAGATCGTCACCGAGCCCGACCTGCGCAGCCCCGAGGACGCCGCGGAGTTCTTCACGCGCCTGCGCGCCATCCTCACCGCCATCGGCGTCAACGACGGCAACATGGAGGAGGGCAGCCTGCGGTGCGACGCCAACGTCTCGGTGCGGCCCGTGGGACAGCCCGCGTTCGGCACCAAGGCCGAGGTGAAGAACCTCAACTCCTTCCGCTTCCTCCAGAAGGCGCTCGAGTACGAGATCGCGCGGCAGGCCGACGTGCTGGACCGGGGCGGGCGCGTCGTGCAGGAGACGCGGTTGTGGGACGCGGCCGGCGGGCGCACCGTGAGCATGCGCTCGAAGGAGGACGCGCACGACTACCGATACTTCCCCGAGCCGGACCTCGCGCCGCTGGATCTCGTCCCGGCGTGGATCGAAGCCCGGCGGACGGCGCTGCCCGAACTGCCCGAGGCGCGCCGCCAGCGGTTCCTCGACCAGTACGGGCTGCCCGCCTACGACGCCGCCTGGCTCACGCAGGACGCGGCGCTCTCCGCCTACTTCGAGGCCGTTGCCGGCATCTCCGGCCACGCCAAGGCCGCCAGCAACTGGATCATGGGGGAACTGGCGCGGCTGATGAACGAGCGCGGACACTCGATCGCGACGCAGCCGGTGGCCGCCGAGCGCCTGGCCGAGCTCATCACGCTCGTGCTCGACGGGCGCATCACGACGCCGGTCGCCAAGTCGGTGTTCGAGAAGATGTACGCCAGCGGGCGGACGGCCGGCGACATCGTCGCGGCCGAAGGGCTGGCGGCCGTCGACGATGAGGCGGCGCTGCGCGCCGCGGTGGCGCAGGTGCTGGCCGGGCAGGCGGAGACGGCGGCCCAGTACCGCGCGGGGCGGACGCAGGTGCTCGGGTTCCTCGTGGGCCAGGTCATGAAGGCCAGTGGCGGCAGGGCCAACCCGAAGCTGGTCAACACGCTGCTGCGGCGCGCGCTGGACGCGCCCGAGGCGTGATCGAGGCGATTCACCTCGCGAAGGTCTACACGCGCGGCGTCTACGCGCTGCGCGACGTGTCGCTGCGCGTCGGCAAGGGCGAGTTCGTCTTCCTCACCGGCCCGAGCGGCGCGGGCAAGAGCACGCTGCTGCGGCTGCTGTTGCGGCAGGACGTCCCCGATGACGGCCAGATTCTCGTCGGTGGCCGCGACCTCGCCCGGCTCTCCGCGCGCGAGGTGCAGGAGTACCGGCGGACCGTCGGGTTCGTGTTCCAGGACTTCAAGCTCGTGGGGCGACGCACGGTCATGGAGAACGTGGCGATGGTGCTGCGGGCGCTGGGCGCCACGCCCACGGCCCAGCGTCGCCGCGCGCTGCAGGTGCTGTACGGCGTCGGCCTGCAGCACCGCCTGGACGCCTTCCCGAAGGAGTTGTCGGGCGGCGAGCAGCAGCGCGTCGCCATCGCGCGCGCGCTGGTCAACGAGCCGCACGTGGTGCTGGCCGACGAGCCGACCGGCAACCTCGATCCCGAACTCGCACGCGACGTCATGCAACTGTTCCGCGACATGAACTCGCGCGGGACGACCGTGGTCGTGGCCACGCACGATCGCCAGCTGATTCGCGACGTCGGCCACCCCGCCATCGTGCTCACCCACGGCCGGCTCGCCGGGACGCCGGCCGCGCCGGCCGGTTCCGCGCCCGTGGAGGACGCGCCGCGATGAGCGCCGCGCGCTATGCGCTGCGTGAGGCGTTCGCGGGGCTGCGCCGCGACTGGCGGTCGGCCGGGCTCGCGCTGCTGGTGATTGCGGCGGCGGTGCTGGTGACCGGCCTGCTGCTGGTCGCGCTGCGCGTGGCCGATCGCGTGCTCGGCCGGCTCACGGAGGGGCCGGACGTCTCGGTGTTCCTCACGCTGGATGCGACCCCGCCGGTGCGGGCCGACGTCGAGCGGGTGCTGCGCGGCCTGCCGCAGGTGGAGTCCTTCACCTTCGTGTCGGCCGAGGCCGCGGGTGACCGCCTGCGGGCCGCATTTCCCGATCTGGCGCCGTTGCTCGGCGAAGGACTCGCGCTGCCCGCCTCCTTCGACGTGCTGCTGAAGGACGGTCGCGCCGGCGGCATCCCGGTGGAGCCGGTGCTGGCTCGGCTCCGCGAGGTGCCTGGCGTGGACCAGGTCCGCTACGACCGCGACCTGATCGAACGGGCCGCTGCCGTGACGCGCATCGCGCGCCTGCTCGGCGCCGGCGTGGCCGCGATGCTCGGCCTGGCGGGCGCCCTCGCCGTGTTCAGCGTGGTGCGGCTCGCCTACGTGGCCCGGCGTGACGAGGTGGAGATTCTCTATCTGGTGGGCGCGCCGCTGGTCGCCATCCGGGGGCCGTTCCTCGTGGAGGGCGCCCTGCAGGGTGCGGTTGGCGCGGCGATCGGCGTCGCGGCGCTCGCCCTGGCGACCGGCGCCGTCCGCGTGCGCGCGGCCGCCATGCTGTCGGCCACGCTC
>JBDIBB010000204.1:0-6272 GCA_039812685.1 Vicinamibacteraceae bacterium
ATCAACGCCGTCGCGGGCAGCAAGACCGAGAGCCGAATCGATCCCTTGAACATCCTCAAGAAGGCGTCGGACATCTACGTCGCCGCGGACGACGAGGAGCGATGGACGACGGACGTGTCACAGGCGAAGAAGGAAGGCGGTGTGGCGGTCAAGTTCGGAAAGGAAGGCAAGCCGTCGGAAGTGAACCACGGCAACGTGACGCCCAGCATCGATTCCGTCGGGGGCGGCGTGACGATCGACGAGGCGAGGCACACCGTCGTGCTCTCGCTCGCGTCGCTGCGCCGACTGGGATTCAGCGCTGGGCCGCAGGAGGCGCGCACGGTGCTGGCCGCGCTCGGACTGCTGGCGGTGCTCGCCGCGGAGAGTCGCGGCCACGATCTGCGCTCCAGGTGCCTGCTCGTGCCGAAGAAGGGTTCCGCGTTGAAGCTGGAGGCGGTCGCAGGCGATGGCAGCACAACACCTGTCGAGTGCAGCCTCCCCGATGCGATCGCTCTCTACAACGAGGCGGTCAGGGGGCTCCCCGACGATCTCAGGTTCGAGAAGGCCGCAGGAGACGCGCTGGCCGTCCTGCAGCCATCCCCCAAGCTCGCCGACCTGGTGAGCAGAAGCCGTGCGCTCGCGGCCGCGGATACGGATGCCGGAGACGCGTGATGCTGGCGATCGAGGTCGAGCTCCTGGCCGGGCGCTACGCGGCCACCGCGCACAACGATCGGGGGCGCGCTGAGTGGCCACCGCATCCGGCGCGTTTCTTCTCGGCGCTGGTCGCCGCGCTCCACGACCGCGAGCCGGCAGAGTCCACTGAACGCGAAGCGCTTCTCTGGCTCGAGGAGCAGGGAGCGCCGTCTCTGTGGGCTGATCCCGAGTCGAGGATCGGGAGGCGGACGCTGCACGACGTCTACGTGCCCGTCAACGACGTCACGCTCGGTGGTGACACGGCCATTCGCACGGCGGAGTCCAGGGTGGCCGACGCCAGCACGCCCGCGCAGAGGCGGAAGGCGGAGGCTGCGCTCGAGAGGGTCAGGAGCGAAGCCGTCGCGGTTGACGAACGGCCGTCCGACAAGGCGATCAGGACGGCCATCGCGCTGTTTCCCGAGCGACGCACACGGCAGGTGCGGACGTTCCCAGTCGTCCTGCCCGAAAGCCCGACCTTCGCGTTCCTCTGGCCCTCGGCCGAGCCGGCGCCGCATCGGACCGCGCTCGAACGGCTGTGCGCACGCGTGACTCGCTTGGGGCATTCCTCCTCCCTCGTGCGATGCATCGTCGTCGACCGCGAGGTCGCGCCAACGCTCGTCCCAGACGACGATGGCGAGCTCGTCCTGCGCGTGGTGGGTCCAGGTCAGCTCGAGCGCCTCGAGCGAGCCTTCGAGCTTCATCAGGGCTTCGAGCACCGCGTGCTTCCGGCGCGTCCCCAACGCTACCAGCCGGTGTCCGCCCTCACGGCGCCTTTCAAGGTCGCCAGGAGCGTCTTCTCACCCGACTGGGTGGTCTTCGAGCGCGTTGGTGGGGCACGGCCGGTCGCGTCGCGCGGAACCGATCTGGCGCGTGCTCTGCGGGGTGCGCTGATCGAGATGCACGGCAACCCAGCGCTCCCGGCGGCGATCTCGGGCCACGCCGAGAGCGGCCCGTCCGACCGGCCGCACGTCGCGTTCGTCCCCCTGCCGTTCGTCGGGCACGACCACGCCGACGGAGCGCTGATGGGGTGCGCGTTGGTGCTGCCGCGTGACTTCGCGGGGAGCGACCGCGAACTCCTGCTCCGCCTCGTCGCGAAGTGGGAGAGGGTGCGTTCCGATGCGCAAGGGAACCTGATCCTCGCGGCGGGGACGCTACCTGCCGTCGTCGTTCGGCGAGTGGACGTGTCGGCGAAGGCGACCCTCGACCCATCGCGATGGTGCCGCGCCTCCACGCGCTTCATCACCGCCACGCCGATCGCGCTCGACAGGAACCCCGGCAAGCTCCGCAGCAACGAGGGGGGGACCGCACTGAAGGCCGCCCTGGAGGCGCAACGCGGCATCGGCGACGCGTGCCTGCGCATCGCCGGTGTCCGGCCGGTGTCCGTCGAGGTGTCGCTCGCACCGTTGCTCGCGGGCGCGCAGCACGTGCGTGACTTCCTGCCGTGGCCCGGCCGCCCCGGTCGAACGCTTCGTGTGCGCGTTCACGCCGACATACGTTTCGAGACGCCCGTGAGCGGCCCGCTCTTGCTCGGCGCCGGGCGCTACTTCGGCCTCGGCCTCTGCCTGCCCGTGGAGGACCGATGACGCTCTCCACCTCGGACTTCGGAGCCCTTCACGCGGCCGTGCACGGCGGGAAGCCGCCCTTTGCGTGGCAGCAACGGCTGCTCGAGCAGATCGTGCGGGACAGGGCATGGCCGCGAGTGCTCGATCTGCCGACCGGCGCAGGAAAGACGACGTGCATCGATATCGCCCTGTTCGCACTCGCGCTCGACGCGGCGAGCGAGCGCTCGGAGCAATGGTGCCCGCGCCGCATCGTGATGGTCGTGGACCGTCGCATCGTCGTCGATCAGGTCGCGGAGCGCGGGCGATCCATCCTGCGCGCCTTGATGACAGGCACCGACGCCATCGTCGTCGAGGTCGCCCGGCGGCTGCGGTCCTTGACGCGGGTGGGTGAGGAACCCCTGGGCGTGTTCACGCTCCGGGGCGGCATGCCGAAGGACGACGGCTGGGCGCGCACGCCCGACCAGCCGCTCGTCATCGCCTCGACGGTGGACCAGGTCGGGTCGCGAATGCTCATGCAGGGGTATGGCGTCAGCCCGAGCATGAGGCCCGTCCATGCGGGCCTCCTGGCAAACGACACGCTGCTCCTCCTCGATGAGGTGCATCTCTCCGAGCCGTTCCGGCAGACGCTCGATCAGCTCGCGCGCCTGCGGACGCGCGTTTCGAGGGGCGGCCTGAAGACGCGGTTCTGTCACGCGTTCTTGTCGGCGACGCCGGGTACCGAAGGCCCATCGTTCAGGCTGCTCGACGACGAGATGAAACCCAGCTCGGCACTCGGACCGCGCTTGCACGCGAACAAGCCCACGCGCCTCGTCGAAGTCGACGGTCGGACGGCGCTCGAGAAGGCGTGCGTCGAGCACGCGAGGGACCTGCTCGCGCGACATCGCACGATCGCCGTGGTCGTCAATCGGGTGGCGAGTGCCGGCCTCGTCGCGGGACAACTCGGCGACCTGGTTGGCGGCGAGGCCTCGGTCACGCTTCTGACGGGCCGGATGCGCCCGCTCGACCGTGACGACGTGTTGCGCGGGTTGCGGCCCGCCGTGAGAACGGGGCGCGATCGAGACGACGGCAGCTCGAAGCGCGTCATCGTGGGGACCCAGTCCCTCGAGGCCGGCGCTGATTTCGACTTCGATGCGCTGGTCACGGAATCTGCGAGCCTCGATAGCCTCAGGCAGCGGTTTGGTCGCCTCGACCGACTTGGAGAGTACGG
Source organism: Vicinamibacteraceae bacterium (assembly GCA_039812685.1). GTDB lineage: Bacteria > Acidobacteriota > Vicinamibacteria > Vicinamibacterales > JAFNAJ01 > JBDIBB01. The sequence goes on from JBDIBB010000204.1 coordinate 3,442, forward strand.
ACGCGCCGAGGGCATCATCGTCCACGACAGGTCTACCAAGGACGATCCGGTGTACGGCAAGGCCATTGTCGAAACCGTCAAGTGGTTCAAGGAGCAAGAGGCGGCGCGCCCGAAGAGGTTCAAGGAGGAACTGAAGAAGCTGAAGGACCGAGCGAAGAAGCTCACCGGAGAGGCGAAGCAGGAGGCGGACCTTGCACTCGCCCGGATGTCCCTTGTCGATTTCGGCGTTCTTGGACTGCAGGTGCCGGCCGGCGGCGACCTGACGAAGCTGCTGGCACCCAGGCCGGGTGCGCCAACGTTGCTGCCCGCATACCTCGACTTGTGGGTGCAGACCTCGCCCGCGCCGAGCCTGGTCCCGGACGTGAGCCTCTGGCTGCATGGACCGAGGTCCGGCCCGGCCGACGTGCAGGTGCTCTGGCGCGCAGACCTGTCGGACGAGGTGTTGGAACGTGGAGACGTCGGTACCGCTACCGCCATCGTGGCCGCGGTCCGACCGACGAGCCTCGACGCGATGTCGCTGCCATTCGCCACGGCGCGGGCGTGGCTTGCGGGCGAGCCCACGCGCGATCTCGTCGACACCGAAGGCGCGGCACCCGAGGACGACGGTGTGCCAAAGACCGCAGGACGACGCGCGCTTCGCTGGAGAGGCGACGAGAGCGAGATCGTCTCCGCGCAGTCCGACTCGGAGCCCTCGCTGAACCCTGGTGACACCATCGTCGTGCCGGTGAGCTACGGCGGCATCCGCAGCGGTTGCTTCGACGCCACCTCGACGGAACCGGTCCGTGACCGGGCGGAAGAGGCCGAGTTGATCGCGCGCGGGAGGCCGGTGCTCCGGCTGCATCCCGCAGTCGTCGAGACGCTCGGGCTCTCGCTGCCGCTCGACGAGCCCGATCGGGCGCGAGACATCCTCGGGCGCCTCGCGTCGGATGGCGACTGGCCAGGGTGGAAGCGCCTGTGGGCTGAGAAGCTCGCCAGGGGGCGGGGGGCACTGGTGGTGCCCGGCGAGCCGTCGTGGACGGTGATTGAGGCGAGGCGAGTGCCAATCGCCGCTTTTCGGGAAGTCCGTCGAGCGGACGAGACGCTCGAAGGCGGCGTCGAGCTGACGACCGACCCCGACGATTCGGTTCATGCGGGACGTGCGGTCTCGCTGGCCGAGCACAGCCGCGACGTGGAGACGTTCGCGCGAGCGTATGCGACGCGGTGCGGGCTCGGATCGCGACTCGCCGAACACATCGCGCTGGCCGCGTGGCTGCACGACATCGGGAAGGCCGACCGGCGGTTCCAGCTGATGCTGCGAGGCGGGAGCGAGATCGAGTACTTCAAGGACGAGTCCCCCTGGGCCAAGTCGGCGATGTCTCCCGGCGCGCGCGCGGCGCACCGGCTCGCGCAGGAGAGAAGCGGCTATCCGCATGGCGCTCGCCACGAGGTGCAGTCGGTGGCCGTCATCCAAGGGCACCTGGAGGTCGTCGCGGAGTCCTTGAGGAAGGCGAACCCCATCGAGGAGCCCGATCTCGACTTGCTGCTCCACCTCGTCGCGAGCCACCACGGCCACTGCCGCCCCTTCGCCCCAGTCGCTGTCGACGGGAACCCCGTCGAGATGACGCTGGCTGACCACACGAGCGACACATTCGGCAGGATCGACTTCGGTCCGACGACTTCGGGCCATGGACTGTACCGCCTCGACTCTCCCCTGGCCGACCGCTTCTGGAGGTTGGTCGAGAGGTACGGCTGGCATGAGCTGTGCTGGATGGAAGCGATGCTTCGCCTCGCCGACCATCGCGCCAGCGAGGAGGAAGAGAGTGGAAGCGCTGACGCTTGACGGCATTGATGGTCAGCACCTGTGGGGGTTTCTGACGGCGCTGGGTTCCTTGTCGCTGCTCGACGAGCACGCACGCGAGGCGACGCTGGAAGCTCCGAAACTGGCCTTCCAGGCGGACGGGACGGCCGTGGTCCACTCGCCGGTCGCTGGAGAACAACTCGCTCCCATCCTGTTGGCCAAACTGCGGAAGCTCCAGCCCTGTTTCGAAGAGGAGCTGGCGAACGTGAAGAAGCCCAGCGACTTCACGCGAGTGAGTTACCAGCGCGCCGCGCTCTCGAGTAAGCCAGGGGCGCTCAGCTTGCTGGCAGGCCTGGCGTGCGTCGTTGGTGACGAGGCATACGAGTCCACGCTGTGCGCGGCAAACGGAGCAAGTCATCAGAGCCTCATCCAATCCATGCGCGACGTTCTCCGGCTCGTCGAGGAGGAGCATGTGCGGCGTGCGTTGTTTGAAACGTGGCAGAAGGGCTACCGCGTGCCGGAGGACAAGCGTCAGGAGCTTCATCTGGGGGCCCGGAAGCCTACTCTCCGCCTCGACCCGTCTGACGAGCGGCTCTATGCGCTCCGGCTCACGAATCCAACGACGACCGACGACTACCGCACCGAGCTCGGCGCACAGGCGCTTGCGATTCCCGCGTTCGCTTTGTTGCCGGTAGTCCCGCGTAGGCAACCTGTCACCGTTGCGTCGGTCAGGCGTCGTCAACGGGTCACGTTCTCGTGGCCGCTCTGGAACCTCCCCGCCACGCTTCGCACCGCACGCTCTCTGGTGTGGGAAGGGGTTGGAAGCCCCCTGGCGCAGCGAGAACGAGGCGCCTTCGCGGCCTTCAGTGCTGACCGCGTCTCCGGCGCGAAAGGGAAGCTGTCGTTCGCACCGTCACAAGGGGTCTGGTGACGCTTCAGTCCAGGCCTCGCCGCCTTTGCGGTGGCGCGACCTGTTGTCCTGTAACCACGGTTCGTGAAACACGTGGCGCGGCATGCGCAGCCGTCGGCCGCTGGCAAGCGCGGGTGCAGATGA
>JBDIBB010000205.1:0-6182 GCA_039812685.1 Vicinamibacteraceae bacterium
AACGCAGCGCCGGCTGGCGCGTCGCTGCCAGACATCGGCGCCGTCAGCACGATCGTCACCTCCGACGGGGATCCGCCGGGACTGCAGCCAGCCGCGGTCAGCAGCGCCACCGCCAGCGCACCCATCGTCAAGCCGCGCCAGCGGCCCCCGCGTGCGATCCGGACGCCCGTGCGGGCGTGAGCATCGGCGGCCATCGCGCGATAGGATGGCGCATGCGCCTGTTCCTGGTCCATCACGGAGAAGCCATCGGTCCCGAGGTCGATCCCCAGCGCCCGCTGACGGCCAGGGGCGTCGCCTCGTGCCAGCGGCTCTCGGCGGCCTGTGCGGCGCGCGGTGCGCGCCCCGCGTTCATCTGGCATTCCGGGAAGCTCCGCGCCCGCCAAACCGCGGAGTATTTCTGGCGAGCCTGCAACCCCCTGGCGGAGTTCGCCGCGGTCCGAGGTCTCCAGCCCGGCGATTCGCCCGGGTGGATGCGCGACCGTCTGGCGGGCGAGACGCGCGACGTCCTGCTGGCAGGGCACATGCCGAACCTCCCGCGGCTGCTGCGGCTGCTGCTCGCCGGCGACGACCAGCAGACGGCCGACTTTCCCCTGCATGGCGTGGTGGCGCTGGAGCGGGGCGATGACAGCAGTTACACGGAGGTGTGGCGAATGACCGAGGATGGCGAGATCGTCGCCCCCGGCTAGTGTCGCGTCGCGCGTCTGGCTTGCGCGAGCAGCGCCGCGCGGTCGAGCACTTCGCCACCACGGACGATGAGGGTGATGTCGGTCAGGGCGGCGAGGTCGGCCAGGGGATCGCCTTTCACCGCGAAGAAGTCGGCGGGCGCGCCCGGGCGCCACTGGCCGACCATGCGCTCGCCCAGCACCGCGCCCGAGCTGGCGGTCGCCGCGCGCAACGCCTCGGCGGGCGTGAGGCCGGCCGTCACCAGCCACTGCAGCTCCCGATGGATGCCCAGCCCTGGCGTGGGCCATCCCTCAGGGCCGGCGCCGCTGGCGGCCGCCAGCACGCCTCCCGCGTCGTGGAGGGCCTTGACGAACGCGAGGGCCCGCTCGAAGGCCTGCTGTCGCACCTTCGGATCCACGGCGGAGGCTCTTGCGGCGAGATCGCGCCTGGCTGATTCTGGCATCTGACTGATATCAGAAGCCGCCTCGGTGCGGCCAGCAACCAGCGCCTGTTCGTACAGCCTTGGGCTGACGGGGGTTCGCGAGCGGGCCAGCTCCGCCGCGAGCGTGCGCTGATCGCCGGCCGACAGCGACGCCCAGGCCGCATCGATCCCGATGTCGCTCTCGACGACGCCAGTCAGGGAAACGGCATGCGGATCGGCGACGTTGGGTGGAGGCGGCGGTTGGTCGGCAGGAGGCTTGACCGGGCTGCCCAGGCTGTCGATCAACGACACCCCGAGGCGGGCCGCCTGGCCCATCGGGGTGGCCCACGGTGTCAGGCTCACCTTCACCTTCGCCACGCGCGCGGCGGCTACAGCCCGCCTGACGCTGTCGGGCGGCACCTGGCTGGCCAGCCGCACCCATTCCGCACCCTGCGAGGCCTGCCGCTCCACCTCCCGGGCGACGCCCGCCGGATCCGACACCTGCACGAGCGGCGACAATCCGCCCGCAAGCACAGCTCGCGCGCGATTCCCGAGTGGCGTCCGCATGTCGAGCGCCGGCCCCGTGGTCCAGAGCCGGGGACCCAGCACGTCGCCGCGCGCCACCCTGGCGGCCTGCTCGCTGGCCCATGGCAGCCGGATGTCGACCGTCCGCACGCGCATCACCCCGTGCGCGAGCGACATCGCGTAGTAGTAGTCGACGTCGAGCGCGCCGCCCGGCATGGCCTGCACCGCCAGGTCGACGAGCGGCGGGACAATCGTCGCGCCGCCGGCGTCGATCGTCCGGTTAGGCTCCGGCAGGGTCTCCGGTTGTTTCTGGTGTATGGCAGAAATCTTCTGCCCCTCGACCACCAGTGCGGCCACCGGCCGACTCCGGCCGGCCGTGACATCGAGCAGCCTGGCGTTCAGGATCACCAGCGGGACGGGCGCTTGCGCGACGGCGAGCGTTGCGAGACCGAGCCCGGAGATGAACGCCATGACGACAGGGTGCCGCCAGGGGACGAACCGGGCCGACGCAGCCTTACGGGTTTCGCCGCGATGTGTCGGGCGCGTCCGCGAAGAGCTCGTCATCATACGTGTTTCTGGCGCTCGCCAGAAATGGGATTTGGATCCTTGGAGGCGTCCTGGAGCAGCCTGGCGGCGTGATGACGCAGCAGCGCCCAGGCTCGCGCAACGTGCCGCTCGCGCGTGCGGATGTTGCCCACGGCCAGGCGCAGGACGAATCGTCCGTCGAGCTTCGTGTGCGACAGGAAGACCTCGCCGGTGCTGTTCACCTCGTCGAGCAGGCGCTGGTTGAACGCGTCCTGTGCCTCCGGTCCGTCCACCCCGGCCGGCACGGCGCGGAAGCACACGACACTGAACGGGACCGGCGCCACCCGCAGCCAGCCTTCGGAGTCGTCGACCCAGCCGGCGAACAGCCGCGCAAGGCGGACGTGTTCGGCCAGGCGGGCTCGAAGGCCTTCCGCACCGAAATAGCGGAGGATCATCCAGAGCTTGAGCGCACGGAACCGGCGGCCCAGTTGCACACCGGTGTCCATCAGGTTGAGCACCTCGCCGGCGTCAGACGTGCGGAGGTACTCCGGGACCAGAGAGAAGGCGGCCTTCAGGGTGTCGAGGTGCCTGGTGTAAGAGGCGCTGAGGTCGAAGGGCGTGAACAGCCACTTGTGCGGGTTCAGCACCACCGAGTCGGCACGATCCACGCCCTCGAAGATCCACTCCCAGCCCGGCACCATGGCGCACACCCCCGCGTAGGCGGCGTCCACGTGAAGCCAGAGCCCCTGCTCCTGGCATACGTCCGCGATCGCGGGCACCGGATCGACGCTCGTGGTGGAAGTGGTGCCGACGGTCGCCACCACGGCCAGCGGCTCGCGGCCGGCGCGGCGGTCTTCCTCGATGGCCGCCCGCAACGCGTCGGGACGCATCCTGAAATCGGCATCAGCGGGCACCCTGACGAGGGCCGAATGACCGAAACCAAGGAGGATGGCGGCCTTGTCAACCGATGAATGCGCGTGCTCGGAGCAGTAGATCCGGTAGGCGGGCAGTGCCGGGCGCCCGGCCGTCCCCAGCTCGCGCACGGCGGGGACACGCACCTCGCGGGCCATGGCCAGCCCGTGCAACGTGGAAATCGACGCGGTGTCGTAGATGACGCCGCGGAAGGCATCGGGGAGGCCGACCAGGCGTCGCAGCCAGTCGAGGGCGACGCCTTCCAGCTCGGTCGTGGCCGGCGACGTGCGCCAGAGCATGCCCTGCTGGTTAAGGGCGGATGACAGAAAATCTGCGAGGATCCCGGGAGCGCTTGCGCTGATAGAGAAATAGGCGAAGAAGCCCGGTTGGTTCCAGTGCGTGAAGCCGGGCGCCAGCACCCGGTCGACGTCGGCCAGGATGGTTTCGATGCTCTCGCCGCGTTCAGGGGCCGCCGGTGGCAACGCCGCGCGCAGGTCGCCAGGCTTCACCTGCGAGAGCACCGGCAACTTCTCGCCGTGCTCGAGGTAGTCGGCGATCCACTCGACCAGCCGGTGCCCTGCCGACCGGAACTCGTCGGCGGGCATGTCGCCAATGAGTTCCTCTGGCGAACGCCCCACCCTGTCGGGAACGGTCTCGCGCCCATCGTCTTTCGCCATGGTTCCCGATTATAGGTCAGCGAATCCGTTCCCGCCGCGTGCGATGCCCGATGTGGGTGGACGGGGATGCGGCAGCGGTGGCCGCAGGCAGAGGCAACTGCCGATCCGGCACCCGCGAGCGCGAGCCTACCGCGGCACGTCGAACGTGACGGGCTGAGACAGCCGCACCGTCACGTTGCTGCCGGCGACGAGGCGCGCGTCGTTGCGCTCTCCGGCGGCAGCGGCGGCCGCACCGGCCCCGGCGCCGGCTGCCGTGCCGATCGCGGCGCCACGCCGGCCCCCGACGATGGCGCCGATGATGGCGCCGCCGATCGCGCCCGCGCTCACCTTGGCGGTGCTTTCGCCGGCCGGCGATTCGCCCTCGCGGAATACCGCTTCCGTCTGGATGGGCACGGCGCCCTCCGCGGTGATCAGGGTGTGGAACCTGACACCGAGCCGGGCCCGTTCCTTGAACTTCCCGCCGCGCACCACGAGGACGACCGAGCCCAGCGCCCGCGTGCCGGCCGGAATCGTCACCAGGCCACCCGCCCGCACGTCGCGCGTGACCCGGGCGGTGACCTGGTCTTCGAGGCGCGCCGTCTCGCTCGACACCGAGTTCTCCACCTGCAGGCCGATCACCGCGCCGGCGGGTACGACCACCTCCTCGAACTCCGGCGATGGCGGCTCGGGCGTGTCGGCGGGAACCAGCGGGACCGGAAGCGCCGGCACGTCGGGCACCGGAGGATCGGAGGTGTCCGGGGGCGACGGCTCAGATGGGACCGGCTCTGAAGCCAGAGCGTCCGTCGCGGCGGACCGCGGTGCGGAGGGCGCCGGCTTCGAGCCCGACGCGGCCGCCGGCGACCTCGTCTCGACCGGTGCGGAGGCGGCGCTGCCAGTTGGGGCCGGGGCGACCTCCGTCGTGGCAGCCGTCGCGGCGGCGTCCGCTTCGCGCTCGGTGACGCCGGCCGTATCGGCAGCCATGGTTGAAGCCGGGCTGGCAGCGGGCACCGGGTTCACGGCGTTCTGCCTCACCGCGAGATAGGCTCCCGTGCCCGCAGCGCCCACGCACGCCAGCGCCAGGGCCCCGAATCCGAGGAGTCTCGCGTTCATGATCCGGTTCTCCAACCCGACCCACGGCAGCAAGACCTGTGCCTCACGGCGAGTCCGGCGATCTCGGGCTCCGTCGTAATTGTCGGCTGGCCGGGCCGCGCTGGCGTGCTGCGCATGGGACGCCGACCGTCCTCCGGAGAGGGCTGAAGGCCGCCGTTCCGGCGCCGGCGGCTCAGGCCGGCGCAACCCGTCGTGTTATAACCCACGCGCCATCGAATCGATCCCCATGCGCGACCGGCAGCCGGCGATCGACCCGGAACTGGTGCGGCTGACGCACAGCCGGGCTGGAGCGGCCCGATGGGGCGTTGGCCTGGCCCAGTGGGAGGCCACCATCGCCCGCAGCATCGCGGCGCGCTTCAAGGGCGCCGCCGTGTCCGCGCGTGACGTACGTGAGTACGTGCTCTCGCTCCAGCTCGAGGACCTCGCGCTTGCCGCCGCCTGTGCCGGCGGCGCCGGCGAGGCCTGGGATCACTTCGTCCTCACGTTCAGGCCGATCCTCTACCGCGCCGCCGACGCAGCGCGCGGCACGGGCGAGGCCCGGGAGGTCGCCGACGCGCTGTTCGGCGAGTTGTACGGCGTGCGCGAGCGTGCGGGCCAGCGCGTCTCCCTGCTCACCTACTACCACGGCCGGGCCAGCCTCGCGGGGTGGCTTCGCACGGTGTTCGCGCAGCGTCTCGTCGACCGGATTCGGGCCGCGCGACGACTGGTTCCGTTCGACGAGGCTGGAGCCGACCCTCACCCGGCGCCCGCAGACGAAGCTCCACGTACGGTGACCGTGTCTGGAAAGGCCGCGGCGGGGCAGGCGGCCGCACCGTGGATGGCCGGTGGATCGAGCGGCGATGATCCGGATCGCGCGCGCTACCTCCGCGCGCTGCGCGCCGCCCTCACGGCAGCCATCGCGGCGCTCGATGCGGGGCTTCGGCTGCGGATGGCGCTCTACTACGGTCAGGGCCTGAAACTGGCGGCGATCGGACGGCTGGTGGGCGAGTCGGAGGCCACCGTCTCGCGCCGGCTCGAGAAGGCTCGCCGGCAGGTCCGCGCAGACGTTGTGCGTCGCCTGCGCGAGGAGCACGCGCTCGTCCCGGCGCAGGTCGACCAGGCGATCGAGTACGCCCTGGACGATGAGGAGATCGACCTGGGCAGAGTGCTGCCCGGGCCTGGTCCGTGACGCGGCGGCCGCGCGCCGTGCCGCTGCAAGTTCGACTCGCAGGATCGTTCCGTGAGCAGAGGTGAAGGGGTGAACACGCGCGACCAGGACGAGGCGACCGATCGCCTGATGCGGCGCGTGCTGGCACGCGCCGGCGCGGCGCCGGGCGAGGTGTGCCCGGCGGCCGATATCGTGGCGGCCTATGCCGAGCGCCGCCTCACGC
>JBDIBB010000206.1:0-6087 GCA_039812685.1 Vicinamibacteraceae bacterium
TGCATCGGCACGGCGCAGTGCGTGGACGCGTGCGACGACGTGATGCGCGGCCTCGGCAAGCCGATCGGCCTCATCCGTTACACGTCCGAGCGGGAGCAGACAGGCGGGATCCGCCGCCTCTGGCGGCCGCGCACGATCGGCTACCTCACCCTCATGGCCGTGGCGTGGAGCACCGTCGCCGTGATCGTCTTCACGCGTGGCGAGGCCCTCGTGGAGATGGTGAGAGGGGGCCGTGAACCCTACCGCCTGCTGCCCACCGGCGAGGTGGCCAACCAGCAGCGGGTGCGCGTCACCAATCAACTCGACGTCGAGCAGCGCTTCACCATCGAGGTGCTCGGCCCGCAAGGCGCGTCGTTGGTCGTCAGCGAGTCGCCCATCGTCGTGGCGCCAGACAAGGTCGTGAACGTGAACGCCGTGACGACGGTGCCGGCAAGCGTCTTCGTCGACGGGCAGGCGCCGGCACGCTACCGCGTGCGGTCCGATCGCGGCTTCTCGAAGGAGGTGGAGTTCCTCCTGCTCGGTCCCTTCGGGCCGCAAGGAGGCGTTCCGTGAGGTTCTTCCGCCTGGTGTCCGAGTATCGCTGGCCCATCTACCTCGGCGGCCTGCTCACGCTGTCGGTGGTGGCCTGCGGCGTGCTCGTGTGGGTGGCGACGCGGCCCGACTCGCCGCGTCCGATCAGGGGCTACTACGAGGCGGCACGGCAGTGGGACGCCGACGAGGCGGTGGCGGCCGCCAGCCACGATCTCGGGTGGGCGGTGCGCTACGAACTGCCGGCCGACGTGCCGCACTTCGCGGGCATGCCGCGGCCGATCGACGTGCACGTCGTCGATCGCGACGGCGGGCCGGTTGCCGGCCTCACGGGCGACTTCTTTGCGATTCGTCCATCGGATACGCGCCTGAACCAGTCGGCCGCGCTCGTGGCCATCCCGCAACGCCCCGGGAGCTACCGCACCCTGGTGCGAGTGGACGAACCCGGCGCGTGGGACTTCCGGATCGACGTCCGCCAGGGGACGCAGCGGTTCGTGCACGCCGCGCGGCTCGACGTTCCCGCCAGCCCGCGAGCCGGGGAGGGGGCATTCCGGTGATCGCCCCGCGACCGCCCGCCAGCATCGGGCCGCCGGCCGCGCCGGCCGCGCCCGCGACGTGCGCGCACTGCGGCCTGACCGTGCCGCCGACGCTGGTGCGCGCGGGCGAGGCGCGGCAGTTCTGCTGCAGCGGCTGCCGGCAGGTGCACACGCTGGTGCACGAGTGGGGATTCGACCAGTACTACCGGCTGGTCGAGCAGCAGCGTGGCGCTCTCGAACCGGCACGGGTATCGGGCCGCGGCTTCGACGACTTCGACGACCGGCGGGAACAGGCGGACGCCACCGACACGGTGGGCGTGGGGCGCTGCCGCACGCAGTTCTACCTGGAGGGCGTGCACTGCGCGGCCTGCGTGTGGCTCGTCGAGAAGCTGCCGGCGGTGCTGCGTGGTGTCGACGAAGTGCGCCTGAACCTCGGCAGCGGCGTCGCCGAGATCACGTGGCGGCCGGAGGACACGCGGCTCTCGGCGATCGCCCGCGGGCTGGATCGGCTGGGCTACACGCCGCACCTGCACCGGCGGTCGCGCGCACAGGAGGCGCGGCGCAGGGAGGACCGCGCGGCGCTCGCGCGGCTCGGCGTCGCGGTGGCCTGCGCGATGAACCTCATGTTCATGCACGGGGCGCTCTACGCCGGCGACTACTCCGGCATGGCCTCGCCCTACGAGATGCTGTTCCGCCGGCTGTCGCTGATCGTGGCGATCCCGGTGCTCCTGTTCTCGGCGAGGCCGTTCTTCCAGACGGCGATCGCAGGCCTGCGCGCGAGGATGGTGCACATCGACCTGCCGATCGCGATGGCGATCGCCGCCGCGTTTGCCGCGAGCGCGTGGAACGCCGTGCGCGGCAGCGGGCCGCTGTGGTTCGACTCGCTGGCGATGCTGGTGGCGGCGCTGCTCGGCGCACGGCAGGTGCAGCGCGGCGCGCAGCGGGCGGCGCTCGAGCGCGCCGACAGCCTGCGCGGCGTGGCCTTCCTCGAGTTCGCGCGGCGCATCGACGGGGACGGCCCTGAGGCGCCCGTGGTGGAAGTGCCGCTGGCGGCGCTGGCACCCGGTGACCGCGTCGAGGTCCGCTCGGGCGAACTGGTTCCGGTGGACGGCGTGGTGATCTCCGGCGCGTCCTCGCTCGACAACGCGGTGCTCACGGGCGAGGCGGCCGCGCAGCCCGTGCGCGAGGGCGACGCGGTGAACGCGGGCGCCACGAATCTCGGCGCCCGCCTGGTGGTGCGCGTGGAGGCCACCGGCGAGCGCACGCGGGTTGGCGCGCTGCTGGCGGTCGTGCAGGACGCGCTGTCGCGGAAGCCGGCCCTGCTGAAGGCCACCGACCGGCTGGCGCGCCGCTTCGTCCAGGGCCTGCTCGGCCTGGCCGTCGTCACCGGCCTCGCGTGGCTGCCGGCGGGGCCCGTCGTCGCGCTCGAGCGTGTGGTGGCGCTGCTGGTGGTGGCCTGCCCGTGCGCGCTGGGGCTGTCGATTCCGCTGGCCGTGTCGGTGGCGCTCATGCGCGCGGCGCGCGCGGGCATCTTCGTGAAGGATCCGGATGCCTTCGACCGGCTGCGCCGGGTCGACACCGTGCTGCTCGACAAGACGGGCACGCTCACCGCGGGACGCGCGACGGTGGCGCGCTGGCACGGCGACGAGAGGGTGCTGCAACTGGCGCGCGCGCTCGAGGCCGAGTCCTCGCACGCCGTGGCGCGCGCGTTTCGCGAGGCGCCCGGACGCGGGCTCTGGATGGTGCGATCGGTGAGCGAGGTGGTCGAGGTGCCCGGTCAGGGCATCTCCGGGCGGCTCGACGGCCACCACGTGCGTGTCGGCAACATGGCGCACGTCGAGGCCGGCGCGGCCGCGCCCGACGAGGCGTGCGCGCGTGCCGCCGGGGCGTTCGTCGAAGAGGGGCTCAGCCCGGTGCTGGTGGCCGTCGACGGGCGCGTGGCCGGCGTCGCGGGCATCGGCGACGCGCTGCGCCCCGATGCGGCGGCCACGGTGGCGAGGCTGCGCGCGGCGGGCATCCACGTCCGCATCCTCTCCGGCGATCACCCCGCGGTGGTGTCGCGTGTCGGCGCGCGGCTCGGCCTCGCGCCCGAAGACGCGCTGGGCGGCCTGACGCCCGAGCAGAAGAAGCGCCTCGTCGAGGATCTCACCGGCCGCGCCGGCCGCCGCGGTGCCGTGGTGATGGTGGGCGACGGCGTCAACGACGCCGCAGCGCTCGCGCTGGCCGATGTCGGCATCGCCGTGCACGGCGGCAAGGGCGCGACGATCGTCGCCGCCGACATCGTGCTCACGCGCGAGGGCGTGGCGCCGCTCCTGGAAATCATCAACGGGGCGCGGCGGCTGCGCGCCGTCGTCAGGCGCAACCTCGGCTTCTCGCTCGCCTACAACCTCGTGGCGTCGGCGGCGGCGATGGCGGGCCTGGTGGGGCCGCTGGCGGCGGCGCTGCTGATGCCCGTGTCGTCGCTGACGGTGGTGCTCTCCTCGGCGCTGACGCGCACGTTCGCGCGCCCGGCACGCGCCGAGACGCACAGGGCGGAGGCCTGAGGTGGAGACGATCTTCGTCCTGCTCCCGCTCGCACTGCTGGTGGCGGCCATCGCGGTCGGGTTCTTCGTCTGGGCAGCGCGGACGGGGCAGTTCGACGATCTCGAGACGCCTGCCGTCCGCATCCTCTTCGACGGCGAGGAGCCGCGGCCGTCAGCCGCGGGGCCAGGCCGAACGCCCGGCGAACCGGTGGCGCCGGTTGCCGGCAGCCCCATCCCTGCGCACCCCACAAGGAGGGTTTCCGAATGAACGGAAGGAAGAGGTCCGTCCACATCCTCGCCGTGGTGATCGCGGCGCTCGTGACGGGCTCCCTCGCCTACGCGCTCAGCAACGCGCGCCAGGGCTACGAGCCGCGCCAGCCGATCCTCTTCCGGCACACGCGCATGGCAGGCCCTCCGGTCTGGCAGGCCGGCGAGCAGGGCGAGCCGGTGAACGTGGGCGGCTTCGGCATCCCGTGCGTCTACTGCCACACGATGCCCTACAAGGGACGCCACTCCACCGTGCCCTCGACGGCCGTCTGCATGAACTGCCACACGAGCGTGGGGCTCAACAAGGAATGGGTCCTGGCGATGAAGGACTACTGGGACCGCGGCGAGCCCATCCGATGGGTGAAGGTGCACGACCTGCCCGACTTCGTCTACTTCGATCACTCGGCGCACGTCAACGCGAAGGACGCGCAGGGCAACCCGGTGCTGGCGCTGAAGGACGCGCAGGGCCGGCCGATGGTGGTCTGTCAGAACTGCCACGGCAAGGTCGAGGAGATGGAGGAGGTGTCGGTGCAGCACCCCTTCAACATGCAGTGGTGCCTGAACTGTCACCGCGATCCGGCGACGAAGGCGTCCACTGACTGCGCGGTGTGCCACCGATGAGCGGCGCCCTGTTCGAGCGAGGCGTGCCGTCCTCTGGAGCCGAAGGGGAGATGACGATGAATCCGCACGAGACCAGCGCGGGACCGGGGGCATCGGGCCTGGACCGTCGCGAGTTCCTCCGGCTGAGCGGCATCGCCGCCGCCGGCGCCCTGGCCGCGGCCGGCTGCCAGCCGCCGCCGGAAGCCACCATCCCGTTCCACGACATGCCCGAGAGCCTGGTGGACGGCCTGGGCCCCGCCCGCTTCTTCCACACGGTGATCGACGGATCGCCGGTGCTGGTGCGCACGCGCGAGGGGCGTCCGGTTCTCGTTGCGCCGAACCCCGGCGATGCGAGCGGGCGCGGCCTCGGCGTCCGACACCACGCGGCGGTGATGGATCTCTACGATCCCGATCGCGCCCGTGGCCCCATCTCGGTGCGGCGAGGCCGGGGCGCGCCCGTCCCATCGAGCTGGGCCACGGCCAGCGCCGAGCTGCTCTCGAGGATGAAGGCGTCCGGCGCGAAAGCGGTGCTGCTCACCGGACCCGTGGGCGGACCCGCGCTGGGCGCGGCGATTGCGGCGCTCGGCGCGCGCACCGGGATGCGGCACGTCGCCTGGACGCCGCTTGGCGACGACGCGGCGGCCGTGGCCTGGACGCAGGCGTTCGGTCACCCGCGTGTGGCCAGACCGCGACTCGACCGCGCGGACGTGATCCTCGGCCTCGGCGCCGAGTTCCTCGACCGTCCCGGCGACGGGCTGGAGCGCGACTTCGCGGCGCGGCGTTCCCCCGACGGGCCCGAAGGTGCGCCGATGAGCCGCTTCGTGCAACTCGAGGGCCGGTTGACGCTCACCGGAGCCAACGCGGACCGGCGGATCCGCGTGCGCGACTCGCAGTTGCCGCGCGTGGCCGCCGCGCTCGCGCACGAGCTGATCGTGGCCCGGACGATCGGCCCGCTTGCGGGCGATGCGGCCGTGGCCGCGGCCCTGGCGCCGTTTGCGATCGACGGCGTGGCGGCGCAGGCTGGCGTGGAGGCCGCCGCGCTGCGCGCGCTGGCCGACGCGCTCGCGGCGGGCGTGGGCCGGGCGCTCGCGATCGGTGGCGGTTCAGCCAGCTCGTCGCGACACGGCGCGGCGCTCGAGCTGGCCATCATCCTGCTGAACGTCACCACTGGCGCGTTCGAGGCCGGCCTGCTCGAAGACGTGGCCGGCGTCGAGGCGTCCTCGGGCGACGGGGCGACGCTGGCCGGGTTGGCGCGCGAGATGTCGGAAGGACGGATCGACCTGTTGATCGTCGCCGGCGTGAACCCCGTGTACGACGGCCCCGCGGGGGTCGACTTCGCGTCGGCCATGGCGAAGGTCCCCTTCATCGTGTCGTTCAACGACCGGCTGGACGAGACGAGTCGCCTCGCCGACGTGCTGGCGCCGGCGAGCCATCCGTTCGAGTGCTGGGGCGACGCGGCGTTGCCGACGGGGTCGTTCGCGATCCAGCAGCCGGTGGTGCAGCCGCTGTTCGACACGCGTGGCCTGCTCGATCTCGTGGTGGATCTGGCGGCCGCGGCCGGCGCCGCGGTGGCGGCCACGGCGGTGACGGCGGCGGCCGCGGCGGCGGTGGCCGTGCCGGCGCCGGCCACGGCC
>JBDIBB010000207.1:0-6017 GCA_039812685.1 Vicinamibacteraceae bacterium
ATCCGCAACGCGACGCTGATCCCGGGCACGGGCGTCGCCCCGTTCATCGGCGACGTCGGCATCGCCGGGCAGCGCATCGTCGGAACCGTGAATGGACAGCGCCGGCTCCATCTGGCCGCGCGCATCGAGGACCTGGGCGACCTGCGGGTGTTCGGCGCGCTCGAGGAGATCGACGCCGGCGGGAAGTACCTCGCGCCGCTCTACGATGCCACGCTCGCGCCGGGAGCCCGCCTCACGATTGCCGGGGCGCCCCGGTGGCCGGTGACCATTGCGCCGGGCGGAGCGGCGTCGTTCCTGCTGCTCACGCGCGGGGATGCGCCAGACACTTTCGTCGTCGAGCGGGTGATTCGCGTCGGCGACGCCGACCGGCGCCAGCCGTAGTCACGTTCGCACGCGCGTGGTTCGCGGCTGCCTGACGGCCTCCGACAGCCCGCGGCCCGGGAGGACCAGATGATCAGACCGATGATGGTGGCGACGATGCTGCTGGCGGGTGTCTCGCTCGCCTTCGGACAGGCTGGCGGCAGCCAGCGTGGTGCGCGCAACGTGTCAACCGCGGCGCTCTACCTGAAGGAGTGCGCCGGTTGCCACGGGCCGAAGGGCGAGGGTCAGACCGGGGTGCGTCCCCTCAATGGCCCGCTCGCCCATGGCGACCGCGTCGAGGACATCGAGAAGGTGATCCGCGACGGCATCGAGGACACGATGATGACGAGCTACAAGGGATCGCTGAGCGCGGCGCAGATCAAGGCGCTCGCCGAGTTCGTGCACGCCCTGCCGCGGTAGGGCCGTGCCGGCGCCGGCCGGCGCCTACGGCTGGACGGGGGCCTTGGGAACGATGGCGTGCGCGATTGCCTCGGGCAACTCGTCGGGTCGCGGCAGGCCGTCGAGTCCGCCCGCCGTGCGCGTGGACATCGCGCCGACGAAGTTGCCCAGCCTGAGCGCGGTCTTCGGCGAGTGGCCGCGCAGGCGCGCCACGAGGAACCCGCCGTCGAAGGCGTCGCCGGCGCCCGTGGTGTCGACGATCTTCACCCGTGTGGCCGGCGCGCCGTGGTCCTGGCCGCCGCCCACCCAGCGGCTGCCCTTCGCGCCCAGTTTGATGACCACCGTGCGCGGGTGGCTCGTCCAGGCGGCGATGGCGTCCGAGAGGTTGTGGCGGCTCGTGTAGAGCACGGCCTCCTGCTCATTGACGAACACGTAGTCGAGCGCGTTGACCAGGCGCGGGAACCCGCGGTCGCTCACCAGGCCCTCGTTCCAGCCGAAGTCCCACGACGTGCCGATGCCGCGCTCGCGAAGCCGGCCGACCAGTTCGGCCCAGCGGGTGCAGTCGCGCGGGTAGAAGGCGAAGTGGACGTGCCGGGCGCCGGCCTCGCGCGTCGCCTCGAAGAAGCGGGGCTCGAGGAGGTCGTTCACCCCGTTGAAGGTGACGAAGCTGCGGTTGGTCTTCGTCGACATCGCGGCGGTGATCGCCGTCGGCTCGTCCGGCGCGCGCAGGTTGGTGACGGCAACGCCTTCCGCGCCGGCGCGGGCCTCTCCGGTCTCGTCCAGGCCGCTCACCAGGCCGGTGGAGAGCCCGAGTCGCGCTGCGGCGACGGCCGTGATCACGGCGCCGCCGCCGAGCGTCCGCACGAACGCGCTGGTCTTCACTTCCTCGCCCACGCGCGGGAGGCGCTCGAGGCCGAGGAAGATGAGATCTTCGAACGCCTCTCCCACGGTGAGCAGATCGTTTCGGGGCACGTGGCGACACGATACCATACGGCCGACACCGTCCAGCGTGGCGGTGCCGGCGGCCCGGCGTGCCCGTGGCGGGCTCGTCATCGGTCGTGGTATCACGTCCCGCGAGGCAGGTCGCGGGCGCGCGCGGATCCTATGTCTCCGACTTTCGACGTCCTCGGCATCGGCGAGAACTCCGTCGACATCGTCCTGATCGTGCCGGCCCCGCCGGCTCCCAACGATCACCGCAACAAGCAGCGCATCATCGCGCGTCACGTGCAGTGCGGTGGCCAGACGGCAACCGCCATGGCGGCGTGCGCGGGCCTCGGGCTGCACGCCGCGTACGTCGGTGCGTTCGGCAACGACGAATACGGCCGTCTCATCCGCGGCGAGCTCGAGCGGCGCGGCGTCGATCTGGCCGCGGCGCCCGTCTACGAGGTCGCCAACCGCTACGCGGTGATCCTCGTCGAGCAGCACACCGGCGATCGCATGGTGCTGTGGGATCGCGACGGGACGCTCGCGGTGCCGCCCGTCACCATGGACGCGGACCTCGTCAGCCGCGCGCGGCTGGTCCACGTCGACGACACCGACCATGGCATCGCGCTGCGGGCCGCACGGCTCGCGCGCGAGGCGGGCCTGCCGGTCACCTGCGACGTCGACTCGGTGTCCTCGCGCACGCGCGAGCTGCTCGAGGCGATCTCGATCGTGATCGTCTCCGAGCACCTGCCCGCGCAGCTCACCGGACTGAGCGACCACGAGCAGGCGTTGCGCCGGCTGCGGGCCTGGCACTCCGGCCTGCTCGTCGTCACGCTGGGCCCGCGCGGGTGCATGGCGCTCGAGGGCGATCGGCTGCACTACGCGCCCGGCTTCCCGGTGGAGGTCGTCGACACGACGGGTGCCGGCGACGTCTTCCGCGGCGGCTTCATCTACGGCACGCTCCAGGGGTGGCCCGTGGAGCGCGTGCTCCGGTTCGCCAACGCGACGGCGGCGGCCAGTTGCGGACGGCTCGGCGCGATGAACGGCGCGCCCTCGATGGCCGACGTCGAGCGCGTGCTGGGTGGGTAGGCCGGGACGCCAGGCCCGGCTGTCACCGGCGGCCTCCCGCCCACTGTCCCCATGCCCGCCTCTCTGCTCGCCGACCTGCTCGTCCTCCTGCACCTGGCCTTCGTCGTCTGGGTGATCGTGGGCGGGCTGCTCGCGTGGCGATGGCCGCGGCTGGCGCTGGCGCACCTGCCGTGTGCCGCGTGGGGGGCGCTCGTCTCGTTTGCCGGGTGGGTGTGCCCGCTGACGCCGCTCGAGAACCGGCTGCGCGAGCTTGGCGGCGGCGCGGGCTATCGCGGCGACTTCGTGGCGCGCTATCTGCTGCCGGTGCTGTATCCCGAAGGGCTGACGCGCGAGGCCCAGATCGCGCTGGGCACGCTCGTTGTCGGCGTGAACGTGGCCGCCTACGCCGTCGGCTGGCGCCGCCGCCGGGCGGCGCGCGAGAGGAGGCATCCACGGTGCCACGGATCCTGATCTTCGGCTTCGGCAACGTCCTGCGTGCCGACGACGGGGTGGGCGTGCGTGTCGCCGAACGCCTGCGCGACGAGAACTGGCCCGCTGACGTCGGCGTGATCGCCGCCCACCAGCTGCTGCCCGAACACGCCGACCTGCTGAAGGGCGCCGACCGCGTGGTGTTCGTCGACGCGGCCGAGGACGTGGCGCCGGGCGAGATCGAGGCCGGGCCACTCGGGCCCGCCGGCGCCCCCGCCATCACGCTCCATCACCTCACGCCGGCCGCGCTGCTGGCCGCCTGCACGGTGTTGTACGGTCGCGCGCCCGAGGCCACGTTCGTGCGCATCGGCGTGGAGTCGACCGAGACGTCCGCGGCCCTGTCGGCCACGCTGGCCGCGCGGCTGGAGGCCTGCTGCGAGCGGGTGCGACAGATCGTGCTGGCCTGGGGACCGACGCCGTGAAGGCCGTTCCTGGCAGTCCGTGGCGAAAGTGGCGCGGCATTCGACGGGCGGGGCATCCCGGCTGGCGGCGTTGCTCCTCCTTCAAATACTGGCCGTATTCTCGGTCGTCGCGCCTGGCCATCCGGGCGCCGCGCCCGTCTCGGTGCGACGCGGCACTTCCACCACGGACTGCTACGTTTCCGGCCGCTCGTACACCACCCGGCCGTCGAAGATCGTGTGGGTGACGACGGCATCGAGCAGCCTGTCGGCGGGCAGTTCGAAGATGTCCTTCGAGAGCAGGACGAGGTCGGCGAGCATGCCGGGCGCGATGCGGCCCTTGCGGTGCTCGTCGAACGAGGCGTAGGCCGCGCCGCTCGTATAGGCTTCGAGCGCGCGCGCCAGCGTCAAGCGCTGCTCCGGGTGCCAGCCGCCGTGGGGCGTCCCGTCGGGTGTGACGCGGTTGACCGCGGCGTTCAGGCCCAGCCGCGGGTCGAGCGCCGCGGCCGGCCAGCCGCTGCCGAAGGCAAGTCGTCCGCCCGCTCCCGCGATGCTCGCGCAGGCCCAGCCGCGCGCGGCACGCTCGGGCCCGAGGCTGGCCGCCCAGCCGTCGATCCGGATCGGGTCGGGGGTGCCGTGCCCGGGCTGCATCGAGGCGATCGCGCCGAGGGCGTCGAAGCGCGGCAGGTCGGCCGCATCGACGATCTCGACGTGCTCGACGCGGTGACGGCGGCCGCGCGCCGGCGCGGGGTTCGTCCTGGCGGCGGCCTCGAAGGCATCGAGCGCCTGCCGGACGGCGGCGTCGCCCGCGGCGTGGATCATCACCTGCCACCCGCGCGCGTCGAGCATCGTCACGGCGCGCCGCAACGCCTCGCCGGCGATGGCCGGCGGCGGTGCGGACTCTGACGGGCTGGCATAAGGGGCGAGCATGGCTGCCGTGCGCGCCGCGATCGTGCCATCGTCCATGAGCTTCACGGCGCCCGTCTTGAACAGGGCGTCGTCGGGATACTTCGCGCGCAGCGCCTCGAGCTCGGCCAGCCGCGTCTCGTCGAGGCTGGCGCCGATCGACACGGCCGAGTAGACGCGCAGGTGCAGGTCGTGCGCCCTCCGCAGCTCGTCGTAGAGTTCGAACTCGTCGGCGCTGCCGCTGGCGTTCTGGACGCTGGTGATGCCGTAGCGGTGCGCCTCGGCCATCGCCCTGCGCAGGGCGATCCGCCGCTCGTCGCGGGTGACATCGGGCAGGTGCCGGCGTACCAGATCCTGCGCGCCCTCCCGCAGCGCGCCGGTCGGCTCGCCCGTTCTGGGATCCTTCGCGATCGTGCCGTTGGCCGGGTTCGGTGTCCGTCTCGTGATCCCGGCCAGCGCCAGGGCCCGGCTGTTCACCCAGCTCGTGTGGCCGTCGCGGGCCGTCATGAGCGCGGGCCGATCCGGCACGACGCGGTCGAGCAGGTCGCGGGCCGGCAGCCCGCCGGGAAACGCACCGTAGTCCCAGCCGTGGCCGAGCACCCAGGGCCGATCGGGGTGTGCGCTGGCGAAGGCGGCGATCGCCGCCTCGATGGCCGGCTGGGTGGTCGCCCCGAGCAGGTTCGCGCGATCCATCGCGAGGCCGGCGCGCAGCAGGTGCAGGTGCGCGTCGTTGAAGCCGGGCAGCAGCGCGCCACCCCGGGCGTCGATCTCGACGGTCTGCGGCCGCCGCAGGCGGCGCACCTCGCGCGAGCGCCCGACGCGCAGGATCTGGTTGCCGCGAATCGCCACCGCGCCTTCGAAGGGCGCTGTCCCGTCGGCCGGGAACACCTTCGCGTCGAAGACGATCAGATCGATCGGCCCGCTGTAGTCGTCCCGCTGGGCGCCGACAATGAGGCCGGCGATCACCGTGACGGCCACGATCGTGACGACGATGAGCGCGGTGAGACGCGCGGCCATGGACTCCTCCGGGACCCGGTGACGGCAAGTGTAGCGCAGCGCGCCGCGCCGCGGGCCCCCTTACACCTCGACCGACTGGTGGTAGGCCGGCACCTGCACCGTCCAGCCGAGCTTCGCCTCGATGCGTGACTTGAGCGAGGCCTGGGCCGCCGGCTCGCCGTGCACCAGGTAGGTGATGGCGGGGGCCTCGGTGAAGCCGCCGAGCCATCGGAGGATCTCGCCGCGATCGGCGTGCGCCGACATCGAGTCGATCTTCGCGATGGTGGCGTTCACCGGCACGAACGCCCCGTGGATCTTCACCTCGCGCGCGCCGTCCACCAGGGAGCGCCCGCGCGTGCCCTCGGCCTGGTAGCCGACGAAGAGCACCGTGAAGCGCGCGTCGGGCAGCGCCGTCTTCAGGTGGTGCAGCACGCGCCCGCCGGTCGCCATGCCGCTGGAGGAGATCACGATGCTCGG
>JBDIBB010000208.1:0-5938 GCA_039812685.1 Vicinamibacteraceae bacterium
GGCCGGGGGCGCGTGGCCCCCGGCCGCGGTCTCAGCAGGGTGCGGGCGCGGCTAGCGGAAGATGAACCGCACGCCACCCCAGAACTGATAGTTGTTGTCGATCGAGTCGAGCTTGTTCAGGAACAGGCGGCCCTCCCCCACGAAGAAGAGCTTGCCGGCGCCGGTCTCGGTGATCTGGCGGCCGAAATTCAGCAGCCAGGTCGGCGACACGTTGTCCCCGTCGAAGAGATCCCAGACGCCAACGCCCGTGCCGATGAACGCCTTCTCGTCGGCGAACCAGTAGTCGGCGGCCACCTCGGCGAACGCCGCGGTGCGCTTGCTCTCGTCGAAGTTGATCGACACGCCGCCGCCGGGGCTGATGCGCCAGTTCTCGCCCACCTTGAACACCGGGCCGAACTTCAGGCCGAGCGTCGGGTCGCAGAAGCCGCCGAGCACCGTGTCGACGCCGTTGACCTCGCCTTCCTGCTCGGTGCGCTGCTTGCCGGGCGCGCCCTGGACGAACCAGCCCACGCGATCCTCGATCACGTCGCGGTCGACCAGCACCGTGGCCTGGCAGGTGGAGGATGGCGCGTCGGGCTTCTCGGCCGTGGCCGACGTCCGGATGGTGTAGGTGCCCTGGGCCGGGCGCCGCACCAGCACCGTGACCGGCGCGAACGGCGCGGTCAGCGTCATCGACGTCTGCGACTGGCCGTTGGACTCGAAACCGATCACGCTGCCCGTGGGTCCGAGCAGTTCGATCCGCAGCGTACGGGCCGGCGATCCGCCCGAGAGGCTGCCAGACCCGTTGATCGTGATCGCCGTCCCGCCGCGCGCCTGCGCCGCCGTGGCGGTCACCGCGCAGGAAGCGGGCGCCGGGGGCGGGGGCGGGGGCGGAGGTGGCGGCGGAGGCGGGGGTGGTGGCGGAGGCGGCGGCGGAGGCGGCGGCGGGGCCGGCTTGTCCTCCGTCTTCCACAACGTCAGGTTGCCGCAGTCCTCCGGCATGAGGAAGGTGTAAATCACCCCGTTGTCCTCGAATGAGAACTGGTACGCCCTGAACGGCTGGCGGCCCGCCCACCGGATGTTCCGGATGATGGTCGGCCGGCCGCCGCGGCGCAGCGCCATCCACTTCATCTCGGTGCCCACCGGCACCTGCACATCGCTGACCGCACCGCTCTCCATCGCCTGGAGGATCTGCGGCGTGATGGCGGTGAGGCCGGCCTCGTCGATCACCCGGCTGAGATCGCGCTGGATGTTCTTGCGGCCGGCAAAACGCTTGAGCTGATCGGTGGTGCGGATCGGCGCCGAGAACCGGGTGGTGCCGCCGAGACGCCGCACGTTCTTCACGCCCGAGTCGTCGGCGGCGGCAGGGCGCGCGGGCCGGCGCGCCTGGGCACCGACATCGGCCGGGCCGACGAGCAGCACGCCCAGTGACAGCGCCACGACCGCCATGCACTGCTGAACGAACCGTTTCTTCACGGTGAACTCCTCTGTGGCGCAGGGACACGCGTGTGACCCCGCACGGTTGTTTATACCTCAATTCGGCTCAGCCGGGGCACACCGAATCGGGCCGGAACCGCGTCGGGCGGGCCCGGCCGGCCTCGCCGGCCACCTTCGGCGGCGCGCGGCCGGGGCGGAACGGTGGCCGGAATGCCGCCCGCTAGTGCTAGCATGCGCCCGACCATTTCGTGGCGCGCGGCAACGCGCCCGTCCGAGGCCCGGTTCATGGACATCTTCTCCAACCTGTTCGTCTTCGTGCTGGCCACGTTCCTTGGGCTCGACGTGATCCGCCGGGTGTCGCCACTGCTGCACACCCCGCTGATGTCGCTGACCAACGCCATCTCGGCCATCAGCCTCGTGGGCGCCCTCCTGGTGCTCGGCGAGCGGCACGGCGCGGCCGAGAACCCGCTCATCGTGGCGATGGCCACGCTGGCCGTCGCCGCCGCGATGACCAACGTCGTGTCGGGCTACCTCATCACCGACCGCATGCTGAAGATGTTCAAGCGGCGCGAGCCATCGCCGGCCGCGGCGGCGGTCCTCGTCCCGATCGGCATGCTGGCGGTCACGCTGCCCGGCGCCACCGGCGCCGCCGACGGATTGGTCCCGCCCTTCACGCAGGCGAGCTACCTGATCGCGACGGGCCTCTTCGTCATGTCGCTCAAGTGGCTCAGCGCGCCCACCACCGCGCGGCGCGGCGTGATCGCGGGCGAGGCCGGCATGGCGCTGGCCGTGCTCGGCACGCTGATCCAGCCCCAGATCCAGAGCTACCAGTGGATCGTCGTCGGCATGGTCGTCGGCACGGTCGCCGGCCTGCCGCTCGCGCTGCTGATGCCGATGACCGCGGTGCCCCAGCGAACCGCGCTCAGCCACAGCTTCGGCGGCCTGGCCGTCGGCCTGATCGGCACCTGCAAGTACCTGCTGGCGATGGAGGCCGGCGGCCTCGCCACCGGCGCGATCGACCACTTCCGCATGGGCGTGATCGGCTTCGAGGTGCTGCTGGGCTCGCTCACCTTCACCGGCTCGCTGATGGCCTTCGGCAAGCTGCAGGAGGTGCTGCCGCAGCGTCCGATCGTGTACCGCGGCCAGAACGTGATGAACATCGGGATGCTGGTGACGGCCGCGCTGCTCGGCGTCTACGTGACCGCACAGCCCGTGCCCGGCACCGAGTGGGCCTACTTCGGCATCGTCGCCCTCGCCCTGGTCTTCGGCGTGTCGCTGATCATCCCGATCGGCGGCGCCGACATGCCCACCGTCATCTCCCTCCTGAACTCCTATGCCGGCCTGGCGGCCTCGGCCATGGGCTTCGTGCTCGACAACAAGATGCTGATCGTGGCGGGCGCGCTCGACGGCAGCTCGGGCCTGATCCTCTCGATCATCATGTGCAAGGCGATGAACCGTTCGTTTGCCAACGTGCTGTTCGGCGCCTTCGGCCAGGTGCAGGCGGGCGCCGCCGTGGCGGGCGAGCAGCGCACCGTGCGCAGCGCGTCACCCGAGGAGGCGGCCTCGATCCTCACCTCGGCCGGTTCGGTCGTGATCGTCCCCGGCTACGGCATGGCGGTGGCGCAGGCGCAGCACAAGGTGCGGGAGCTCTACGACATGCTCACGCGGAAGGGCGTGGACGTGAAGTTCGCCGTCCACCCGGTGGCCGGACGCATGCCGGGCCACATGAACGTCCTGCTGGCCGAAGCCGACATCCCCTACGATCGCCTCGTGGAGATGGACGACATCAACGGCGAGTTCCCGCAGACCGACGTCGCGCTGGTGATCGGCGCCAACGACGTCACCAACCCGGCCGCGCGCAACGACCGCACGAGCCCGATCTACGGCATGCCGATCCTCGACGTGGACCGCGCGCGCACGGTGATGGTCATCAAGCGCAGCATGAGCTCGGGCTTCGCGGGCATCGACAACGAGCTCTACTTCATGGATCGCACGCTCATGCTCTTCGGCGACGCCAAGGGCTTCGTCTCGGAAATCGTCAAGGAGGCCGCGAGCGGCGGCCATTGATCCGGCGCGCATCATGCCCGCCATCGACGACCGACGCCGCCTCCTCTCCGCGCTGGCCCTGGCGCTCGTGCTGGCCGCCGCGGCGGGCCACCTCGCCGTGAGCCAGAGCGAGACACTGCCCGCGGTCGTGATCGTCCTGCTCGGCGGCTCGCTCGTGGGCGGCATCCTGCCCCACCGCTGGTGGCTGGGCGCCATCGTCGGCCTCGGCGTTCCAGCCACGGCGCTGGGGACACGCCCGCCGCCGGAGGTCATCGCCAACCTCGCGACGTGGATCGCGCCAGCCGTCGCTCTGGCCGCGGCCGGACTGGGCGTCACCCTGGCGCGGCACCTGCGCGAACCCTGACACCCAGCGCCAGCCTGCGTCACCCCGATGCGACCCGCCCTGCTCGACCTGCTCCGGTGCCCGTTCTGCGGCGGCGCGCTGTCGGCCGGCCACCACCCGCCAGATCCCATCGAGCACGCGGTGCTCTCGTGCGCCTGTGGCGCCTACCCGGTGGTGCGCGGCGTGCCCGTGCTCAGGATCGGAGACGAGGTGACCGCCGCCATCCACGCCATCGAACGCGACGATCTCCTGGAGGCCGGCCGCGCGGTGCTCGACCTGCCTGCGGCACGCCATCCGGCGTTCGAGGCCGCGCTCGGCCCCGGCCCGAACACGTTCGCCGACGCGGTGCGCCAGGTGCTCCCCGACGGCGAGGGCGACTACTGCGCGCTGCGCTTCGGCGACCCGACCTTCGTCGCGGCCGACGCGGTGGTGCGCGCCATCGCGCGACGCGTGCCCGAGGCGACAGGCCCGCTGCTGGACGTCTGCGGCGGCTGCGGCCACCTGACCTGGACGCTCACGCAAGTGGCGGCCGAACGCGGCTGGCCGGACCCCGTGCTGATCGATGCGTCGTTCTGGCGCCTGCTGTTCGCACACCGCTTCCTCGTGCCTGACGCCGATCTCGTCTGCGCCGACGTCAACCAGCCGCTCCCGCTCGCCTCGGCGGCCGTGACGCTCGCCGTCTGCAACGACGCCGCGCACTACGTGTGGAGCAAGCGGACGCTCTCCACCGACATGCTGCGGGTGGCCGGCCCGAAGGGCTGGGTCGCCTGGACGCACGTGCACGCCGCGCCGGACGCCAACCGCACGGCCGGTCACACGCTCACGCCCGCGCACTACGGCTCGCTGTTTGGCAGGCGCACCGTGCTGGCCGCGGCCGACCACGCCGTCGTGCAGGCGGTGATGGCGGGCTACGCGCTGCCGTGGGAAGCGCCCGAGGCGCCCGGTGTGGCGGGCGCCGGCGCGCTTTCGCTGGTGGCGGTCCCGCGCGGCGGCGATCTGATGCTGCCGCCGCACCAGCCGGCCCTCGAGCGCGGGCCCGTGGTCCGCAACCCCTGTTACGCGGAGCGTCGCGACGGCGATCGGGTGATCTGGGAGATCGCGCTGCCATCGCCCGAGTACGAGGCCGAGTTCGGCGCGCTGCGCGAGTACCTGCCCGCGCGCCTCGAGTGGCCGGCGGCGGAGGTGGCCGACCTCGCGTCGCTCGCGCGGGCCCACCCGGACCTGCTGCTGCGGCGCGTCCTGCTGCAGGTACCCGACCACTACCTGTGACCGCGGGCCGGAGCCACGATCCGGCAGGCTCGCGGCTGCGCCCGACAGGCGTCACGGAACGAGCCGGAACGCCGCCACCACCTCGCGCGGATCCCGCGCGCCAGCCTTCACCCTCAGGCGCACGCCATAGTCGGAGGGGGCCAGCGGCGCGAGGACGATCTCGGCGCCCACCGTGTCCCCGGTCGCGCCAGCCGGCTCGCAGGCGCCAATGACCCGCGTGACCGGCATCGCCATCGGCTGCCCGCGCTGGTCGATCACCTCGGCGGCGGAGACACACGTGCCGGGCGGCACGCGCCACTCGAGGCGGATGCGTTCGGTGCGGCGGAAGCGCAGGTCGGCGGTCGGCACGAACGCCAGCCCCGTCGTCGGGCCGCGTCGCGCGATCCGCGGCGCGCCGTCGAGCGCGGCCTCACCGGTCACGCGGACCGTCGCCACGTCGGAGAAGGGCAGCCCCCCGGCAGCCGGCGTCGCCCGCGTGCGCACCTGGTAGTCGCCCGGAGGCAGCGCGCCGGGCACCAGTTCGAACTCCACGACGCCACTGCCGGGCTCGATGCGCCCGCTGGCGCTGGCGGCCATCGTGCCGTCACGCGCGGCCAACGTCGCCTGCACCGTGCCACCGCCGCTCCACTCGGGGGCCCGCGAGATCGCCGGGTCGAGTTCGGCGAGCACCCAGACGCGCGGCGGCTCGGCGCCGGACACGCCGGCGCGGGTCCGGAGCCGCGCGTCGCCACGCGCGCCGCCCAGCGCGCCGAACGCCGTTGCCACGTCCGCCGACATGGCGCCGCCCGGCGCGCCGCCAGCGGCAGGCCCCCGCGTCAGCTCTTCGCGCGTCGCGGCGCGATACCCGCGCCGCGCCCGCACCTG
>JBDIBB010000209.1:0-5815 GCA_039812685.1 Vicinamibacteraceae bacterium
ATGAACTGGTCGCGCCTGGCCATGACACGCCTCATCCGGTCACACGCCCTGGAGTCGCCGGCGATCCGGCAGTGGGTGCGCCCAAGCGTAACCTCGACGGTCGCCCAGCGACCAGATCATTCTTCCGGGAGCGTTGCCTGGGCGGCCTCGGTGCGCGCATTCCGCGCACGACCCGATCTGTCTGAAGGCAATCGGGCGGACGGTCCTGGCAGGGCGTGGCGTTCGGGCGGCCCTGAAACACGACCGGCCGGCACCCCGCGACGGAAGTGCCGGCCGTGTGTCCTCATCGGCCGCGACGGAGGCCGCGGCGCCGGGTGCGTTTCCCAACGGGGGCGCTACGGGGCCGCCGACTCCTTCACCCCGGGCGCCTTGCCGAGGCTGATCAGGTTCGCCATCAGCGTGTAGGCGCCGTCGGTGCCCGCCGGCAACTGCCGCCAGAGGCCCAGCCCGACGTAGATCCAGCGTCCCTGACCGACCTTCGCCTCGACGAGGACACCCCGCTTCGGGCCCTTGTTGTAGTCGAAGGGATCCTCCGTCTCGAGCAGGTCCACGTACTTCGGATCGCGCTCGCCGAGGAAATAGAGGCCGCGCTCCTGCACCCAGTTGGCCCACGTGGCGTCGGTGATCCTGTTCGGCGTGTTGAACACGGGGTGGTCCGGCGCGAGGATGCGAATGGGCGCCGTCTCCTCCGTGACGCGACCCGATCCCACCTTGACGGGGTACGGCCCGTACTGCGCCGCGTTGAACCCGAGCTTGTTGTAGTTGACGATCACGGTGCCGCCGGCGGCGGCGTAGTCGAGCAGCCGCTGGTTGTTGGCGCGCAGATCCTCGCGGCGCTCGTAGGCCCGCACGCCGGTCATCACCACGTCGTAGCGCGAGAGGTCGCCCCACGCCAGCGCGTCGGCGTCCAGTAGCTCCACCTTCGCCCCGAGCTGCACGAGCGCCTGCGGCACCTCGTCACCCACGCCCATCACGTAGCCGATGGTCAGGTGCGGCGCCGTCCTCACGTCGAGGGCGCGGACGGCCACCTCGGCGGGCTTCACGACATGCCGGCGGTGGATGTGCGGATACTCGACCACCTGTACGGTCTGGTCGTAGGTGAGGCCGGCGCTGGTCGCCTTCGCCTTGATCGTGGCATGGCCGGGCCGGGCCTGCGCCGAGGCGGTCACGGTGAACCGCACGGTGACGCGCTCGTCCTCCCGCGCGAACTTCACGGGCGCGCTGACGGGCGTCACGCTCCAGCCCGCCGGGACGTCGAGCGTCGTCACGGCCTGGGCGGCGCCCTTGGTGCCGTTGGTCACCGTCACCCGAATCTCCCGTGTGGCGGGGGTTGCGGCCGCCCGCGCGGGCACGGGCACGGCGCCGATCGGGAAGACGGCGATCGCGGGATCCACCGCGACGGCAAAGGCCGGCACCACCTGCAGTTCCATGCGCTTCTCGCCCTCGAACAGGCTGGTCCCATAGCGGTAGTTCACGGGGACGTCGAAGGCCACCGCCTGACCCGAGGCCACCAGGTCGTAGGTCACGCGGAACGGGGTGGGACGGGCGGGCACGCCGAAGGGCACCGTGGGATCGAAGTCGTATCGCTTGCTGTCGGCGCGCGGCGTGAAATAGGGCGTGCTGAACCGCTCGTCGGCGGGCACGGTGAGCGTCGCGTCGCAGGCCCAGGCCCTGTTCGACACGGTGGTCCCGGCCTCGCAGGCGGCCTGTCCGGAGAAGCCGGCGATGCGCGCCGCCTTCACCTCGACGGTCTCTCCACCACGGTTGGCGACGCGCAGCGTCAGCTTGACGGGCTGTCCCGGCACCACCACCCCATCGTCGGCAAGGGCCTCGACGCGCACGCCGTGCGCGGCGAGCAGGGCCTGCTCGAACTGGCGCTGCTTCTGCGCGAGGCGGAACTCCACCTCGAAGCGGCCGGTCTCGTCGAGACCCATGGCGCCGAGCCTGCCGATCAGGTCGCGCGTGGCCGCAAGGCCGCGGGCGAGCGGCGCGGCCGCGGCGGCCACGCCCTGCCCGTCGAGGGCCGCCTTCGCCGCGTCCACCTCGCTGGCAATCGCGTCCACGCCGGCCTTCAGCGCGGCCGGCGGGTTGGCGCCGGCGTAACCCGGCAGGTTCCGGAAGCTCACGTCCACGCCCTCGAAGAGCGAGGTCTCGTCGCTCTCCAGGCTGCCGGGCACCACGCTGTCGATCAGCTTGTAGCGGACGATGGCGTCCTGGCCGGGGAGCATGAGCAGTTGGCTCATGCCCTGGCACTTGTGCATGCTGCGCGCCTCGGCACCGACCTCGGCGTAGGTGCGGCCCAGCAGCGGATCGTAGCTGGCCGAGCCGACCGTCACGATGCGCTCGCCGGCCGGGATGGGCGCCTGCGGCTGGTTGCCCATCTGCATGAACCGATAGGTGACGTACACCTTCTTCGCCTGCCAGGGCCTCAGGCCCTCCCTGATCTGCTCCGGGAACTTCGTCGGGTCGGCCGCGGCACGGAAGGCCTCGACGGTGAGCTTGGACGTCGTCTGGTGGTGCTGGCCGCCGCCGTCACCGCCCCAGATGAAGCCGGTGATCACGTCGGGCCGCACCGTGCGGATCATGCGCACGAAGTCGGAGAGCGCCTCCTGGTGCCCCCATTTCTCGAGCGTCTCCTCGACGCTGAAGGAGTAGCCGAAATCGATGGATCGCCCGAAGAACTGCTCCGCGCCGTCGAAGCGGTGCGCGGCGGCGAGTTCCTCGGTGCGCAGGACGGCGAGATCCTCGAACAACTCGGGGCCGATCTCGTTCTGGCCGCCGTTGCCGCGCGTCTGCGTGAGCAGCACGGTGCGCATGCCCTGGCCGAAGCGCAGCGACGCGAGCAGGCCGTTGTTCTCGTCGTCAGGGTGGGCGGTGGTCATGAGGAACGTGCCCACCGAGTTGAGCTGGCGGAGCAGCAGGCCGACGGCCTCCTCGCCCTGCTGGTCGGTCACCGGCGTGACGCGCATCTGGCCGCCGGTTGGAACCGACACGGAAACGCCCGCCACGAGGACGAGCGCGAACGCGAGTCGCTTCATCATGAGTGCGAACCTCTCGATCAGAATTGAGCAGTCTCTGGTAGTGCTGAACTCCACAAACGACACGAGGCGGCCCGGGATGTCCGGGCCGCCTCGTGGTCTTGCCTCACAAATCGCGCCCGTGCACGACTTCTCCGGCTCGAGTGGCTATCGACTTGGGACCCGAGACCCGTGGCCCCGGTGAACAGGAATCCAAGCCCCAAGCCTCAAGCCGCGGTGCCCGCGGCTGCTCAACCCAGCCGAGCCGCGGGTCAGAAGGTCACTCGGAACCCGAGCTGCAGCTGGCGCTGCTCGTAGCCACCGGTCGCCGCGAAGTCGCCGCCCTTGGACGGGATGGCAACCAGCGGGTTGCCGAGGGTGTCGACGGCCACGACGCTGTTCACGCCGCTGGTCTGCACGGTGTTGAACAGGTTCTTCACCTCGGCGGTGAACTGCACGTCCACCGTGGAGTGCAGCGGGAACTTGCGCGAGTAGCGGAAGTCGACGTTCTTGCGGCCCGGCAGGTTGAGCGAGTTGCGGCCCACGCCGTTCGGGCGGTCGCTGGCGGTGGCGTCGTTGTTCAGCTCGCGGTTGGCGCGCACGTTCACCGGGATCCCGCTGGCGAACTGCATGGCGATGCCGAACTGGTTGTTGTTGAGGATGGCGCCGGCGACGCCGTCCACGTCGAAGGTCGGCTGCGCCACGATGCTGCCCGTGAAGGTGTGGCGCTGGTCGAGCACGTTGGGGCCCTTGTCGCGCTCGAGGTTGGTCATGTCGCTGCGGCCGGCATCTCCCTGCACCGACAGGCTGCCGGTAATGGGCGCCGTGTCACTGCTCTTGCCGAGCGTGTAGGCGAGGTCGAACTGGAAGCCCTTGCTGAAGCGGCGGGTCAGCGTGAGCATCATCGCCTTGTAGTCGCCCTCGCCAATCGCCTGGGTCATGTTGATCGCGTTGTAGCGCGGATCGACACGCGTGGCGGCCGACACCGCCGTGCTGAACACCGGGCGGCCGTCGGGCAGCGTGCCGATGGGGCCGGTGAGGTTCACGTTGGTCACGACCGGCATGTTCCAGAACTTCACGTAGGAGAAGCCGACGCCGATGCCGTAGGTGTCGCCGATGGCGCGCTCGAACTGCGCATTGTTCTGCCAGCTGCGGGCCACCGCGAAGTTCGGGTCGACCGTCCAGGCGAGGTTGGGCTGCGCGCCAGAGCCGCCGGAGAGCACGTTGGGGAACGCAGGCGCGCCGGCGGTCGACGGCGAGAACGTTCCGGCCGCGCGGGCGTTGGTCCCGTCGTTCTGCAGCGCCAGCTCGTAGATGGCGTTCAGCGGCTGGTCGTACATCAGGCCGCTGTTGGCGCGGACCACCGTGCGCTGGTCGCTGGTGACGTTCCACACCATGCCGACGCGCGGCTGGATGTTGTTGTTGTCCTTCTTGAAGCTGCGCGAGGTCTCCACCGGCGCGCTGCTCACCGCGTCGGGCGGCGAGTAGACGTCGTACCGCAGGCCGTAGAGCAGCTTCAGGTTGCGCGACAGCCGCCAGTCGTCCTGCGCGAACAGCGCCAGCATGTTCGTGTTGTAGTCGAGGCCGGGTTGACCAAAGTACTGCGTGAAGCTGGAGTAGCCGTACGGGTTGGCGCCGCTCTTGGCCGCCAGGTACGCAGCGACCGAGGGGAACGTATAGGACTGGTACTGCGGCGTGGTCCGCGTGTCCTTCACGTTCTGGAAGCTGAACCCGACCTTGTAGGAGTGATCGCCGCTGATGAACGTCAGGTTGTCGACGACCTGGAAGATCTTCTGCGTGAAACCAAAGCCCGCGTCCGATGCCGACGCGATCGGTCCGCCCATGTTGGCGACGCCCGAGATGTTGATCGCCGGTCCCGTCCCGGCCTGGGACCCGGGCGTGCGGCCCTGCTCGCGCGTCGCATACTGCACGCGCAGCTCGTTCAGCAGGTTGGTGCCGAACGTGCTCACCAGCTGCGTGGCGAAGGAGTGCTGCCGATCGGTGAAGTCGGTGCCGCGCTGAACCGACGTGAGGCCGCCGCCGACGTTGTTCGTGATGAAGTTGTCGAAGAAGATGTACCGCACCGTCAGTCGGTTGGTGCCGGTCAGCTGATGATCGACCTTGCCGATGAAGAACTTGGTGTCACCGACCGCGGGCATGTACCCGGGCTCGTTGAGCCCCAGCACCGCCTGGTTGGCGGCCGAGATCGTGATGACGCGGCCACCCGACAGGTCGCGCTTCGTCCGCTCGAACCCGCCGAAGAAGTGCGTCTTGTCCTTCACGATCGGACCGCCGAGATCCACGGTGAACAGGTCGACCTTCACCGGCGGCTTGGCCCGGCCCGCCGGCGCGAAGAACGGCATCGACGCAAACGCGTCGCGCTGGAACCGGTAGCTGCCCTGCCCCTTCACGCGGTTGGTGCCCGACGGCGTGATCGCGTTGTAGATCAGACCCATCGTCTGGCCGAACTCGGGCGCGTAGCCCGTGGTGACGATCTTCACCTCACGAATCATCACCTCCGACATCGGCATCTGCCGCAGGCCGGCGCGGTCCTTCTGCGTGTTGTCGTTGCCGTCGATCTGGTAGTTGACGCGCAGCAGCGCGCCGTTGGCCGTGATGCGCGGCACGCCGAACTCCTGCGTCTCGAAGCCGACGACGCCCGGCTGCAGCAGCGCGAAGTTGTAGGGATTGCGCGAGGTGAGCGGCAGCTCCTTGATCTCGCGCTCGTCGAGCGTGCGGCCCTGGTCGATGCGCCCCACGTCGACCACCGGCGTCTCGGCCGTGACCGACACCACCTC